>MNFJ01000154.1 GCA_001918155.1 Deltaproteobacteria bacterium 13_1_40CM_4_68_19
TCCTTGATGTTGTCCTCGGTGAAGCCGGGCAGCGTCTTGCCGTTGTAGAGCTTGAGCTTCTGCAAGAGCGTCAGGTTGTGCTTCTTCGGCTCCTCGAGGCGCGTGAGCACCGCCCACATCGCCGCCATCTCCAGCGTGTGCGGCGCGATGTGCTTTCCGCGGATCTTGTGCGAGTTGTAATCCTTCTCGTAGATCTTCACTTCCTCGTTGAGCTTGGTGATGTAGGGGATGTCGATCTTCACCGTGCGGTCGCGCAGCGCTTCCATGAACTCGTTGTTCTGCAGCTTCTTGTACTCGGGCTCGTTGGTGTGCCCGATGATCACCTCGTCGATGTCGGTCTGCGGGAATTTCTTCGGCTTGATCCGGTGCTCCTGCGAGGCGCCGAGCAGATCGTAGAGGAAGGCCACGTCGAGCTTGAGCACCTCGACGAACTCGATGATGCCGCGGTTGGCGATGTTGAACTCGCCGTCGAAGTTGAAGGCGCGGGGATCGGAGTCCGAGCCGTACTCGGCGATCTTGCGGTAGTTCACGTCGCCGGTCAGCTCGGTCGAGTCCTGGTTCTTCTCGTCCTTCGGCTGGAAGGTGCCGATGCCGACGCGGTCCTTCTCGCTGAGCAGCAGGCGCCGGACCCGCACGAGCGACATCACCTTGGCGAAGTCGCCCTTGTACTCGGTCATCAGCTCGCGGAAGATCAGCCGCGAGGCCGGGCAGAGGTCACCGCGCACCGGGACCTGGAAACCCGCGTCCGGCGAAGCGAGATCGGCGAACACCTTCTCGCGCCAATCCTCGGGGATGAGGAGCAGCGGGTCCTCGTTCATGGGGGAATTGAAGACCTCGCGGTGGATGGTGCCGTCCTCGCGCTTCTTCTCCAGCACCCAGGCGAAGGTGTAGAGCGCGCCCTCCGGCGTGCGGGAGTACTCCTCCAGCCCCTTCTTGAGCAGCCGGACGATGGTGCTCTTCGACGACCCGACCGGCCCGTGCAGCAGGATGACGCGCTTCTCCGTCCCGTATCCCTGGGCGGCGCTCTTGAAGACGTTGACCAGCTTCATGAGCGGCACGTCCAGGCCGTACACCGCGTCACGGCCGCCGTTCGGCTCGTCGTGGAAGAAGTGGTAGCGGATGAGCCGCTTCTTGTTGTCGATGTACTCCGTCTTGCCGTGGCTGAGGATCATGTCGTAGATGCGCTGGAAGGCGGTGCGTGTCACGCGCGGGTTCTCGCGCACGATCTTCAGGTAATCCTCGAACGTCCCGTCCCAGTGGAGCTCCTTGAAGCTCGTCTTGTCCTGCAGCGCGGCGATTCGTGAGACCAGACCCATGTCGCCGGATTCGCGGAGCGTCGGCATCTTCCCTCATCCCCTCTGGCGCCCGAGGGCGCGTGGAAACGATTCAACCTAGCGCTGCAACCTGGGCCCCTGCAATGCGCCCCATTGAAACCGCTCGACGGGCGACATCGCTTCCCGGCCCGGCCGCAGCCCACATAGACTGCATAAAGCTGGACTGCGCCGTGCACAACTTTGTTCACCTCCAGTCTTGAAGCGGCCGCTGCCCGTCGCGCTCGTGATCGCGCTCGCCGCGCGCGCCCTGCCGGTGCTCTTTGGATACGAGCATTACGGCGACGCGCCGGTGCGAATCGAGCTGGCGCAGCGGTGGGCGCAAGCCCCGCACCTGTGGCACGGATACCTGGAAACGTACCAGTATGGGCCGCTGCACCTCACTCTCGTCGGCGGGCTCGTGCGTCTGCTGGGCGACCGCGTCGTGGCGGCGCGGCTCCTCTCGCTCGCCAGCGGCCTTGTGGGCGTCTGGCTGCTCTACCGCGTCGCCGAGCGCGAGCGGGGCCGGGAGGCGGGCTTCTGGGCCGCCTTCGGGCTCGCGCTCTCTCCCCTCCACATCCAGGCGAGCGCGACCGGCGCGAGCGAGGCGCTCTTCCTGGCCTTGCTGCTCGGGGCGCTGCTGCTCGCGCTGCGCGAAAAGGCCCTGCTCTCCGCCGTGCTCCTCGGCGCGGCGGGGCTCGTCCGGTACGACGGATGGATGTACGTGCCGCTCTTCGGGGCTTTGCTGCTCGTGCGGACGCGCGACGTTCCGCGCGCGCTGGGGTACTGCGCGGTCGCCGCGGCCCCCGCCCTGTTCTGGCTGTGGGTGAATACGCGCTGGACCGGCGACCCGGTCGCTCCCCTCCACCACATCGATCGCGATCACGCGATGCTCGCGCGGATGGCGCTGGACTCGTCCGGGCCGGTGCGCGCGCGCCTCGAGGGCCTCCTCTACTGGCCCGCTGCGGTCTGCATCGTCGCCACGCCCGTCCTCGGGCTGTTCGCCCTCTGGGGCTCTGCGCGAGCCGCCTGGCGGCGGGAGACCGGATGGGAGCTCGTCGCCATCGCCTGGCTCCCCGCCGCCTGGTTCACGTTCCGCGCGGCGGCGTTGCTCGACTTCCGCCCCATGGCGCGATTCACGCTGGTCGCCGCCGCTCTTTCGCTGGTGTTCGCGCACGATGCGATGGCGCTCTTGCGCGGGCCCCTGCGCGCGCTGTCGGCCGCGGCTGCCGCGGCCACTCCGCTGGTCCTGGCAGCGCTCTGCTGGAACCGCACCGGTGCCGCAGCGGAGTGGGCGCGCCCGCTCGCGCCCATCGGCTCGCTCCCGCCCGGCATCGCCGAGGCGGCACACTGGCTCGCAGCAAACACGGCTCCCTCCGACCCGATCCTGCTCGACGGGAGTCCGTACTACCTGGACATCACGCTCGCGTTTGCCGCCAGCCTCCCCGAGGAGCGCTGGATACGCGTCTCCTGGAAGGAGGATTTCGAGGAGCGCCTCGCGCGCCACACGCCTGCGTTCGCCGTGCTGATCGTCCGCGGGCCGCTCGGCGACTTCACTCGCGATCGATTCGACTTCCGCGGTCTGCGCTTCTGCGCAGCGCAGCGCTACACATCTGCCACCGTATACCGCAGCTGCCCACCGAGCCCTACCAGTCCCTGACGCCAAATAGTTGCCGCCCACCGCCGCCCGCTCTCTCCTGAAGCCAGTCGGCAAAGGGGGAGGACGACCATGCACCGCAACCGGTTTGCGCCGCTCGGCGTCGCGGCGCTGCTCCTCTACGGCGCGGCTGCGCGCGGTCAGTCCGAGCTGGAGCTCTTCGAAGCGGACGCCCGGCTCAAGCAGGAAACGACGGTGGCTTCCGTGCGGCCGGCCACCTTGCGCGACAGCCCCGGCATCCTCACCCTGCTCTCGCGCGAAGAGATCCTCGCGTCCGGCGCGCGCGATCTGCTCGACGTGCTCCAGCTCGTTCCCGGTTTCGCACCCGCGGTGGACGTGGAGGGCGCCGTCGACGTGGGGTTCCGCGGCGTCTGGGGACACGAGGGAAAGATCCTCCTGCTCCTCGACGGTCAGGAGATGAACGAGACGCTCTACTCCACGCTGCAGCTCGGCCACGAGCTTCCGGTGGACCAGATCCAGAGTATCGAGATCATCCGGGGTGCGGGCTCCGCCCGTTACGGCGGCAATGCCGAGCTCGCCGTGATCAACGTGCAGACCCGCACCGCTCAGGATCTCAAGGGGGTCTCGGCCAGCGTGGTGTACGGGCAGATGGCGCACGGCTATGGCCATCGCGGCATTTCGCTCGCGGCCGGCACCTCGTTCGACGAAGGGGTGTCGGCGAGCGTCTCCGGCTACTTCGGCCAGGGCAATCGCAGCGACGGCATCTACCGCGATCTGCTGGGAAACCAGGCCTCGATGACCGGCGGCAACTCACGCCTGCAGCCGGGCTACCTGAACTTCGCCGCGGAGTACAAAGGCCTGCGCCTGCGCGCCATCTACCACCGGCTCGAGCTCAACACCGTGGACGGCTACGGCGACGCCTCGCCGCCCGCCAGGCTCGAGTTCATCTCCTTCTTCGGGGAGCTCGCCTACGACTGGAAGCTGTCCGATTCGCTGCGCATCACGCCGGAGCTCCACTACAAGCGGCAGCTCCCGTGGCGCGACGCCGACAAGTCCTCCTCGCTCTATTACGACAAGACCGCGGAGAGATACACGGGCCGGGTCACGGCGGCATGGGATGCGACGCAGGACGTGAACGTGGCAGCAGGCGTCGACGCCTACGTCGATCGAGCCCGGCTCAACGACTCCGAGCTGGTAGGCTCACAGACCCTGTTCGGAACCAGCACGCGCGTCTCCTACGAGAACGTGGCGGCGTTCTCCGAGCTGGGCTGGCGAACGCCGGTGGCCAACCTTCTCGCCGGCGCGCGGTTCGAGCACCACAGCCTGGTCGGCGACTCCTTCGTGCCGCGCCTGGCGCTCACCAAGGTCTTCGACCCGGTCCATTTCAAGCTGCTCTACAGCAGGGCCTTTCGCGCACCCGGCATCGAGAACATCTCCCTGGGCGGCGGGAACCTCACCCCGGAGAGGACCACGATCGTCGAAGCGGAAGCGGGCATGCGCGTCGCCGAGGGCGTGTTCGCGACGGTCAACGCGTACGACCTCACGCTGCGCGATCCGATCGTCTACACCGTCGATCCGGCGACCAACCAGGAGGCATACCTGAACGCGGGCCGTACGGGCTCGCGCGGCGCGGAGGCGGAGCTCCGCCTCGATGGCGCGCGCGGCTCGCTGGTGATCGGCTACGCGCTCTACACGACCGCCGGAAAGAACCAGGTGGATCTGTACCGCGGACCCGATCCCTCGCGCGTGCTCGGGCTGCCCTCGCACAAGATCTCCGCGCGCGCCACGCTGCAGATCCATCCCCGGCTCAGCCTGAATGGTGCGCTCGCCTGGTTCAGCAGGCGCGACGCCGCGCTGAGCGTAGACGCTGACGGCAACCCGGTGATCGGCTCGCTGCAGGCCGCGGCGCTGGTGGACTTGCTGGTGCGCGCCCGCGACGTCGGGGTCAAGGGCCTCGAGCTCTCCGCCGGCGTGCACAACCTGCTCGATTCCGACTTCCGCTACGCGCAGCCGTACAACGCCGGCCACGCGCCGCTGCCCGGCCCCGGGCGCGAGTTCATGGTGAGGCTGGCGTACGACCTCGCCGTCCCCTGATGCGGCAGTGGTGGACATCGCTGATCGCGCGCGCCATCGCCCTTCTCCTCACCGGGCTGGCCCTCACGTCGGCGGTGGTCGGCAGCGTTTTCGCCCGGATCCAGTCGAACCGCTTCCGCGTGGAAGTCGAGCGCCGCGGTACCTCGATGCTGCAGATGCTCGATCGCCACCAGGACCTGCGGCTGGCGCTCTCGCTCCACGACGCCAGGGCGACCGAGGAAGTCCTCGGACAGGTCCTCGGTTCGAACAGCGACATCGCCTATCTCGGCGCAGTGGAAGAGAAGGGGAAGGTCATCGCCTCGGCGTCCCGCGGAGTATCCGAGCGCGCCCTGTCGAATCACGACCTGGGCGGCGAATCGGCGCGCTCCGATGAGTCCACCAGCCGTTTCACCCGCCGCGTGACATCTGACCGGGACAGCGGGATGGGGCTGCCCGGCGAGCAGAGCGCCGCTCTCGGAACCCTGGTGATGGGCATCCGGACCGATCAGCTCTCTGGAGCCGTTGCGCGCCAGACGTTCGCGATGGTGGCCGCGAGCGGCGTCGTCCTGGTCGCGACGTTCGGCGCGTTCTTCGCGCTGCTCTCGAGGCGCCTGCGCCGCATGGTTCGCTTTGCTGAGCAGCTCGCAGCGGGAGATCTGGCGGCCTATCTCACCGACGAGGCGGAGGACGAGGTCGGCCGGCTTGCGGGGGCGCTGTTGGAGCTGCGCGACAACACGCGCGCGGTGGTGGCGGAGATGCGCGACGCGGCGGTGGCCCTGGAATCGACTTCGGAGGAGGTGTTCGACGGCGCGACCCGCCAGCTCGAGCACTCCCGCGCCCAGGCGGCCAGCGCGGCCGAAACGGAGCGGACGATGGACGACCTGCGGGAGCGCTTCGTCAGGGCGCAGAGCAATGCGCAGGCGGTGCTCGACCTGGCGGCGTCCAGCGCCGACAGCTCCCGCGAAGGCGAAGAGTCGATCGAGCACGCCGTCCGGGCCGTGAGCGAGCTGGGCGAGCAGATCGACGCGAACACGCGGATGCTGCACGACCTGGTGGAGCGCACCCGCCAGGTCGGACGGATCATCGATGCGGTGCGCGACCTGGCGGCCGAATCGAAGATGCTGGCCCTCAACGCCGCGATCGTCTCGAGCAAGTCCGGCGCCGCGGCCACCGGCTTCACCGTCATCGCGCACGAGGTCCGCGCGCTGGCCGACCGTTCCCAGCATTCCACCGCCCAGGTGCAGGAGATCCTCGCCCAGATCCTCCGCGCCATCGAGCAGGCAACCGCGGTGGTCGAGGAGGGACACCGCCGGGCCGACGCAGGGCGCGCCGTTGCCGGCCGGGCGGGCGAGTCCATCCAGCGCCTTTCGGATGCGATCGTGCGCTCCTCGCGGGCAGCGACCGAGATCGCGAACGGCACGCGCGAGCAGGCGGAGGGCGTGGGCCGGATCACCGGCGCGGTGCAGAGGATCGCCCGCAGCGCGGAGGAAGGCGCCGCGGGGATCGGGCGGCTGGAGGGCGCCTCGCGCTCCATCCGTGAGCACAGCGCGCGGATGCGGGCCCTCGTCGAGCGCTACCGCACGGCGGTGCTGGGAGCCGTCGCGCTCGCTCTGCTGCCCGCCGCGGCGCGGGCCGAACTGATCCTGCTCACGCAGGCGGAAGTGCCGCAATACGCGCAGGTGGCGAGCGCGTTTCAACGCGCCCGGCCGGACGCGCGCACCGTCGAGATCGGTCCGGCGCCTCCCGCCGTGCAGGAAGGCGACGTGGTCGTGGCCGTCGGGTCCAAGGCGTTCGAGCTGGCGCGCAACGCGCCCGGCACGTTCGCGGTGGTGCTCGCGGCAGTCCTCAATCCCGACCTTTCCGGACGGCATGCGATCGGAGGCGTGCCGATGGAGGCCCGTCCCGCAGACGCGCTCGCGGCCCTGAAGGCGCTCGCGCCGTCCGTGCGCCGGGTCCTCGTCCTGCATCCTCCGGGAGCGCCGCCCGTGCTCTCGGAAGCGCAGGCTGCGGCCGCGCGGCACGGAGTGACATTGGACGCGCGCGCGATGCCTGACCTGACCGGCCTGGACAAGACGTTCCCGGAGCTGGCCGCCGGAGCGGATGCCGTCTGGCTGCTCGCCGACGCCAGATTCGCGCGCCCGGACGTGGCGAAGTATCTCGTCGCCGCTTGCCTCCAGAGGAAGATCCCGCTGATCGGGTTCCTGGAAGGGATGGCGAAGGTCGGCGCGGCGCTGGCGGTGGCCGCGGACTTCGAGGCGATCGGCCGCGAAGCGGCCAGGGTGGCCGGCGAGGCGAGACATGGCGCGATCCCGCTGCGGTTCGCGCCGGGCAAGCTCTACGTCAACGCGCGGACGGTGGAGGAGCTGAACCTCTCGGGGAAGATTCCGGCCGGCGCCGAGGTGATCAGGTAAGGGCTAGCCCCGGCGCCTGTGGAAGTAGTCGACCTGGAACTTGCGCACGTTCGCTTCGTGGCACTTGAGGTCCGGGCAGAACACGTGCGTGTGGTCGTTCCGCGAGACGAAGAAGAGATCGTCGCACGGCATCGGGTGCAGCGCAGCCTCCAGCGCAGCCTGTCCGGGGTTCGCGATCGGTCCGGGCGGCAGGCCCTTGACGAAATACGTGTTGTAGGGATGCGCAATGGAAAGATCGCCCTTGTGGATGTTGTGGTCCCACTTGTAGTCGTGCGAGAGCAACAGGGCATAGACCACCGTCGGGTCGGTCTGGAGCCGCATCCCCTTCTTCAAGCGGTTGTGGAAGACGCAGGAGATGCGCGCCCGCTCCTCCGGCCTTCCCGTCTCCTTCTCGATGATGCTGGCGAGCGTCACGCCCTGCAGCTCGTCCAGGCGCACCGATTCGAGGCGCTGCGCTTCCGCGTGCTGCCACGCCTTCTGGAAGCGCGAGACCATCGCCTGCACGATGGCCGCGCACCCCGCCGTGCGGGGCAGCGAGTACGTGTCCGGAAAGAGATAGCCCTCGAGCGACGGCCCGGGCACGCCGTACTTCTTCGGCGAGAGAGGATCGCGCACGAGCTTGAGGAAGTCCGCCCCGGCGCAAAGGCCGGTCGCAGCCACGATCGGCGCGATCTCGTCGGCGCGAAGCCCTTCCGCGGCAGTGAACCGATACAGCTTCACCTCGCCGCGCACGAGCTTGCCGATCACCTCGTCTGGGAGCAGGGCGCCGTCGAACTGGTACTCGCCGGCCTTGGTGTGGGCGTCCCGGCGGAACCAGCGCAGGTGCGTGAAGAAGCGATTCGCGTCGGAAACCACGCGCGCGTCCGCGAGCAGCCTGGCGAGCGCGTGCGGTCCCGTTCCCGGCGGGATGTTCACCGTGCGCGATCCTTCGCCGAAGCGCGTCGCAGCGAACCGGCGCTCGTCGACGACTCGCCAACCGACGACGGCCACGGCCGCGATCAATCCGAGAGCGAAGAGCCAGAGGATCGCGCGTTTCATCGGCAGACAGTATAGGTGCGCGCCGCGCACGGCGGAATTTCCTACCGGTGCGGTGACGTCTCCTGCGAGACGCCCGGGTGCGAGCTCCGGCGCCGCGGTGGGACCGGACCGCGACGCCCCTCAGGAGAGACGCGACTCGGCCGCGGCGAGCTCCTCGCTCTTGTGCTCCCAGCGCGCGTAGAGCTCCTCGAGCTTGCGCGAGGCGTCGCGGTAAGCGGTGATCAGCGGCGTGCTGCGGGCCGGATCGGAGAAGAGCGCCGGATCGGCGAGCTGCGCTTCCGCCGCCTTCTTCTCCTGCTCCAGCTGAGCGATGCGCTGCTCCAGCTCGGCCACGGCGCGCTTGATCGGGCCCAGGACCTTGTCGCGCTGCTCGCGCTGGAGCGCGCGTTCGCGCCTGGCCTGCACGCCCTGGGGAGCCGGCCGGGAAGATCCGGCCTGGACCTCGCTGGCCGTCTGCTCGGCCCGGCGGCGCGACCAGTCGTCGAGATCGCCGGGCTGCGCGTCGATGCCGCCGTCGCGCACCTCCCAGATCCGGGTAGCCAGCCCGTTCACGAAGCTGCGGTTGTGGGAGACGAACAGCAGCGTCCCCTCGTACCTGGTGAGCGCGTCGATCAGCGCCTCGGACGAGTCGAGGTCCAGGTGGTTGGTGGGCTCGTCCATGAGGAGGAAGTTGGAAGGCACGACCAGCAGCCGCGCGAGCGCGACCCGGGCGCGCTCGCCGCCGGAGAGGACGCCGATGCGCTTGTCCACCTCGTCGCCGGAGAAGAGGAAGGAACCGAGCACGCCGCGGACCCAGCTCTGCGGCTGCGTGGGGACCAGCCCGTGGACCTCCTCGAGGATGGTCCGCTCCGCGTCCAGGCGCTCGGTGTGATGCTGCGCGAAATACCCGGTGACCAGGTTGTGCCCGGGCACTACCGTGCCCGCGTCGGGCTCGATCTCGCCCGCCAGCAACTTGAGCAGCGTCGTCTTGCCGGCGCCGTTGAGGCCGATCACCGCGGTCCGGTCGCCGCGCAACACCTGGGCGGAGAGGTCCCGGAAGACCGACGTGGCTCCGTAGGACTTGGACACCCGCTCCAGGCGGGCGACCTCGCGCCCGCTGCGCGGCGCCTCGGGAAAGCGGAATCGCACGGTGGCGCGCTCCTCGCGCACCTGCACGATCTCTTCCTTCTCCAGCAGCCTGACGCGGCTCTGCACCTGCCGCGCCTTCGTCGCCTTGGCGCGGAACCGGTCGATGAAGGCCTGCATCTGCGCCCGCCGCCGCGACTGCTTCTCGGCCTGCGCCGCGAGGCGCTCTTCTTCCGCGGCGCGAAGCTCGAGGTAGCGCTCGTAGTTTCCTGCATAGGCGCGCAGCCCTTCGGGCTCCAGCGAGAGCACCCGATCGATCTGCCGATCGAGGAACTCGCGGTCGTGCGAGACGAGCAGCAGGGCCTTGCGCGAGCGGCGGAGAAAGGAGTCGAACCACTCGAGCGTGGGCACGTCGAGGTGGTTGGTCGGCTCGTCCAGCAAGAGCAACTCCGGATCCTGCAGCAGCAGGGCCGCCAGCGCGGCGCGCATCTTCCAGCCTCCGGACAGCTCGGAGGCGGGCCGCAGGAGTTCCGGCCGCGCGAATCCGAGCCCGCCGAGGATCTCCTCTGCCCGGTGCCGGCCGTAGAGCTCCTCGTGATGTGCGAGCTGCTCGTGCAATTCCGCGAGTTCGCCACCCAGCTCGACCTGCTCTTCCTCCGTCACCGCCTGCGCCAGCGCCGCCTCCGCGGCGGCAAGCCGCGCCTGCAGCCATGAGCGCCCGGGGACGCTGGCGAGCACGCCGTCGAGGACCGATCCGGGGGGAAGCTCCGAAAGCTCCTGCGGCAGATATCCGGCGCGCGCCTTGCGGACGAGCTGCACGGCGCCTCCGTCGGGCTCGAGCTGGCCGGCGAGGATCTTCAGCAACGTGCTCTTGCCGCTGCCGTTCGGGCCGATCAGGCCGGCGCGGTCGTGGTGGCCGAGCGCGAAGCTCGCTCCGTCCAGGAGCACCTTGGGTCCGTAGCGGACCGAGAGGGCGCGCGCGTGCAGCAGGGACATCGTTCACCCGGCGCGAAAGATCGTCCCCTTCAGCCCATCACCGTCACGACCAGCTTCCGGTTCCGCGGCCCGTCGAACTCGCAGAAATAGATCGCCTGCCAGGTCCCGAGCGCGAGCTTTCCGCCCTGCACCGGAATGGTCTCGGAGAACCCGAGCAAGGCCGCCTTGGCGTGCGCATGCGCGTTGCCTTCCTCGTGCTTGTAGTACTTCTCGTTGGGCGGCACGGCGCGCTCCAGGGCGTTGAGGATGTCGGTCTGCACGTCGGGGTCGGTGTTCTCGTTCAGCGTGATCGCGCCGGTGGTGTGTCCGCAGTAGATGGAGCAGAGGCCGGACTGCACGTTGCTCGCGGCCACCACCGCGCGAATGCGCTTGGTGACGTCGATCATCTCCTGCTTGCGGGTAGTAGGCAGCTCGATGGTCGCGGTGTGCAGCATCATTCGCCTCCGAGGTACTCCCCGATCTGCCACAGCCCGGCGAGATCGTGCACGTCCTTCCGCAGGCGCGGCACCGTGAACAGCGGGACCCCCCGCAGCGTGTCCCGCAGCCGCTCGACCTCGCGCCGGTCCAGATCGGCGAGGATGGCCTGCTCGGTGAGCGTCTCGCAGAGCCGTTCGGCCAGCCGGTTCTCGTCCTTGATCTGCGCGAGTTGCAGCGCTTCCCTCAGCGCGGCGAGGTTGTCCGGGCCCCCATGCCGGCGCGGGTCTCGCTGCACCCGGTTGACCACCACCGCGGCGGTGCGGATGCCGTCCCTCTCCAGGGCGCGGTGGAAGAAAAGCGCTTCCTGCGTGGTGAGAGGGTTCGGGCTGGTGACGAGAACGAAACCGGTCTGCGGCGAGGAGAGGAGCGCCTTCACGTTGGCGGCGCGCTCCTTGAATCCTTCGTACATGCCCTCGAACGCCATCATGAAGGCGGCCAGGTCCCGGAGGAAATCGCTGCCGGTGAAGCGCGCCAGCGTGCGCAGCACCAGACCGGAGGGGGCGGCGAGCAGGCGCAGTCCGAACCTGCCCGCCTTGAGCATGGGTCCGAGCACGATGCGCATGGCGTTGTTGTCGAGGACGTCGAGGACGCGGTCGGGCGCGTGCAGGAAGTCGAGCGCGTTGCTGGTGGGCGGCGTGTCGAGCACCACGACGTCGAATCGGCCGCTCGAGTACAGCTCCAAAACCTTCTCCATGGCGATGTACTCCAGGCTGCCGGCCATGGCCGTGGAGAGCGTCTGGTACAGCTTGTTGTCGAGGATGGCCTGGGCCTGCTCCGCGGTGCGGGCATTGCGGCGCACCAGCTCGTCCCAGCTCCGTTTCAGGTTGAGCATCATCGCCCACATCTCACCGCGCACGGTCAGTTTCGCCTCCGCGAGGTGGGACGGATCGATCAGGGTCTCCGCGTTCCCCAACGCCTTGAGCCCCAGGCTGTTCGCCAGGCGGCGGGCCGGGTCGATGGTCAGGACCAGCGCGCGCTTGCCTTCCATGGCGGCGCTGAGCGCGAGGGCGGCGGCAGTGGTGGTCTTGCCGACCCCTCCGGAACCCACGCAGCAGACGATCTTGCGACCTTCGAGGGGCTTCACAGCGCGCCCTCGATCGCGTGCGACACCTTGTCGATCGCCTGGGCGCCGAAATTGCGCTCGAAAAGGAAGGGGACCTTCACCAGGCGGCGAGGGACGGTATCGCGCAGGACGCCCTCGTAATGCCTGCAGAGCGCGGCGCGAGACTCGTGATTGTCGGCGGCCTCTCCGGCCGCGGTGAGGAGAGGTCCGCCGCGCGTCACGGAGGCGACCTCCTGCGGCGAGAAGCGCGACTCGAACGCGGCGTTGAGGAACAGCGGGCCGGCGGGAAACTGCCGCTGGCGGAGCGCGCGATCCAGCTCGATCGCCTCGTTCGCCGGCATCTCCTCGGGCAGCGTGACGATGCAGATGCTGCAGCGCTCCGGATCGGCGAGGAGGGCCTGCATCAGGCGCATGTCGCGCGCCAGCGGGCCCTCGGAAACGAGCCGCAGGAAGACTTCCGGAACGCTGAGAAACGTCAGGCCGTGGCCGGTCGCCGGCGCGTCCAGGACCACCATGTCCCAACGGAGCCGGCCGCGTTCCGTCTCGCGCGCGGCATGCCAGAACACCTTGCCGAGCATGACGATCTCGGCGAGCGACGGCGCCGCGGTGAGGAAGTAGCGCGCGGCCGCGTTCTCGAAGGCGAGCCGGTACAGCGTCTCGTACTTGAGGATCATGAGCGCGTACTCGCGCATCGCTTCCCGCGGCCGGACGTGGACGCTGTACAGGTTGGGCAGGAGCTGGCGGATCTCGGTGCCCGAGGGAGGCCGCCCGAACAGATCGGCGACCCGTTCCTTCGCCACCACCTCGCACACCAGAACCTTCTTGCCGCGCCTCGCAGCGGCAAGAGCGACCGCCGCTGAGATGGTGCTCTTGCCGGTGCCGCCCTTCCCGGTCACCACGACGAGGCGGCGGTCGACGGGGGCCGGCATGGGCCGCGGGACTCTAATACACATTTCACGCCCCTGCTGACACGGGTTTGCGCTCAAGCGCAGTCGCTAAGCCGCCTTCGGCGGCCGCGACTGGTGGCCGCCCCCAGGAGCGTCAACCTGGCTTGACATGGTGCGGCACGCCAGTAGATTGCCCGCACGAGAACGCGGGAGCGACCCGATGCTGCGCGACAACGAAGTGCTGAAGAAGATGATCGCCACGGGCGAAGAGCGCATGAGCAAGCTAGCTTCCCAGCTCCTGCAGAACGAGACGTTCATGGGAGCGCTGCAGAAGACGATGAGCGCGGCGCTGGACGTGAAGGCGACGGCCGAGCGCGCCGCGCACAGCGCGCTGTCGGCGATGAACATTCCCACCTCCGACGACGTGAGGAAGCTGGAAGGGAAGATCGACGAGCTCGAGAAGGTGTTCGAGGGGCTCTCGAAGAAGATCGCCGAGCTGCAGAAGAAGGAAGCGGCGGCGCAATCGCAGACGCAGTCGCCCTAGCCGCGCCGGCCGAAGGCCGGATAGCGGCTACGCTTGAGCGCACACCGTGCCCCGCACGGCTTACGAATGGGTTCTAGCTCAGGCAGTCCGGAGCGCCGACCCGTCCTCGGGCACGCCGTCGACGTACGCGACGCGGTTCTGCGGCATCGCCGGGACGCGAGCACCTGGCGTGAGCACGCCCACGAGGTTGAGCGGATCGCAGGCGCTCACGGTGACGCGCTCTTCGCCGGCCTTGGGAAGCTTCCGCACGGCGCGCACCGCGTCCACCGCTTCCAGCAGGGCAAACTGCTCGCCCGAGAACGCCTGGGCGAAACGGCCGCCGCGAATCTCTCCGCGGGCCTCCATCCGCCGGTAGACTTGCAGGAGCTCGCGCCAGGGTGGGCAGCGCGGCTCGCGCGCGAGCAGATCGCGGAAGACGATCCCGTACCGGCGCAGGTACTGCCGCGCGAGCTTGTCCAGCCATTCCGGCTCGCGCTGCTCCGCCTCGTACGCGCGCAAGAGCGACCACCGGCCGGATGCGCCGTGCGCCTTCCCCTCCAGCAAGCCGCGCAGCGCGCCGAATCCGTCGCAGGTCACGCGTCCCCCCGAGACCAGCTCCCATAGCGCCTCGTTCAGCTCGCGCGGCGAGAGACCGGTCTGCCCGCGGAGCTCGTGGGGGAAGAGCGCGCCGCGTTGCTCGAGCAACGCGAGCAGCAGCCGTGCCCGATCCCCCAGCGGTTCGCACCCGCCCCGGGTGGCATCGAGCAGCCAAGGAAGGTCCTCGCGTCGGACGACCGCGATGGGCGTCGCCCGCCCCGGCGGAGCGCGCCGCGGAGAGTCGTCCGCGCAGGCCAGACGGCCCCAGGCGATCTCCCCGGAGAAGCAGAGCTGGTCGAGCAGCGCGCGGTCGTACCGGGAGATGCGAGAGGCCAGCACGTCGCTCTCCCAGGATCCGGCGGCGGCCTGGAAGCCCTGAAGCTGGCCAACGATCTCCGCCAGCCCTCCCGCGCCGTGGAGCTGGGCTCCGGGCTGGACGTGCTGCCAGCGGAACAGGAAGCGGAGGAAGTCCTGCGTCGTGGCGGGCTCGATCTCCCGGCGCAAGCGGCCCAGCGTGAGGCCGTGGATGCGCGAGAGCAGCGTCCGCTCGCACCACTCCGTCTCCGCCGCACCGGCTCGATAGCGTCCGCGCAGCACCAGCCCATCGTTCTCCAGCGCCGCCAGCTCTGCCTGCACGTCCGGAACGCCGAGCTTGCCGGCGAGCTCGGGAGCAGTGATGGGACCGGTGATCCCGATCCAGCCGCGGACCGCATCGAGCAGCTCCGCGCCGGATCGTTCGGTCGCGCGCCAGAACCCGTCGCGCAGGACGGCACGGCCGGCAGCGGCCAGCTCCTCCAACCATGGCTTCCAGGCGCCCGCCTCGGCCTGCGGCAGCAGCACCAGGGTGAGCAGCAGGTCGTGGAGCTCCTCCGCCGAGCGCAGATCCGGCGAGGCCTGCGCGACCACCTCGGCGATGGCCTCCGCGTCCAGGGCTCCCAGGGCTGCGGCATCGCCCGGATCGAGCGTGCGCCGCAGTTGCACTGCCCGCGACCGCCGCTCCTCCAGCGGCGCGTCGTCCAGATACGCGTACGGAGCGGAGTTCAGGATCTCGTGCGAGAGCGGCGACGGCTCTGGCGTATCGCGCGCGAGCAGGCGCAGCTCGCCCCGGTCCATCCGCTCGAGCAGCGCGCGCAGCCCCTCGATGTCCATCGCCTCGGTGAGGCAATCGCGCAACGTCTCTCGGATGAGCGGGTGATCGGGCGGCTCGATCGCGCCCGTGTCATGCTCCTGGCACTGCGCCTGGGCGGGGAACACCTGCGCCAGCAGATCGTCGGTGCGCATGCGCAGGATGTTGAAGGGGATCTTCTTCCCCGCCCGCGAGCGCAGCACCGCGAGCGATCGGGTCGCGTTCCAGCGCCAGCGCACCCCCCACATGGGAGCTCGCAGCGCCGCCTGCGTGAGCATCTCGTCGATGGTGCCCGGCGCGAGGAAGTCGAACACGGACTCGAGCGGAAAGCTGTTCTGGGGGCCGAGCGAGAGCAGGATGCCTTCGTCGGTGGCCGCCGCCTGCAGCTCGAAATCGAAGGTCCGGCAGAACCGCTTGCGCAGCGCCAGACCGAAGGCGCGGTTCTGCTTCGCCCCGAACGGGGCGTGGACCACGAGCTGCATCCCGCCCGACTCGTCGAAGAACCGCTCCGCGACCAGGGTGCGCTGGGTCGGCAGCGCACCCAGGGCATCCCGGCCGGCAAGCAAGTAGTGCACGATCTGCTCCGCGCCGGCCTGCGGCACCGCGCACTCGCGCAGCAGGAACTGCTGCGCACGCGGAGGATCGTCCAGCAGCGGCTCGATCTCCTCGCGCAAGCGCGACACTTCCTCGGACAGCTCGGGCGTCCGCCCAGGCGCCTCCCCGTTCCAGAACGGCAGCGAAGGAGGCGCTCCGTGCGCGTTCTCCACCCGGACCCGGCCCGCCTCCACCCTGCGGATCTTCCAGCTCTCGTTGCCGAGCAGGAAGATGTCGCCGGCCATGCTCTCCACGGCCCAATCCTCGTCCACCTGCCCGATGGCGACGCCTTCGGGCTCGGCGATGACGGCATACTGCGCGGTCTCCGGGATGGCCCCGCCGCTGGTGAGCGCGGCGATGCGCGATCCCCTGCGCCCCTTCACCACCCGATGGACGCCGTCCCGGTGCAGCCGCGCTCCCTGCGCCCGGCCCGCCCGCCGCGCCACGCCCTCGGCGTGCATCTCGATCACGGCGTCGAACTCCGCGCGGGGAAGCTCGCGGTAGGGCCAGGCGCGCCGCACCAGCGCGTACGCCTCGTCTTCCGCCAGGTCCTCGCAGGCCGCCATGGCGACCAGCTGCTGCGCGAGCACGTCGAGCGGCCACTGCGGAATGCGGGTCAATTCCAGATTGCCGGCTCGCATGCCGCGCACCAGCGCCGCGCACTCGACCAGCTGATCGCGCGTGGCCGGAAAGAGCCGGCCCTTCGGCACGCCGCCCCGATGGTGGGAGGCGCGGCCGATGCGCTGCAGGGCCACCGAGAAGCTGCGCGGAGACTCGAGCTGCACGACCAGGTCGACCGCTCCGACGTCGATCCCCAACTCCAGCGAGGCGGTGGCGACCGCGCAGCGCACCTGGCCGCGCTTGAGCTTCTCCTCCGCCGCGAACCGCGTGGTCCGCGACATGCTGCCGTGGTGCGCGACGACCTGGTCCTCGCCGAGGCGCTGCGCGAGCTGATGCGCGACGCGTTCGACATGCCTGCGCGTGTTCACGAACACCAGCGTGGTCCGGTGCTCGCGGATCAGCTCAGCCACGCGTTCGCAGGTCTCCTCCCGCTGCTCCTTGGAAGCGACGGCGTTGAGCTCGTCGCGCGGCACCTCGACCTGCACATCGAGCGCACGGCGCGTCCCGCTCTCGACGATCGCGCACGGGCGTCCCCCGGTGAGGAAGCGTCCGATCTCCTCGATGGGCCGCTGGGTCGCGGAGAGGCCGACCCGCACGCACCTGTGCCCACAGAGGGCGTCCAGCCGCTCGAGCGAGATCGCCAGATGCGCGCCGCGCTTGTCGCGGGCGACCGCGTGGATCTCGTCGACGATCACGGTCCGCACGGTGCCCAGCACGCCGCGGCCGCTGCCGCTCGTCAGCAGCAGGTAGAAGCTCTCCGGTGTCGTGACCAGGATGTGCGGAGGCTTGCGCAGCATCGCCTGCCGCTCGGCCTGCGGCGTGTCTCCGGTGCGCACGGCTGCGCGGATCTCCGGGACGCCGGGCAGCCGCCGCAGCGCCGCGAGCGGCTCGAGCAGGTTGATGCGGACGTCGTTGGCGAGCGCCTTGAGCGGCGAGACATAGAGCACCTGGGTCTCGTCGGGCAGGGAGTCGCCCTGGCGGATCATGGCGTCGAGACAGGCGAGGAACGCGGCGAGCGTCTTTCCCGAGCCGGTCGGGGCCGCGATCAGGGTGTCTTCGCCAGTCTGGATCCGGGGCCAGCCCAGCGCCTGCGGCTCCGTCGGCGTGCCGTAGCGCGCCTCGAACCAGGTGCGGACGGAGGGGTGGAAGCCTTGGAGCATCGGGGAGCTATATGCCGTCGACGAATCCTCAGATCAACCGCCAACCACCGCAAACCGTGCGCGGAAGCCGACCTCTATGGTTTTCCGCCGATGCGGACGCAGGCGAGGGGGACGCGTTCCTCGCAATAGCCGCAGAGTGCGGTGCAGAGCGCCTCGACCGCTGCCGGCGGGCAGGTGCCGAGATCGATCACGGCCCAAAGCTCGTTGTCCCGCAGCTCCACGCGGATGCCGTGCGCCCGACCGCTCCAGCGATCCTTGCCGGGAGTTCCTCGCGGAGCACGTGCGCCCGCGAACCCGCCGTACCAGGCGAAAACGGCAAAGCCGCGAAGAAGGCTGGCGAGCACCTCCGCGTCCTCCGGCAGCGGGCGCCCATCGAAGACGCAGACCACCGGCAGCTCTTCCCAGTTCCCCGGCTCCAGGCGCACCTCGACGCGACCGACGCGAACCTCTCTCTGCAGCGGCTCGTCGGGTCGCGCGCCGTGGACCTCCCAGGTGTGACCATCGCGCGCGTCCGCGACGTCGAACCGCAACGGCAATCCGTCCTCGCCGAGCACGAGGCGGCCGTCGTCGTCGCGCGTGGTGCGTTCACTGAGCGCGGCCCCTTCGGGCAACCGCGCGACCATCTCGTCGAGCCGTCGCAGGTAGCTGCGGTGCAGCGGCTCGAGCGCCTCCGCCAGGGTCACGCGCCCTTCGTCAGCTCGGCGATCCGCTTCTCCAGTTCCTGGATGCGCTTCTGCAGGCGATCGATCTCCGCCGAGCCCGCGCCGCCGAACGTCTCCACCACCGACTTGACGGCGGTGTCCACGCGACCGCGAAGCTCGTCGACGGCTTCCTTCACCGGGCTCACCACTTCGCCTTCCTTGCGGAACATCCCGGTGACGCCGCGCACCTTCTGCTCGATATCGTCGCGGATCGTTTCCGTCTTGCTGCGCAGCTCGCCCAGCTTGCCGGCGATGGTCTCCGCCTTTTCCGCATAGAACCCGGCCACCGCCTCGCCGCCATGCCGGATGATCTCGCGCAGGACGCCGAGCGGCATCTGGGAGCGCTTCTTCTCCTCCTCGAAGATGATCTGCGCCAGCGTCACGGAGGTGAGATCTTCCTTGCTGCGGTTGTCGATGATCTTCACCTCGGCGCCGCCCTTGATCATGTGGGCGATCTCGTCGAGGGTGACGTAGCGGCTCTCCACCGTGTCGTAGAGCTTGCGGTTCGTGTAGCGCTTGATGACTTTGGGCTCTTTGCGTTCGGCCTGCGGAGAGCCGTTGCCCGCCTGCGGCGTTGGGGCCTGATCCTGCTCGCTCATCCTTGAAACTCCACGGTCTTGGGGGGCTGGGAGCGCGTTGACGCGAAGCGGTACGGCGCCATCTGTCCACAGGCGACGGTGTGTGTCAAGGAGCGTTGCACGCACCTTGTTGCAGAGGGCGTTTCCTTGTCACCCACGCGCGGCGCAAGGGAGAATGCGACGGTGGTCGTCCAGTGTCCAACCTGCCAGTCGAAGTTCCGCATCGCCGACGACAAGGTGACGGACCGCGGCGTACGGGTGCGTTGCACCTCCTGCAAGAACGTGTTCCAGGTCCGGAAACCGGGCAGCGGATCGGCCGACTCCTCGCCAGGGTCCGGCACGACCATGGATCTCTCGTCGCTCGGCGCCTCCACGGTCGCCAAGCCGGGCTCGGGCAATGGGGGAAAGTCAGGTGGTCGACCTTCGACCGGACCGGTCCGTCCTGCCACGGGCTCCGTCCGTCCTTCTACCGACAAAGTACGGGCTGCCGCGTCGCTCCAGGCGGACGAGAGCGCGGCGCGGCGCCTGGACGCCGAGGACCTGTTCGGCATGGCGGAGCTCACCGGCGATGCGCCCCTCGCCATCGGCGCTGATCCGCCCGCGCCCGCCGCTCCCGATCCGGAGCCCCCCGCCGCGCAGCCTGCGCCAAGCCTTCCTGGCTTCGACGACCTGAACCTCGAGATCAACGAGCCGCCGGCCAAGGCGGCGCGACCCCCTCCCCCTCCATTGGAGCCCGTTCCTCCGCCTCCGCCGCTCGATCCACCGATGCCGCCGCCGGACAGCGTCGCGGACGCGCTGGCGGATTCCCGCGGGCCGATGGAATTTGACGATCCGTTCGACGCGATCGCTCCCGGCGGATCCGCGGTCGTCGCGAACGGCGCGACCGCGGAAGAAAGGCCGGCGAAGGAGGCACGGCCGAAGACCGACCCGCTGCGGCCCAAGACCGATCCCGTCCGGCGGCAAGCGGTCCCGAAAACCGGGCCGGTCCGGGCAGCGGAGCCGGAGATCGCGCCCGCGCGCGCCCTGCTCTCGAGCGCGATCACGGGTCTTCTCGGCGCCGCCCTCGCCATCGTCGTCGTGATCGCTTCCGCGCTCTCCGACGATGCTGCCTCGGGCTGGCTCGGCTTCGGCGCCGCCGCGGACGTGATCGCGACTGGCGTAGTGAGCGGCCTCTACGAGACGGCGGGAGGAAAGCCCGTGTTCTACGTGCGGGGCCGGGTCGAGAACCGCAGCGGCAAGGTGCGCGGTCCCGTCCGCGTGACCGCTGAGCTGGTGGCGGACGGTGCCCCGGAAGCCAAGGCCGATGCGATTGCCGGATCGGAGCCGACACCCGAGGACGTCTGGTCGGTCCGCTCCCCGGCCGACGTCGAGAAGCTGACCCGCACGCTCCAGGGCGTCCAGGTGGAGCGCAAGCTTCCGCCGGGTGGCAGCCTGCCTTTCTTCGCCGTCATTCCAGACCCGCCGCCCGACCTGGTGAAGCACCGGCTGCGCGTCCGCGTCGAGACGGTCGAGGCGTGGACCCAACCCGGAGCGAAAGCGGCGCGGAACCGTTGATGGATGCATCCGAGCTGGCGCGCACCCTCGCCTCGCTCGAGGCGGGGGAGCTGCGGGCGCACAAGGCGGCGGCGGTGCTGTCGGCGCTCCCGCCGCGGGAAGCGGTTGCCATCCTCGGGGAGCTCATCCGCCGCGCCGACCGACGCAGTGATCCGGAAGCCGCCGCCCTGGAGGGTCTTCTGCGGGCCGTGCGCGATCTGCTGGACGAGCCCACGGTGGACGCGCTTCACGCCGCGGCCGGGGAGCACCTCGAAGTGCAGGCCCTGTTCGCGCGCACGCAGCCCGCGCGCAACTTCGACCACGACCGCGAGGAGTGGATCGATCGGGAGATGCGCGCCCGCACGCTCGGCGAACGGCGCTCTCTCGCGCGCACGCGCGACCGCGACCTGCTCTCGCGGCTGGCGACCGACCAGGACCCCACGGTGGTCAAGCACGTCCTGCAGAACCCACTCTGCACGGAGCGGGAAGTGCTGACTGCGGCGTCGCGGCGGCCGCAGCGCCAGGAGGTGCTGGAAGAGATCTTCCTCTCGCGCCGCTGGTCGTCGAACCGCCGGGTGCGCCGCGCGCTCGCACTGAATCCCTACAGC
>MNFJ01000066.1 GCA_001918155.1 Deltaproteobacteria bacterium 13_1_40CM_4_68_19
CCGCAGCCGCACGTCGTTCAGTTCGCACCTCGGGGAGCTGTCGCATCGCTTCGATCCGCGCCTGCTTGAGCTGTTCCGCATTGGGTTCGACGAGCATGACAGCGACAATGTTCGATACCCGCGCTCGCGGCTGCCCGGGTTTATCTCTTGCGTCGGCTCTAGCTCTCGCTGCCCTCCTTTCCGGCTTTGCGTCGGCGCAGTACGTGCCGCTGGCTACGCACGCCACCGGAAGCTGAGCCGGGCTCTTCGGCACGACGGGGCGCCAGTTGATCGCTACACGAAACGCGGTGCTTTTTTGGACGGGTCCCCGAGACGCGATGGTCCCGCTTGCTTGCAATGTCCGTCGTGCGGCTTTGTAACCACTCTCTGCCGTTCTCTCCCCGGAGGCGTTCGAAGAGAGTGTCCTCAGGCTCGCCTCCACGCGATGACCTCGCAGCGCCGCGCGCCTTCGATTCATACAGCGTGCCATCGGCCATGCCCAGCAGCGCGTCGACCGTTTCGCCATCTCGTGGGTACACGGCCAAGCCCACACTGACGGAGACTTCCGGCATCTCACCATCCAACGTCAGTCGCTCGGAGATGCGACCCGCCACTAGCCGGGCAGCCGCCGCCCCGCTCTCGGGAAGGATCAAGGTAAACTCATCTCCGCCGAACCGCGCCGCCGTGTCGACGACTCGGGAGGAAGCCCGGAGGGCCTCCGCCACTCGACGCAGTGCCTGACTGCCCACGAGGTGGCCGTGGCGGTCGTTGATCTTCTTCAGGCCGTCCACGTCGAGGAACAGGATCGCAAACGGTCGCTGGGTCCGCCGCGACCGCTTGATCTCTCCATCCAGCACGTGCATGAGCTGGCGGTGGTTGGCCAAGCCGGTCAGGGAATCGCTCAGCGCCAGATGCCGCAACTGCTCTTCCACCGACCTGCGTTCTGAAACGACGGCGGCGAGGGACAATGTCATCACCGCCATGACGCCGATGAAAGCTTGTAGAAGAAGGAGCGACTCGTTTGGCGTTCTCTGCACGAAGGGGCCGAAGCCGTGCAAGGTGCCCCAGATGGCGATCCCGGACAGCACGAGGATTGCCGTCGCGGCTTCACGCTGTCCGAAGCGAAACGCAGCCCAGATGAAAAAGGGAACGCAGAGGAATGCCAACGGCTGGTTTTTGATCTCGGACGGGAAGAGTCCGCCGAAGATGGTCAGTCCCGCTAGAGAGAGGCATGGGAAGAGGACGGCAGCCTCGAGGATCCGATTTCGAGTCCACCGAACACGGCGGCGTGCACTCCAGAGCACCAGCCCCGGGGCGACCACGAGATCGCCCACCGCGTCCCCGAGCCACCACGTCAACCAGACGGATCCGTAGTCTGTCCAGCCGGCGAAACCGCCAAGTGACAGGCTCGTCACGCCGATGGTGGCACTCACCGTCGTGCTGAGGGTCGCGGCGAGAGCGGCGAGCAAGAAGATGTCTCGGGCTCGATCGAACGCGGCGCAGCCGTTGGCGAACCGGTTCACCAAGTACGCGCCGACCAGTCCTTCGAGCGTGTTTCCGAGGCCTATGCCGATCGAAGTTGCCACTGAGCCGGCGGTCGTCAGGTTCGCCAGGAATGCGCCGAGGAAGATGCCCGGCCAAACCTGGTACCCGATACTCAAGAACGCCGCCAACGCGATCCCCGTAGGAGGCCAGACTGGCGTGGCGCTTGCGTGCACGAAAGCGAGCTTCAGCCCGAGCTTGGCTGCCACAAAGTACACGGCAGCCAGGGTCGCGAAGATCGCCACGCGCCTGGGAAATCGTGCCTCCATCAAGGCGGAGTCTTTCGGGCACGGGTCTGTCGCTTCTGTGACGTCCGCCACAGATGCCAGGGCTCGTCACGTCCTCGACAACGTTGCGAAGGAAGGTCGTTCACACGTGAACAAGACCAGCGCGCTCCTAGGAGAGCGTTTGATGCGCGCGTGCGCTCTCCGTCCGCACCGACACAGACCAACCGTAGAGCCGCGTAGATCCCGTGCGCCAGTGAACACGAGGTGGTCGGACGGAGTTCGCAGCCCGCGGAACAGTGCCCAGCGTTTTTCCCGGCCGGGGGGGGTTGGAGGGCCAGCAATGCTGGGCAACTTACGTAGCAAAATCGAGCATTTGACTCGAATGTGCCGCCGATCGGTTCCGTTTGCCCGCCGGCGGGATGCCGCGGGACCCGAGGCGATCCGCTTTCCGTCGTCCCGCCTGCCGATGCACATCGAGGCGACCCCGCCCGCGAGCTCGACGCCCAGGTTCGGGGAGCCGGCCAGCCCGAGCGACAAGTGGGGCGACGGCGAGCTCGTCCTCGTGGTCGACGATTTCCAGGACGCGCGCGAGATGTACGCCGAGTACCTGGAGTACGCCGGGTACCGCGTCGCGACGGCGGCGAACGGCGCCGATGCGGTGGAGAAGGCGCTGAGCGAGCGACCCAACGCCATCCTGATGGACCTGTCGATGCCGCTCATGGACGGCTATGAGGCCACGCGCATCCTCAAGGCGGACGAGCGCACGCGCGAAATCCCGGTGCTCGCGCTCAGCGGACAGGTGATCGGCTCGGCGCCGGTCAAGAACGCGGAAGCGGCCGGCTGCGACGACTTCGCGCCGAGGCCCTGCCTGCCCGAGGACGTGGAGCAGCGGATCCGGCGCCTGCTGCGCAGCAGGGGCAAGCCGTGACCGTCACTTTTTCAACCGAGACAACGACCGGGAGCGCAACGGAATCGATCCGGAGTGAGGTTACGCAAGCGGCAGGGACGCTGGTCAGCTTGCGCCGCCTCGTCGACACCATTCGCCGCTTCTGCTGAGCGAGATCACGGTCCGGCACGCTGGCGACTTCCGTCGCCTTGCCGATCGTCGCGCATCAGCCGAAGCTGCTCGGCGTTCTGGGTTGCGCTTTTGCTGCTCATTCCTGGAGGACATGATGATACGTTTCACCGTCGGACTTTTTGTCGCTGCCGTAGCCGCAAACGCCTTCGCGCAGGCGCCCGCGAATCCGCCCGTGAGAATCCGCGGCAACATCGAAAAGCTCGAGGGGCAGAACCTGACCATCAAGGATCGCAATGGGCAGAGCATGAGCGTCAGGCTCGCTGACAACTTCGTGGTCGTGGGTATCTTCAAGGGAAGCGTTGCTGACATCGCCAGCGGCAAGTTCATCGGCACGACCACGGTGGGCGAGCGCGACGGTGCATTGGTCGCGCAGGAAGTGCACATCTTCCCTGAGAGCATGCGCGGCACAGGCGAAGGGCATTACGATTGGGATCTCAAGCCCGACAGCAAAATGACCAACGCGAATGTCGCCGACATCGTCAGCGTGGCGAACGACCGCGTGATGACCGTGCAGTACAAAGGCGGAGAGAAGAAGATTCTCGTCACCAAGGACACGGTCGTGGTGACATATGCGCCGGTCGACAAGAGCGAGCTCAAGCCCGGTGCCCGGGTGTTCGTGGTGTCGCAGAAGCAGGCTGATGGCAGCTTGACCGCCGCGCGCGTGAACGTCGGAATGAAGGGCCAGGTGCCGCCGATGTGATGACGACGCGGTGGCGAGTCGGGCAACTTCAGCGACGCGGACAGCTTGGGTGGAGTTCGCCGTCCGCAGCGTCGTGGTATGAGAGCCGGGCATGGAAGCCAGTGCGAGATCGCAGCCGACGTCGGACCGGAACTTCTTCGTCTTCAACGCCGTAGTCTCCGTGAGCGCCGTCGCCTTCTTGTTCTACATCCTGGTCATCCGCCGCGGAACCGCTGGGACCGGGCTCGACTTGCGCTTCATGCCCGCTGTGAACGCGAGCTTGAATGCGCTCTCCGCCTGCCTGCTGGTGACGGGATGGGTGGCCATCCGGCGCAAGGCGGTCCAGCTTCACCGATACTGCCAGGTGTCCGCGTTCGCGTCGTCGTCGCTTTTTCTCATCGGGTATCTCGCGTACCACTTCGTTCACGGCGACACGAAGTTCCAGGGCCGAGGACCCATCCGCGCGCTGTACCTCGTCATCCTCACGAGCCACATCGTGCTTTCCATGGGCATCGTCCCCATGGCTCTCACGTCCCTTTACTTTGCTTGGAAGCGCGCATTCGTGAAGCACCGCGCGATCGCCCGGGTGACGCTGCCGATCTGGCTCTACGTCTCAGTGACCGGCGTGGTCATCTTCTTCATGCTTCGCGGAAGCGTGCCGGCGGTCCCGTAACACGGCGTCGCGGCCGGTGTCGGTTCCCAACAGCTCGAGCAACCTGAACTTGCAGCGACCCGCTTCTCAAGCGTCAGCGATGCGGCGGCACAGCGTGCCGCGCGAGGAACATGGCAACCTCGGCTTTGGACGCCTCGCCAGTCGCGACACGCAGGACAAGCTCGGCGAGCTCCTCGTCTGGCGCGTCGACGGAAACGAAACTCAACTCCAGAAAGACGAGCGCCGCAGCGAGAGCTGCGCGCTTGTTTCCATCGAGGAAGGGATGGTTTCTGGCGAGGTGGAACAGATAGGCGGCCGCCATTTCGAACGGCGTTCCATGGAGAAAGCCACCAGCGAATGATGCTTGGGGCGCCGCGACGGCGGACAGCAGGAGGCCAGCGTCGCGGACCCCGAACGAGCCGCCGTATCGCTCGATCTGGTGAGCGTGGGTGCGGAGCACTTCCTCGAGCAAGAGGAAGCGCGGCTGCTTCATTCAGCGAGTTTCTTGAAGACCGCACCGTAGCGACGGTCGAGTTTGCCGAGGATGGCGTCCAGCTTCGACGATCGCTGCTTGTCCGCAGGCGGAGAGATGACGATGACCCGGCCGTCGGTGGACACCTCGACCGTCGAGCCGGCATCCAACCCGGTGGCTTCCAGGAGTTCCTTGTCGAGCACGAGCGCGACGCTGTTCCCGGTGCGCGTCAGCTTCTTCACCATGTACGTACTATAGCGACAACCGTTCGTACACGCAAACTCCCAGGGTCGGGACGAGCCTGCCACGAAGTCCTGAAGCACCTCACAAGTTCGGCAAGGGCATCTTGTCGCCCACTTTCTTCAGCGATTGCTGGCGCAGGACCAGGTAGAAGGAATTCTGCGTCCGCTGCTGAGACAGTAGCGCAGCACGCGTCGCCTGCGCGGCGGCCTTGTCGCCGGCCTTCTCCTGCGCCACGGCGAGATGGAAATGGCAGAGATCGTCGGAGGCGATGCACTGCGACATCTCCTGCGCCGCCCCCTTCGCGTCGCCCCTCCCCAGCTTGAGGACGCCACGGCCCCATGCTGCCGCCGACCGCACGTTGGCATCATTGGGAGAGTCGGCCGCGTCTTTCTCCATCAGGGCCAGGGTTTTCTCCGCGTCGGCTGGCTTCTTTCCCAGGGCCTGCGTCCACATATGCGCCACCAGGATGCCACGCTGGAGGTCCTTGCGACCGATGCCGGAGAGCGCCTCGCTCTCGCTGCGCGCCCACGCCTCGGAAGCGTACTTTTGACCCTCGGCGTGTTTGCCAACCAGCGCGGCTGCGAAGGCGCGGTCCATCGCCGCGATCACGACCATGTTGGGGTTCTTCGCCGCACGCGCTTCACTCTCCAGGACGGAAGCCGCCTGCAGCGCCGCGTCGTATTTTCCCTCCGCGACGTGGGTGAAGATTGTGAACTCGGCCAGTCCAAGGCGCTCGCTCTCGTCCGTAGACAGCGAGCGCGCCTTTGCCACGCTCTCCCGACCCTTCGCGAAGTGCGAGCGGTAGAACTCGACATTGGCCAGCGCGGCCAGCGGTTTGGCGTCCGGGGTGGGGAGGGCCGCCGCACTGCGCGCCACTTGCTCCGCCTCGTCCAGCTTGCCGGCGAAGAGCAGCACGTAGGAATAGTCCGCCTGCGCCGCGGGATCGTCGGGCCGCATCTGGGCGACCCTGCCGCGCGCTTCGACCGCCTCGGCCCTCTTGCCCTGCTCCTCCGCGATGGCGCCGAGGATCGACCACGGCCCGATCGCCTTCGGGTTCAGGGAAGCCGCCTCGCGCAGGTGGCTCGCCGCCTCCTCCGCGCGGTGCGCGGAGAAGAAGGCGGTAGCGCCCACGTAGGCGTGCGCGCGCCAGTCGCGCGGCGCGAGCGAAAGCAGCTTCAGTTCCAACTCGCGGGCCTTCTCGTAATCGCCGTGCTTGGCGGCATCGATCGCTTCGATTTCCGTCCGCTCCGCCTCGGGCAGCGACGTGCTCGCCTGCGCCGCCTCGTCGACCTTCTGCATCGCCTCTGCGCCGGGCGTGTTGTGGTTGAGCATCGCCTGCGCCACCAGCAGGTTGGGATCGAATTGCAGCGCCTTGCGCAGGAACACGAGGCCCTTGTCCTGGTGCCCAGCGAGGAGCCAGTCCACCCCCTCGACATAGGCGTCCGCGGCCTCGGCCGACGAAGTCGTGATGGTGATGAGGCCCTGGCTCTCTGGGGGCTTCGCAGGCTCGGCAGCGACGGACGCGGGCGCTGACTCCGGCTGAGGAACAGCCGCCGCAGGCTGGGCGGCAGGCTGGTCCTGCTTTGCCTCGAACATCTTCTGGTGCGCGCAGCCGACGACGAGCGCCATTGCGGTGCATAACCGGATCAATTTCCCTTCCATTTGAATTCCCCCTGCGCGAGGAGTCCGCGCCGGCGAATTGCACCTCTTCGATTTCCCGTGTTCGAATCGGACCTAGCGCTTTCGTGTCGCGTGCTTGCAAGTCGTGACGCGTCACGAGGAGACGCATGCGTGTCTCAGTTCGGTTCAGCGGATCGTGTACGCTTCAGCGGCCAGACAAACTGCGCCGCCGGCCCCGAGGTCAGCGGGGGCTGCCGTAGAAGCCAGGGCGCTGCCGCGTCGAGACCGGGACCACCTTGCCGCTCTGCTGGGACTGGACGCAGGCATCGGCCGTCACCGCTGCAGCGTAGCCGTCCCAGGAGGACGGGCCAGTCGGGCCCCCGCGGCCTAGATCGTCGAAGAAGGCCTGCAGCTCCACGTCGTAAGCGTCGATGAAGCGCTGCTTCCAGTCGACCAGGATCCCCACCGAGCGTCGCGCCTCGCTGCGCAGGATCACGCTGGCGGGCTCGGGCAGCCGGGCCACCCCGGTCTCACCCACCACCTCGCACTGGATGTCGTAGCCGTACTTGCAGTTGACAAAGACCTCGACGTCGATGCGGATGCCCTTGGCCGTCTCCATCATCACCAGCTGCGGATCGCGGAGTTGGCCGGAGGCGTTGCGCGTCTTGCGCGGGTAGACCACCTGGACGGAGACGTAGTCGTCGTCCAGCAGCCAGCGCAGGACGTCGATCTCGTGGATGACCGTCTCGGTGATGGCCATGTCGGTGGTGTAGCTGTCGGGCACCGCCGCGTTCCGGTGGGCGCAGTGCACCATGAGCGGGTTCCCGATCTTGCCCGCGGCCACGACCTCGCGCAGCGCCCGGTACCCCGCGTCGTAGCGGCGCATGAAACCGACCTGGACGAGGCGTTTACCGTGCTTCACCTCGGCCTCGACGATGCGCAGGCAGCCCGCGGCCGTGGTGGCCAGCGGCTTCTCGCAGAACACTGGCTTCCCGGCGGCGATGGCGGCCAGCACGAATTCCTCGTGGGTCGGCCCCCAGGAAGTGACCACCACGACGTCCACGTCCGGTGCCGCGATCACGTCGCGGCCCGTCGGAAGGGCCCGGGCCCCGATCCCTGCCGCAATGTCCTTGGCCCGCGCGCCGTCGATGTCAGTCACGGCCACGACGTTGGCCTCGCCGATGCGCTGGTTGATCCGGCGCGCGTGCTCGACGCCGATCGCGCCTGTCCCGATGACGCCGACCTTGTATGCCATGGCTTTGCTCTTCCGGATGCTGCTGGGTGCTCGGCCTCGATCAGCCGATGAGGTAATTCACGCTCTCCCGGACGGCCTTCTTGAGCTCGGGCACGGGCAGGGCGCGGATCTTGGGAGAGAAGGACTCGAACGAGATCGGCGCCTGGCACCCGGCCTTCAGGAGCGCCGCCACCTGGCCGCGGCTGTCCAAGACGTCGGAGGCGTCGACCAGGATCCGATCGTCGTCCTCGATGGCAGGCTTCGCCTTGCCCGCAACCACGCCGGACACATGGATCAGCTTCGTCTCGCGCGGGAAGAGCTCGGTCTCCCCGCTCAGGTAGTGGTGGAAGGTGTCGTGTAACAGCGCGAAGGCCTTCGGGTAGGAGCACCTGGCGATGCCGTCCAGCGCGGCTCGCTTGGTGCGCAGCGCGCTGCGCTCGAATCCGAGCGCCTCGATCAGGCCGACCATCCCTGCCTCGGTGAGAAGCGGGCCGTAGGCGTTCAGTGCAACCACTAGATCGGCGGATCGCTGGGCCGGAGTGCGCGGGTCGCCGACTTCGTTGAAGGGGCACATGACGATGTGCGGGCAATTCACCTTGCTCGCCTCCGCGATGAGCCCCTTCAGCTTCTCCACGTTGGCCTGCAAGTGCTTGCCGTGCTCGAAGGGATA
>MNFJ01000181.1 GCA_001918155.1 Deltaproteobacteria bacterium 13_1_40CM_4_68_19
AGCCCTCCTCCGCATCGTCCCTGAACTTGACCGCGGTCCCGCGCACGTCCGTGAGACCGCAGATGTCCTCGCCGGCCGCGAGCCGGGAGGCGACTTCCAGGACAGGCTGCTCGCCCATCCCGTACACGAGGATGTCCGCCGGGCAGTCGACGAGAATGGAATGGCGGACCCGGTCGCTCCAGTAATCGTAGTGAGCGAGGCGCCTGAGCGATGCCTCGACGCCGCCGAGCACGATCGGGACGTCGGGGAACAGCTTCTTCAGCTTGCGCGCGTACACGGCGCTCGCGTAGTCCGGCCGTCTGCCCGGGGCTGCGTCGGCCGTGTACGCGTCGGATGACCGGCGCTTCTTGCCGGCGGTGTAGTGGTTCACCATCGAGTCCATGTTGCCGCTCGACACGCCGAAGAAGAGGCGCGGGCGGCCGCAGGCAGCGAAGTCGGCCAACCCGCTCGCTTCGTCCCAGCGGGGCTGGCTGACGATGCCGACCTTGAATCCGCGCGAGGCGAGCAGGCGCGCGATCAAGGGGATGCCGAACGTCGGGTGATCGACGTAGGCGTCGCCGTTGACCAGGACGACGTCGAGTTGTTCCCACCCTCGCCGCCGGGCATCGTCCAGGGACACCGGGAGGTATGCCTCCAGTCCGGGACGCGGCGGCGGCCGGGTGCGGCGCGCGCCGATCTGGACGAGGCGGGGCATCCGGCATTTATAACGGCCGGACCCATGTAGGTAAATTCCGCTGGTTCGGAATTTGCGCCGGCTTGGCGCGGGATTGGAACCTGTCTGATATCCTTTCGCGAGCCATGGCTGACACCAGCGCGCCCGCGACGCCCTTCCCCGGGGAGGACGCTTCTCCGCTCGCGTCCGAAACGGCGGACCCGCTCGAGGGCGACTGGTCGGAAGGCTTGCGCGGCCCTCTGCGGGCGCACGGGATCGCGCCACCCAGGCGGCTTTCATTGGAAGATCTGGCGCAAGCGTCGACCGGATCGACGAACGGCGCCGCGGCTCCGGCTCCCGAGCACGCCTCGGCCGCGCAGCTCGAGGCGCCTTCCGAGTCGGCGCCCACGCCTTGGAGCGAGCCTGTCGCTAGCCCCTCTCTGGAGGATGACGGGAGCGCGTCCGGAGCGGTCACTGAATGGGACCAGGCCGCCGCCCCGCCTGGGCCAGCCGACGCCGTCCCGGTCGCGCCGCCTGCCGACGATTGGCAAATGCAGGCTCCGGCGACCGACCCCACCGCGTCCGCAACTCCGGCGGAGGAACAGGCGGCGCCTCCCGAGGCGTGGTCGGCGGCGCCGCAGGAGCCGGTGCAGGAGTGGCAGGCGGAATCGGCTCCTTCGGACTGGCAGGAAGCGCGAAAGCCGGATGCCGAGGCGGTGCCGGAAGCCCCCGACACCGACTGGAGCTCTCTGCGCTCAGGGCCCGACTGGTCCGCCTCCAGCGCCCCGGAGCAGCCGCAGGAGCAAGCCTGGGGAGCGGCGGCGCCGGCAGCGGAGCAGTCCGAGTGGAACGCCGCGGCGCCGGCTCCGGAGGGAGCGGAATGGACGCCACCCGAGCCCGCAGCGGCGCCGGCTCCGGTGGAAGCGGAATGGACGCCACCCGAGCCCGCAGCGGCGCCCGAATGGTCCGGTCCGCCCACCGCGGCCGCCGAGGAATGGGACGTGCCGATCACGGAGGCGCCGCCGGACGCGGAGGCGGTCGCGGTCGATTCCGCTCCTCCCCCTCCGAAGCCCGCGTGGAACGAGGCCGCTGTGGGCGCGACCGCGCTGGAGCAGCTCGACTCCGAACCGCCGGAGCCCGAACCGGGCGCGGCGAAGGAATTGTTCGGTAGCGTTCCAGCGGGAGCCACGCTGGGCGCCGCTGACGACGAACCGGGCCTGCCCGAAGAGCTGGCGTCGCCCGAGGAGGTGTTGAAACCCGTGGCGATCGATGACGACGATCCGGACCTTCCCGCACCGACGGGCGAACCCGCGCGGACGCGCGCGCAACCGCTCGCGGCCTGGCGACCGACCGCAGCGAACGCGCTCGAGATGCAGGGCGAACACCGCGTCGCAGTGCACACTCGCGGCGGCCGCACGCTTCGCGGCACCATGCGCGACATCGATCTCTCGAAATCACAGTTCCCGCTCATCCTGCAGGGCGGAGGCGAGCCGGAGCCGATCTACCGCGCCGACGTGAAGGCGATCTTCTTCATGCTCGCTCCGGGAGAGCCGCCGCACGCGGGCGACGGAGCCAAGGTGCGAGTCACGTTTGCGGATGGACGCGCCATCGAAGGCATCCGCGACGGCGCGGACGCCAAGCACGGGTTCTTCCTGGTGCCGCTCGACGCCGCGCGCACGAATACGCGATGCATCTACGTGGCGCGCGAGGCGACGTCCGACATCAAGGACGGGTAGAGAACCCGTTTTCCGCGGGACAAGCAACTGCGTAGCGGCAGTCCCTTTCGGTGCACGGGAGCCGCTAGTGAAGGTACTTGTCCGAGCCACGGCCGCCGCTGAAGGGCCCCGCTTCATCGTCCTTGCCGCGCACGACACGCAGCCGGCTGCGCCGCAGGCGCCGGTCGATCCACCACACGCGAACCCGCAGCAGAAGTCTCCGGGGTGCCACGCCCCCCGCGAACAGCACGCCCGCCCCAAGGCCGAAGAGCTGCGGCAGGTACGGCACCCAGCCGGTCATGAGCATGAACAGGACGGTGATGCCTGCGGAGATCGGCAGCATCCATCGGGCCTGCACTGGAACGAAGTAGAGGAAGATCTGCGCGTTCGGCATCAGCACCGCGAACGCCGCGATCAGGCCCTCGAGCGCCGACCAGTTGCCGAAATAGGGGTGCACCCAGACGGCCGGGACGAAGAATCCGAGCACCGAAGTCGCCAGCGCCGCAGCCGCCGCGGTGGCGAAATAGAACGTGAGGAAGCGCCTGGTTCCCCATGTCTGCTCGAGGGATGCGCCAAGCAGCCACAGACCGAGCAGCGCGAAGAGCAGACCGACGGGGTCCGGGTTGAGGAAGGTGTAGGTGAAAATCTTCCAGACAGCGCCGTGCCAGAGCGCCTCGGGCGAGAAGACGACGAACTGCGCCAGCGCGGCGCCGGACTGGTCGCGGAGCACGGCGACGAGGATGGAGACGGCGAGCGTCACACCGCCGAGCCACTTCACGCCGCGCGTGAGCGGAGGAACCCCGAACGCCATCGCCGGCCGGCCGCGCGGGCTCATCTCGGATCAGTCTAAGCGCTCAACTTCGCGCGCGCTCGCGGTAGAAGAGCGTGATCGTCAGGCAGTGGAATTCCTTGTCGGACGACTGCGTGACGATCTTGTCCACGATCTCGACCTGCGGGTTGTCCGTGATCCAGCGGGTGATGTTGTCGCCCATCTGCTCGCGGTCGCGGGCGAGGGTGGTGGAAAAAATCTTCATGCCGGTGAACGCCACGACGCTCATGAGCGGACCTCGCGCACGATCTGCGCCACTTCCGATTCGGTGAGGGTGCGGTTGCTCGCCTTGGCGCGGGCGAGGACCGCTTTGGCCAGCGGCTCGTCAGCCGGGATCTCGTGGCGCGCGAGCCAGTGCTTGACGTTCGAGAGGCCGCTCATCGGGCCGATCTCGATCTGCTGCTCCTTGCCGAACTCGCCGGCCGGGACGCCGCTGTAGACGCGGTCGGCGAGCCAGCGTTCGCCCTTGCGCTGCGCCTTGATGATCGCCGCCGCGTGCACGCCCGTGGCGGTGCGGAACGCGTCCGCGCCCGCGACGGGATAGTTGACCGGAAGCTGGTGGCCGGTCACCCGCGCCGCGAGTTGCACGAAGCGGACGAGCTTCGACATGTCGCGCGGCCCATACACGGGGTGGCCCATCAGCTTGAGGTTCACCAGCAGCTGATCGCAGGCCGTGTTGCCGACCCTCTCCCCGATGCCCGCCGCGCATCCGTGCAAGCGAGTCGCACCGGCGGCTCCAGCGGAGAGCGCGTTTGCGAGCGCAAGCCCGCGATCGTTGTGGCCGTGCCAGTCGAGACCGATCTCCGGACCGGCGGCCTCCCGCGCGAAGCGCACCAGCGCGGCGGCGCCTTCCGGCGTCGCGTGACCGACGGTGTCGCAGAGACAGAGCCGCTTCGCTCCGGCATCGATGGCGCTGCGAAAGAGCCGCCGCAGATCGTCCGGCTTGCTGCGGGTCGTATCCTCGGTCACGTAGGTGACCGCGAGACCCTGCTTCACGCCGAAAGAAATCGCCTCGACCGACTGCTTCTCGATGAACGAGAGGTCCCATTCCTCCGCATACTGCCGGATCGGCGAGCTGCCGATGAACGCATAGACCTCCAGCGGAACGCCGGTCTCCTGCTGCAGCTCGGCGGCCGGCGCGATGTCGGAGACGACGGTCCGGCAGGCGACGTTGAGCCGGATCTTCAGCCGCGCGTCGCGCTTCTCCTCCGCGAGCCGCTTCACCGCCGCGCGCTGGTGGGCGCCCGCGCCGGGCAGGCCGACGTCGAGCTGCGCCACCCCGAGCTCGTCGAGCAGGTGGAGGATCTCGATCTTCGCCTCGATCGGCGGATCGATCGCGGAAGGGCTCTGGATCCCGTCGCGGAGGGTCTCGTCCAGCACTTCCGCTTCCGCGAGCTGACCCAGATCCGCCGAGCGGTTCCAGTCCTGGAAGAGATCCTGCTCGCGCATGCGGACGATCCTATGCCAGCTCGAGAAGCAGCGCGATTCCCTGCCCGCCCCCGATGCAGGCGGAGCCGATGCCGCGGCGGGCACCCCTGCGCCGCATCTCGTAGAGCAGGTGCGCGGTGATCCGCGCGCCGGAAGCCGCGAGCGGATGGCCTACCGCGATCGCGCCGCCGTCCACGTTCGTGCGATCGCGCGGCAGCCCCAGCTCCTTCTCCACCGCGAGGTACTGCGGCGCGAACGCCTCGTTGACCTCGAACAGCTGGAAGTCGGAGAGCTTTGCTTCATGCCGCTCCAGCGCCCGCCGGATCGCGGGCGCCGGTCCGATGCCCATGATCGACGGATCGCAGCCGGAGATCCCCCAGCCGACGAGCTTGCCGAGCGGCTTCAGTCCCTTCCGCTCGGCGAACTGGCGCGTCGCGAGCACCAGCGCGCCCGCGCCGTCGCAGATGCCGCTGGCGGCTCCGGCATGGATCACGCCGTCCTTCTTGAACACCTTGGGCAGCTTCGCCAGGCTCTCGACGGTCGTGTCCGGGCGGTTGTGCTCGTCGCGGGCGAACTGGATGGTCGTGCCCTTCTTGCCCGGCAGTTCCATCGGCGCGATCTCCTCGGAGAACCGGCCGCCCTCCTGCGCGGCGGCGAAGCGCTTCTGGCTCTGCACGCTGTACTCGTCGACCTCCCGCTGCGAGATCCCGTACCTGGTGGCGAGGTTCTCGGCGGTGATCGCCATGGGCATGCCGGTGAAGCTGTCGGTGAGCGCCTCCCAGAGAGAGTCCTCGAGCTTGGGCGACTTCCCCAGCGCGACACCGAAGCGCAGGCCGCGCGCGACGTGCGGCGCCTGCGACATGTTCTCGGTCCCGCCGACCAGCGCGCACTCGCTGTGGCCCGCGAGCATCTCGAGCGCCGCATCCACCACCGCCTGGAACCCGGAGCCGCAGAGCCGGTTGACGGTCAGCGCCGGCACGTGCTGGGGAAGGCCGCTGCGCAGGCCGACATGGCGCGCCAGATAGATGGCGTCGGGGCTCGTCTGGACCACGTTGCCGAAGACCACGTTGTCGATGTCCTCCGGCTTCACCCCGGCCTGCGCGATGGCGGCCTTGGCGGCATGGACCCCCAGGTCCGTCGCGGACTGGTCCTTGAGGGACCCGCCGTAGGTGCCGAACGGCGTGCGGCGGGCGGACAGGAAGACGAGATCGGTGGGAATAGGCTTCATGCGCTCTCCGGGGGACGGGCGCCAGAGGATAACCATTTCGGGCCCTTGCGGCGACCTTCCATGACGCTGGGTACAGCAAAGCCGCGCCGCATCTCCGGGGCCGGTACAGTCTCAAACAACAGCCGCAAAGCCGCACCTTTGGTGCGGCAGCGGCTGGGGTTGACATGTGACCATTTGGTCACATAACTGCCCGGCGTGGACGACGTGTTCAAGGCCCTCGCCGACCCGAACCGCCGCAAGCTGCTGGACCGGCTCTTCAAGCGGGACGGGCGGACGCTGGGAGAGCTGTGCGAGCGCGTCGACATGACCCGCTTCGGGGTGATGAAGCACCTGCGCGTTCTCGAAGAGGCGGGTCTCGTCGTCACGCGCCGGCAGGGGCGCGAGAAGCTGCATTACCTGAACCCGATGCCCATCCGGCTGGTGCACGACCGCTGGGTGAGCAAGTACCGCGCGCCGTTCGCGGCCGCGCTCAGCGAACTCAAATCGCGACTGGAGCACGACATGGCAGAGACCCAGGTGTACGAGCTGTTCATCCGCACGACTCCGGAGAAGCTCTGGCAGGCCCTGACGGACGGCCAGGTGACGAAGAAGTACTTTTTCGCCGAGGAGATCCATTCGGACTGGAAGCGGGGATCGGAGTGGTACTCCACCAACCCGGAAGGCAGGCGCGACGTCGACGGCAAAGTGCTGGAGTGCGACTCTCCGCGCCGACTGGTGATGACCTGGCACGTGCTGTACGACCCGGCGCTTTCGAACGAGGTGTCGAAGGTGACCTACCTGATCGAAAAGCGCGGCGAGATGTGCAAGCTGTCCGTGACGCACGACCTGGCCGACGCCCCGAAGACGGCCGGGCACGTGAGCAAGGACGGTTGGCAGTGGGTGTTGTCGAGCCTCAAGTCGTTGCTGGAGACGGGGCAGCCGCTGCCCATGCAGCAGTGATCTTCTTCAAGGCGCTGCGCTGACCCGTGCCAGCAGCTCGTTGCCGACCTGCTCGGTGGTCGATGCGGGACCACCGAGCAGCGGCACCAGATCGGGCGTCCGCGCTCCGCTGCGCACCTGTTCTTCGACGGCGCCGCTCAGCCGCTGCGCCTCGCGGCGATGGCCGAGATGTTCCAGCATCAGCGCGCCCGAGAGCACCATCGCGAGCGGGTTCGCCTTGCCCTGCGAGGCGATGTCGGGAGCGCTGCCATGCACCGGCTCGAAGAGCGAGACGCGGCCCGGGTGGATGTTGCCGCTCGCCGCGATTCCCAGGCCGCCGGTGAGGGCCGCGCCCAGGTCGGTGAGGATGTCCCCGAAGAGGTTGTTCGTGACGATCACCTCGTACGCTTCCGGCTGGCGGATCAGGTCCATCGCCAGCGCGTCGACGTACATCGCTTTCGCCTCGATGCCGGGGTGACGCCGGGCGACTTCCGCGAACGTGCGGCGCCAGAGCCCGTGGCCGAAGACCAGGACGTTCGCCTTGTCGGCCATGCATACGCGCCGCAGCCCGCGCTGCTGCGCATAGGCGAACGCGGCCTCGAGGATTCGCTCCACCCCTTTGCGCGTATTGATCTCGACCTCCTGCGCGACTTCGTCGGCAGTGCCCTGCCGCAGGACGCCGCCGGTCCCGGTGTATAGGCCCTCGGTGTTCTCGCGGAAGACGACGAACTTGAGGTGCTCGCGCCCCTTACCCTTCAGCGGGCTGAGCCGGTCGTCGATCAGGATGCAGGGGCGCAGGTTGATGTACAGGTCCAGCTCGAAGCGCATCGCGAGGAGGATGCCCTTGGCGTGCTCGTTGCCTGGAACGCGCGGATCGCCGACGGCGCCGAAGTAGATGGCGGCGTACTCGCGGCGCAGCGTATCCATGAACCCCGCCGGGAGCGTGGTGCGGTCGCGCAGGTACCGATCGGCGCCGAAATCGAACCAGTCGAACTGCAGCGGAAGCCCGAGGCTCTCCAGCACGCGCACGCCGATGCGCGCGACCTCCGGCCCGATTCCGTCGCCTGGGATGACGGCGATGCGCTGGGTCATGGGGGGCGCAGAGTAGAAGCGCGGGAGCGACGCGGCAAGCCTTGACTCCGGGGGTGGTTATGGGTGTGATCCGCGCCCCTATGAAACAGAAGCAGAGCTCGCCACGGCCCCGGCAGCAGCCGGACACAGCGCAGGCGCCTTCCTTCGAGTCGGCGCCTTGGTCGCCTCGCGATCTGGTGCTCGAAGACCCGCGCCGGCCGGGTGAAGCCCCGTTGCGGCTCGTGCAGAACGATCACGTCGTCGATGTCGAGCTGGACGGCGACGCCATCGTTCGCGACAAGCTGTAGCCTGGAAACATGGCCGCAAAACCGCACTTCGTGCGGCAGCGGCTAGCCGCGCCGGCCGAAGGCCGGTTAGCGGCTACTCTTGAGCGCAAACAGTCGCAGACAAGTTATGAAATGTGTTCTAGCGTCGCCTTTGCCGCTTGACCTTGTTCGCTTGCTTCCCCAACGCGGTGCGCGTCTTCTTCGGCATTCTCGAGATCGTCCTCTTCCTGCGCGCCGCTCTCGCTGCCTTCTTGATGTTCCGGCGCGCCGCCGTTCGCTGTCGTGAAGTGGCCACGCATCGACCATGCGCCGGCGCGCGGGGGTCCGGCTACCTGCGCGATCGAGACGCGTACACTTCTGCGCCATCGGCCCGTGCAATGCGGATACGCCGGCCCTGATTGCGGCAAGCTGGGCGCATGATCCTGATCGCTTTGATCGCCGCGTGCATCCTCGAGAAGAGCGACTCCTGGGGACCGGACGGCAAGCTGCCCCTGCGGGCGGAGACGGTGGTGAGCGGACTGGAAGTGCCGTGGAGCTTCGCCTTCTTGCCTGGAGGCGACGTGCTGGTCTCGGAGCGTCCGGGGCGGGTGCGGCTGCTGCAAGGCGGCAAGCTTCTCGCGCAGCCCGTGCTGGCGGTGAAGACCGGCGAGAGCAGCGAGGGCGGCCTGCTCGGGATCGCCGTGAGCCCGCGCGACGAGTCGCAGCTCTTCCTCTACCTCACGGCGCCCGGCCCGCAGAACCAACTCCAGCGTTGGACGCTCGCGAAGGACCACCGGAGCGCAAAGCTCGACAAAGTCCTGGTCGCGGGCATCGGCGCCTCCCGCTTCCACGACGGCGGCCGGATCCGCTTCGGGCCGGACGGGGCCCTCTACGTCGGCACCGGAGACGCGCGCCAGCCCGAACGCTCGCAGGACCCGAAGAGCCTGAACGGCAAGCTGCTTCGGGTGGAGCCGGAAGGAAAGGCGGCGCTGTTCCTCTCGGGAATCCGCAATACCGAGGGCTTCGACTGGCTGGACGACGATACGCTGGTGGTGACCGATCACGGGCCGAGCGGAGAGCTGGGCCGCTCCGCGCACGACGAGGTGAACGTCGCGCACAAGGGCGACAATCTGGGCTGGCCCGACATCTACGGCTGCCAGACGCGGCCTGGAATGGTCACGCCGCTCATCACCTGGTCGGAGCACGCTCTTCCGCCCGGTGGCGTCGCCGTCTATCGCGGCACCGCGATCCCCGAGCTGCGCGGCAGCATCCTAGTCGCCTCGCTGGCGGCCGAGCACATCCACCGCCTGGTGCTCCAGGGCGGAAACGTCGTCCTCCACGAAGTCTACTTCCGGCAGAAGTTCGGCAGGTTGCGGGAGATCGCGATGACGCCCTCGGGCGAACTGTGGGTTTCCACCAGCAACTGCGACGGCCGGGGCGAATGCGGGCCGGAGAAGGACCGGATCTTGAAAATCGTGCGGGAGTGATCTACCCGGTGAGCGTCTCGAACACCGTCGTTCCGTGGTGCTGGATCGCCGGGACGATCCCGCCCTCGCCGACCAGCGCCTGGATGATCCGCGACGGCTCCTCGGCCGCGAACTCCTGGCCGGCGACGCGCACGATTCCGGCGGCGAGGTCCACCTCGATCTCCTCGCCCTCCTTCGCCAGCTCGTAGAACCGCGCGTCCTGGACGACGAGGAACGGCAGCGCCTCGTTCACCAGGTTGCGCTTGTGGATGAACGCGTAGCTCTTCGCGACGATCGCCTGGATCCCGGCGCCCTTCAGCGCCAGGACCGCCTGCTCGCGCGAGGATCCCGACCCCCAGCCTTCTCCCGCAACCACCACCTGCGCGCCTTCGCGGACCTTCTGCACGAAGTCCGGGCGGACGAAGTGGAACGCCTTCGCGCCCAGCTCGGGGAGCGCAGTGAGATGGCAGAACTGCCCGGGGATGATCGCGTCGGTGTCGACGTTGTCGCCGAAGCGCTGGACGCGCGAGCGGATGGTCCCGGCCTGCCGCCGGTCGGCGGCGCGCGCTTCCTTCGCGGAAATGGGGGTGGCACCCGCGGGCGCCAGGTGGATCTCCGGTCCGACGACCCGCACCTCCGGCGCGCGCCGCGGCCTGCGCTCGCCGAGGATGCGTCGGAACTTCTCCTGATCGACGCGCGCGAGCAGCGAGCGGGGGTCGGTGATCTTCATCGCCTGCGCGCTGGCGGCGACGGTCGCGGCGCTGCCCAGGTGCGCGAGCGATCCGTCGCCCATCCGGTTCTCGAAGTTGCGGTTCTGGGAAGAGAGCCATTTCTCTCCCCGCCCTGCCTTGCGCGATGCCACCGCCAGGCACATCGAGCAGCCAGGCGGATCGACGCGGAACCCGGCCCGCTCGTAGACCGTCCACAGGCCCGCACGGCGCAGGTTCTCCTGGATGCCCAGGTCACCGGGGACCACGATCTGCTTGTCGTTCGCTGGTCGCGATACGCCTGCGGCATCGAGGACCAGCGCGCCCAGCACCAGCTCTTCCTCGGTGGTGGTGCAGGCCCCGATGAACAGTCCCTGCAGCTCGGTGCCAGCCAGCTCGGTCACGCCCTTCACGTTGTCCGGCGAGAACGGCACGGCGACCTGCGGCTCGAGCTGCGCGAGGTCCACCTGGAACTTGCGCGCGTAGGGCGCGTCATCGTCGGCGCGCAACGCGCGCATCGGCTTCACCGCCAGCGGATCGTCCTCGTGCGCGCGCCCGGCAAGCCACGCCGCGGTCACCTCGTCGGCCTCGAAGATCCCGTTCAGGCCCCCGAATTCCGCCGTCATGTTGGCGATCGCGAAGCGCGAGTCGGTGGAGAGCTGCCGGACGACTTCGCCGCGGTACTCGACGGACCGTTCCATGGCGACGGTGTTCCGCCCGAGCAGGCCGAGGGTGCGGAGGATGACGTCCTTGCCGGCGATGCCGAACGGCAGCGTTCCCGCGTACTCGATGGCGATGGCCTCCGGCACCTGGATCCACGAGCTGCCCAGCACCATCGCGACCACGATGTCCGCCCCGCCCAGGCCGATGGAGACCGCGCCGAGCCCGCCGTGCGAGGAGGTGTGACTGTCCGCGCCCAGCACCAGGTCGCCGGGCCGGACCAGGTCCCGATAGAACCGCGTGTGCAGGATGGTCTGGTTGGCGTCGTAGAAGTGACGGATGCCGCTCTCCTTCGCGAACGTCCGCGACAGCTGGACGAGCTTCTGGGCGCGCTTGTCGTTCGCCAGCGTGACCGGATCGACGGTGTGATCGACGGCGAGGAAGAATCGATCCTTGTCGTGCAGTTTCGGACGGCCCAGCATGGAGTAGGTCCGCTCCATGCCGTTCCAGGCCAGCTCGCTGGCGATGGTCCAGTCCACCGAGATCTGGAGAACGTCGCCCGCCTGGACCCAGGGCCGCGGCAGGTTGCGCGCGTGCGACGCGAGGATCTTCTGCGTCAGGGTCATCGGCCGGGGAGTCGGTGCGGAAACCATGAGGGGCTGCTACATGCATCGGGTTGGGCCCGTCTGCAACAGGCTTCAAGTGGAGCGCATCTCATAACGGTACAATCTCAAGCGTAGGCGCAAGGCCGCACCTTCGGTGCGGCAGCGCCTAGTATGCTGGCGAGGGCATGGAAACCTGGTACGAGCGCCTGAGCGCCCTCGACTCGCTCTTCCTGGAGCTCGAGGACCGCAGCGCCCACATGCACGTCGGAGCGGTGGCCATCTTCGATGGACCGCCGCCGCCCTACCGGGATCTGCTAGCGCTGATCGAGGCCCGCCTCCAGCACGTTCCCCGTTATCGGCAGCGGGTGATGTTCGTTCCCCTCAAACAGGGGCGGCCCGTCTGGGTCGACGAGACCCAGTTCGATCTCGAGTACCACGTGCGCCACACCGCGCTTCCAGCTCCGGGAGGAGAGGCCGAATTGAAGAAGCTGGTCGGGCGGCTCTTCTCCCAGGCGCTCGATCGGGACAAGCCGCTCTGGGAGATGTGGCTCGTCGAGGGGCTGGGCGAGTCGCGCTTCGCCATCGTCAGCAAGACGCACCATTGCATGCTCGACGGCGTCTCCGGAGTCGATCTCGCCACCGTGCTGATGGATCGCCATCCGGATCCTTCGCCCCCGACCGCGCCGGCGCCGTGGAAGCCCCGAAAGGCGCCCAAGGCGGCGGACCTCCTGGTCAGCTCGATCAAGGAGCAGCTCTCGAACCCGCTGCGGATGGCGAGGGAGGCGCTCCAGCCGAACAGCGAGGCGGTGAAGCTCCTCAGCGAGGTGTTCAGCGGCCTGAGACCGTTCGTCGAGGTGGTAACGATGGGCCGGGCCCCGCAGTCACCGCTGAACGTGCCCATCGGACCGCACCGGCGATTCGAGATGGTCGAGATCCCGCTGGCGAAGGTCAAAGCCGTGCGGGCGGCGCACGGCGGCACCGTGAACGACGTCATCCTCGCCACCGTCGCCGGCGCGCTCCGATCCTGGCTGAGCGCGCGGCACGGGCCGGCGGAGACGGACTTGCGGGTGCTGGTGCCCGTCAGCATGCGGTCGCGGAAAGCGCGCGGGACCTACGGCAACCAGGTCTCGGCGGTGTTCTGCACGCTCCCGCTCACCGAGCCGGATCCGGTGCAGAGGCTGGGCAAGGTGCACGGGGCGATGATGACCGCGATGAAGAGCGGATCGGCGGTGGGCGCGCACGCGCTCTCGCGGCTCGGCGATTTCGCGCCTCCGCAGCTGCTCGCGCAGGCGGCGCGGCTGCAGGCCGTCTCGCGGATGTTCAACCTGGTGGTCACGAACGTGCCCGGTCCGCAGTTTCCCCTCTACCTCCTGGGACGGAAGATGCTGCGCTGCTACCCGCAGGTGCCGCTGGCGGCGCACCAGTCCGTGGGGATTGCGCTGCTCAGCTACCACGGCCAGATCGGGGCCGGGCTGCTCGGCGACGCGGACGCCGCGCGCGACCTGCCGGCGCTCGCGCAAGCGATGCACAGCGCGCTGGACGAGCTTCATGCCGCTGGTTGACCGGGGCCGGCACCAGATCCACTTCGAGTCGATCGGCGACCCGGCGAGACCGCCGGTGCTGCTCATCATGGGCCTCGCCCTCTCCTCGCGCGCCTGGGACCGTCTCCCGCAGCTGCTCGCGCGAGACTTCCACGTATTGGTCTTCGACAACGTCGGCACCGGCAAGTCGGGGCGCAGGGGGTTCGCCTACCGCATGCGGGACCTCGCCGACGACGCGGCGTCGGTGATCGAAGCCTCGGGCGCGCAAGCCGCGCACGTGTTCGGCATCTCCATGGGCGGGATGGTCGCGCAGGAGCTTGCGATCCTGCATCCCGAGCGGGTCCAGACCCTTGCGCTCGGATGCACCTTCGCCTCCTGGCGCAAGGGGACCTCCCCCTCGCTGGGGACCAAGCTGGATCTGCTGCTGCTCAATCTCGGGTTCGTGACGCCGGCGCGGATCTCGCGCATCCTGGTCTCCGCCGAATGGCATGCCGCGCACCCGGAAAGCGCCCTCCGCTGGCTCGAGCGCGCGGAGCGGACGGCGCTCCGCTTCGCCACCGCGCAGGTGCTCGCGGTCGCGCGGCACGATACCCTCGACAGGCTGGCCAGGATCCGCGCGCCGACGCTGGTGCTCACGGGGAGCGCGGACAAGCTCGTGCCGCCGGTGAACTCGGAGGTGCTCGCCCGCAACATCCCGGGTGCACGCCTGGTCCTGCTGCGCGGCGCCGGCCACGTGTTTCCGCTCGAGCGCGAAGCGGAGACCGTCGACGCCCTGCGCGAGCACTTCCTCGGCGCAGCGGCCCGGAAGCGACCCGATTCCACTCTTCCTTGATCTGAAGAGGGTGAGGAGCATAGGGTCCGCCGCCATGCCAACGCCCGCTCCCGTCGACGACAAGGCGATCGAGAAGGCCCTCGCGCATCACGCAGCGCACCAGGCGGAGTACCTGGAGGAGCTGGAGAAGCTCGTGCGCATCCCGAGTGTCTCCTTCGAGGGCTTCGACAAGCAGCAGGTGCGCCGCAGCGCGGAGGCGACCTGCGACCTGATGCGGCGCAAGGGCCTGCAGAACGTCCAGATGCTGGAAATGCCCGGGGCCCACCCGTACGCGTACGGCGAGTGGACGCAAGCTCCGGGACGTCCGACGCTCCTGCTCTACGCGCACCACGACGTCCAGCCCGCCGGAGAGAAGGAGAAGTGGAACCAGCCGGACCCGTTCGAGCCGGTGGAGCGCGAGGGGCGGCTCTTCGCCCGCGGCGCGGCGGACGACAAGGCGGGCGTGCTGGTGCACGTCGCGGCGATCGACTGCTGGCTGAAGGCACACGGCGCGCTGCCGGTGAACGTGAAGATGATCGTGGAGGGCGAGGAGGAGGCCGGCTCCGCGTCGTTGCCCGCGTTTCTCAAGAAGCACCGCGACCTGCTGCAGGCGGACGCGATCGTGCTCACGGACACGGCGAATTTCGATACCGGCCTGCCCTCCATCACCACCGCGCTGCGCGGCATCGTCACCGTCCAGGTCGAGGTCAAGGCGTTGAAGCAGCCGGTGCACAGCGGCATGTGGGGCGGCCCGGTGCCCGACCCGACGATGGCGCTGTGCAAGATCTTCGCGCGGCTGGTCAAGGACGACGGCAGCATCAACCTGCCTGGCATCTACGACAAAGTGCGTCCCCTCACCGCGGAGGAGAAGAAGTCGCTCGCGGCGCTTCCCACCAGTGAGGATCTGTTCCGCAAGCAGGCGGGGATGCTCGAGGGAACGCAGCTCCTCGGCGGCCGGCCACCGTGGGAGATGAACTGGCGGCAACCCTCGCTCGCGATCAACGCCATGCAGGCCAGCTCGCGGCGCGATGCGCGCAACATCATCTGCGACAGCGCGTGGGCGCGCGTCGGCATCCGCACCGTCCCGGACATGGACGTGAAGGAGGTGCGCGAGAAGCTGATCGCCGCGCTCCAGCGGGACCCGCCCTGGGGCGTCAAGGTGGCGGTGACCCCGGAGGGCGACGGCGGCTGGTGGTACACGAAAGGCGACGCGCCCGCCTTCAGGGCCGCCCGCAAGGCGCTCCGCGACGGCTACGGCAAGGAGCCGGTGACCATCGGCTGCGGCGGATCGATCCCGTTCGTGGATCCCTTCTCGCGCGAGCTGGGCGCTCCGGCGCTGCTGATCGGCGTCGAGGACCCGTACACCAACGCGCACTCGGAGAACGAGAGCCTGCACCTCGGCGACTTCAGCAAGGCTACGTACGCCGCCATCCGTTTCTATGCGGAGCTGGTGCGCGCCAGCCAGGACACCTCGGGAGCGGCTGGACACTGATCCAGAAGTCGCCTCCGCCGTCGTCGAGGAAGTTTCGGCGGCGAACCCATCGCGCTCGATCGCGCTGGAGGTCGAGGGCGACGTGCGCGGCTCCTTCGACGCCGATCGGGCGGCGCAGCTGCTTTCCAACCTGGTCGCGAACGCGGTCACCTACGCTCCCCCGGACGGCCGCATCGTCGTGCGGGTGGCCGGCACCGCCACGGGGGTGGAGCTGTCCGTGGAGAACGGCGGAGCGCCCATCCCCGAAGCGGAGCGGGCCGGGCTGTTCGACCCGTTCCGCCGCGGCACCGGCTCGGGCGAGTCCCGCGGGCTTGGCCTCGGCCTCTTCATCGTCCAGCAGATCGCGCGCGCACATGGAGGCGACGTCGATCTGGTGGCACGCGACGGACGAATCGTCTTCCGCGCAGTCCTTCAGCGGTAGACGACCACCGGCTCGCCCTTGCGCCCTTCTTCGCGCAGGGGCGTGCCCGCGCGCGCGCAGGCGGGGCCGACGAAGTAGGTGAGTCCCCGCACGGGCGAGCTCCTTCGGTAGCGAGACTTGACCAGGTCCTGGAGACCGCGGACGGCGCGCAGCAACGCTTGGGGCTTTCCGCCGGTGCGCGCGTTGTCGCCCGCTACCTCCGTCTCCGCCCAGAAGTAGCCGGAGCGCAGCGCGCTAGACTCGTCGGGCAGCGAGCGCTGCAGGAAGATGACCGGCGAGACGACCTCGTCGATCTTCCACTTGCCGCGCTCCGGCCCCTTCTTGATCGGGTATCCGGTGACGTCGCCGGCGGCGAGGTAGTACGCTGGCTCGACCAGCCTGGTTCCGGAGGAGACCAACGGGGCGGAGAATCCCGGGTCGCTCAGCACCGGCCAGAGCTCCAGGCGCAGCGGCTCGAGCCTGCGCAGCAGCTCCCGCTCGTCCTCCTCCGCCATGAAGAAGCGGATCTCCAGCGCCAACTACTTTCCTTTGGTTGGCGGGAACTCGCCGTGCGACTGCGCGGTCTCGAAGAGACGCGCGACGTCCTCCTCGGAGAGATCGAACATGTCCTGGAGCGCCTTGAGGATGTTCAGCTCTGCCAGAGGCGTCCGGCCATCGGCGACGATCACGGATGCCGCGAGCCCGAAAGCCAGCTCGCGCGATGCCTTGTCCGGAAGCCGGTCGACGATCGAGGGCAGGATGTGCTCGAGGCTTTGTGCCTCGCCGACGCGGCGGGCTGCGTGCTCGATCGCCGCCCGCAGATCGTCGGCCTGGATCCCGTGGAACTCCGGGCGCTCGAAGACGCGGCGGTAGATCTCCTGCAGCTCGACCTTGTCGACCGAGCCGTCCGCTGCGGCGGCGAGGATCATGGTCTCGAACAGCGCCGCCTGGCGCGTGGAGTCGCCGAAATGGATGTGTTCCGTCGTCATCGCCTGTCCCGTCGTCATCCCCGCCTCATCGCCGCGCAGTTTCCCAAGGGGCGGTCCGGATGTCCATCCCTGCGGGATGTGGTACGCAGCGCGCATGCGACGGGGCGGTCGGTCGGGGTGGGCGGGGATGAGCGCCGGTCTCGCGGTGGCCGCCTTCGCGTCCTGCAGATCCGCTCCGCGCACAGCTCCGGCAGCTGCCATACAGCCGCAGCCGAGCCCGGCGCCTGCCGCGGCGGCACCACTTCCGTCATTCTCTCCGCAACCGGCGAACAAGCTCGGCGACGCCGGCGGGGTCACCGTGCTCGCGCTTGCCGCGCCGCACTTTGCCGATCTTCCCCGCGACCAGCGTCTGGTCGCCTGGTTTGCGACGCAGGCGGCCGCCGCGGGCGACCCGGTCGCAGCGGAGCAGGGCTATCGCCGCAACCTGCCGGTCATCAGGCTCCTGCGCGGAATCCTTTCCCGCCCGCAGGTCGTGCCCGCCTCGCTGCTCTCCCGCATCCGCGCCTTTGCCCGCCTCGTCTATCTCAACCACGGCCTGCACGACGCGGAGACCGGCCGCAAACAGGCTCCCGGTTTCACCGCATCGGAGCTGCGCATCGCGGCCCTGGCGGCATCCGCGGCGGGCGCTGACCTGGGACTCGGAGGCGCCGGTCTGGAGTACGCGTTACGGGCGCTCGAAGGGCCGCTCTTCGACGCCCGGCTCGACGCGCAGCGCACCGTGCACGGGGCCGACCTCACCGCCAGCGCGGTGAATTTCTACGAGGGCGTCACGCTGCGCGACCTGCAAGGCTTTCCGGAGCAGGCGCCGCTCCATTCGCGGGTGGTGAAGCAGGGTGGGGTCGTGGTCGAGCGCGTCTATCGCTTGCCGGCAGCGGCGGATGCCCTGGAAAGCGCGCTCCCCTACTGCGCTCCTCCGCAGAGGGCCGTGTTCGAGCCGCTCGCGGCGTTCTTCCGGTCCGGCGATTCGAGCCAGCTCGAGTCCGCGGCCCGGGCATGGACGGAGGCGTTCGGGCTGGTCGACGCGTTCGCCGGGTTCTTCGACACCAGCGCCGACCCGCGCGGGCGCAAGGCGATGTTCGGCGCCGCGGTGGGGATGGCGGATCCCGAGCGGACGGAGGCGCTGGAGCGGCTGCGGCTGCGCAACTCCGGCGAGGCGCTGCTGCTGCTCTCCGCGGCTGGCGCGTCGCGCCCGCCGCGCTCCTACGCGCTGACCGCGGAGGGAAAGAGCGCGCTCTTCGCGGGCGCCTTCGAGGCCGCGGCGCAGGTCCGGGCCGAGGGGACGATCGGCGCCATCGCCGAGCCGGCGCTGGTGCGCGACCTGCTCCGTTGCGCGCCGGCGCTGCGCTTCGCGCAGCTCGCCCTGCGCGAGCTGTCCCGGGCAGCAGCGGACGCGCTGCCCGCCTTGCAGGAGGCGCTCGCGGATGCGAACGCGCTGGTGCTCGCCGAGTCCACTGCGGAGATCCTGCCGGATCCCCGCTGCCGGGAACTATGGCCGCAGTTCGTCGCGACGGATTGGCTGTCGACGGTCGCGGATACGGAGGGCGACCGCGTGGAGGACGACCGCCAGCGGTCGGTCCTGCTGCAGCTCTGGTGGTTCACCGGCAAGGGAGCCGCGGTCGAGCGGCACGCATCCGGACGACGGTACCTGGCGGTCCCCGATGGGGCGAAGTTCCGCGCGGCGGCGCAGGAGCTGCTTACGCTGCTGAAGGAGCTGCAAGCCTCAGGCGATGCGGCGCGCTGGCGGGAGTTGCTCGAGCGTCACGCGAGCCATCCCGACCCGCGCTGGCGCGAGGAGATCGCCTCGCGTCTGCAGGGCGTGCCCAGGCGCGTTGCCGTGCTCCCGCCGCGCCTCGAGGCGGTGCTCGATGGCGCGGGAAAGGTGGTGGACGCGCAGGCCGTCGCGGTGCAGGACTTCGACGAGCACGTGCTGCGGGAGTGGGCGAGCTACTGAATGTAGCGAACGAGGGCGACGGTGATGTTGTCCACGCCGCCGTTCTCGTTGGCCTCGTCCACCAGGCGCTGGCAGGCCTTCTGCAGCTGCGGCTCCTGCGCGAGGATCTCGGCGATCCGGTCGTCCGCGACCATCCCGGTGAGACCGTCGCAACAGACGAGGCACACGTCACCGGCCTCCAGGTCCCAGGCCGAGACGTCGACTTCGGTGTGGTCCGCCATTCCCAACGCGCGCGTGATCACGTTCTTGTGCTGGAAGTTCTCGATGTCCTCGCCCGAGAGGCGACCGCTCTTGATCAGCTCGTTCAGCAGCGAGTGATCGCTGGTCGTGGGATGCAGCTCGCCGCGGCGCCAGACGTAACCGCGCGAGTCGCCGACCCAGCCGAACCACGCCTTCTTCTCGCGCACCAGACAGCCGACGAAGGTGGTTCCCATCCCCCGCTTTCCCGGCGCGTTCGCGCCGGGGTCGGATGCCTCCCGGATCCGCTGGTTCGCCCATTGCGCGGCCACCACGAGAAGATTGGTGCCTTCGTCCTTGGTGCGGTCGTAGCGGAAGGGCCAGGTGGCGTCCGGATCTCCGGCGATCTCGAAGAACCGCTTGACCGTCTCCACCCCGATCCCCGATGCGACCTCGCCGGCCTCGTGGCCGCCCATGCCGTCGCAGACGACTGCGACGTTGTGTTCGGGCAGGAGCAGCAGCGCGTCCTCGTTGTGATCGCGCTTGCGCCCGACGTCCGTCGCGCCAGCGAACTCAAACCCCATGGCGCGAGTCTAGCCGATCCCCCAAGGCCGCCCGCCTGGTCCTTCGCTTCGCCCTGCCGCATTGCGCCAAAGATATGCGGTTCCTACATTTTTCCCAAACGAGGAGGGCACCCGTGTCCAGGCAGCCAGGCAAGGGCAGCCAACACCAGCGGCGCGCTTCGGCGATCGAGCGCAAGGCGACGCAGCACGACGACTTCATCGGCGAAACCGACGCGGAGCGGGCGGAGGCCGAGTTCCGCAAGCAGGACCGGCAGCAGCAGGAAGAGAACCGCGAGGTCGTAAAGGCGCACGAGCGGCTCGGCAAGCTGCCGGAGCCTGCCCAGACGGCCCTGCGCGTCGCGGAGAGCGCCGCTCTTGCCGAGGGCGAACGACGTGGTGGCGGCCGCGATGGTCCACAGCGCCACGGCGGGCAGGATCGCCGGCGCCCTCGGGATGGACATCGCCTCCGGGCTGGTGGAGACGGCCCGCTGGGCGCGCGACGTCCGCTCGCTGCAGCACGAGCCGAAGTTCCTTTTTCATCGCGTGCTCACCGAGTGCCTGTTCGCGGAGTTCGCCGCCAACTCGTGCGTGATCGACATCGCCCGGGGGACGCCGATCGTGTACGCCTGCTTCATCGGCTACGACGAGTACGCCCATCGGCGCGGTCCGTCCTCGCGCATGGCGCTGCTCAAGCTTTGGGAGCTCGATCGGATGCTCGGCCGGATCGTCGCGGCGGTCAACGCCCTTCCCGAGCTCGGCTACGAGCTCTACCTCTTCAGCGATCACGGGCAGACGGCGACGCGCCCAGCGGAGCTCATCCTCGGCGAATCGATCGGCGAGCACCTGCTCGCGGACGGTCGGACCGCGGGCTCCGATCCGGTGGCGTTCGGCGGCGCCGGTGGAGGCGATGCGGCGGCAGTGGCGGCGCAGGCCCGCTGGTTCCGCCGCGTCGCCTCGGTGCTGCCGGGGCCGCTCGGCAAGGCGGCGCTCGCCTGGGCGCGTCACGTCGCGAAAACCCTGGACGCCGCCCAGCCGTATCACGCCGACGGCCCGCTCCTGGTGGTGCCTGCGGGCGACATCGCGCACGTGTACTCCACGCGCGTTCCCTACCCGTTGCGCGAGCCTGAGCTCCGGGCGCGTCACCCGGGACTGCTCGAGCGCTGCGCCAGGTCTCCCGCGATCGGGTTCACGCTGGTGCGCGGCGAGAGCGGCCCACTCGCGCTGCGCGGCGACCGGCGACTCGAGCTCCATCGCCCGCAGGATGCGCTGGAGCTCGCACACCAGGTCGGCCACCCGCTCGCGGCGGTGTACGCGCGCGACCTGCTGCGGATGCGCAGCTCCGGCGATCTGATCCTGCTCGGATGCGCGGCGCCCTGCGGCGAAACGGTCGCCTATCCCTTCGAGTTCGGCTCGCACGGCGGCCTCGCGCCCGACCAACTCGACACCTTCATGATCCATCCGCAGGAGCTTGGCGAAGGCGCGTTCGCATCGCTGGTGCGCCCGCAGGATCTGCACCGCTTCTTCCTCGAGCGCAGCGGCCGGCTCCCGCGCGAGCTGCCGCTCGGCGCAAGGGAAGAAGCGACGTGCGCCTCGTGACCTGGAACATCCACGGCGGGCTCGGGCGCGATGGACGGCGCGATCTGGGGCGCGTCGCGGCGCTGCTCCAGGACATGAAGTGCGAGGTGGCCGCGCTCCAGGAGGTCGGCGACGCGCACCGCAGCAGCGTCGAGACCGAGCTGGCCGATCAGGCGTCGTGGTTGGGCCGCAGGCTCGGTTGGTTCGTCGCCTATGGCCCGAACCTGGTCCTGCGCGGGCAGCCGTATGGAAACGCCATCCTCTCCCGCTTTCCCATCGTGCACGCGCACAACTACGACCTGTCGGTCCCGAGCCGCGAGCCGCGCGGATGCTTGCGGGCAGACCTCTCGCTTCCCGGCGGGCAGAGCCTTCATCTCTTCGATCTCCATCTCGGCCTTTCCGGCGGCGAACGGCGCCGGCAGGCAGCGGCCGCTGGTGCTCTGCGGAGATTTCAACATGTGGTCGCCGCTGCCCGGGCCGATCCTGAGACTGCTGCGCACGGCACTGCGCGACGCCGCCGTGGTCTGCGGCACGCGGCGCGCCACGTATCCGTCTGCGCTGCCCCTGCTGCGGCTCGATCGCGCTTACGTGGACGCCGGCGTCGAAGTCCTCCGATGTGGCGTCGTCAGCGATCCCCGTACCCGCGCTGCCAGCGACCACCTGCCGCTCTGGGTCGATCTCGTCCCGAGGGCGACGACGTCCACGTCGCCGTAACGTCGCCGTCGCCGTCCACGCTCACGACCACGTCAACGGCGGCCAAGTGAGCGCCATTGGGGCTAGCCGTGGGCAAGGCTGGTGCCTAGGTTCGCGGCACGGAGGGATACCCCCTATGGCAACCGAACCCCAGGGCCCGGACGTACATGGCACCGCCGCGAGGATCCTCAGCAACTTCAATCCGGAAGATGCGCAGCAGATGCTGGAGCAGGGGCACGAAGCCGTGGACCAGGCGCTGAACAGCGCCGCGGAGTTCATCAGGGAGCGGCCCATGGTTTGCCTCGCCGGCGCGCTCGCGCTCGGGTACCTGCTCGGCAAGATCGCCTCGCGCTAAGGAGAGTCGAAGTGGCCATCAACAGCAGGTACGCGGGACAGGGCCCGATGGATCACGGGCGGCGCATGGTCGAGGAAGCACGGGCGTTCAAGGAAGCGATCGGGAACCAGGCGGAGAGCTTCACCCGGGCGATCGACCTGCGGGGGCGCGTGCAGCGCAATCCGATCGGCATGGTGCTCGGCGCGGCCGGCGTCGGCTACGTGCTCGGCGGCGGCCTCTTTTCTCCCCTCACCGGCAAGGTCCTGCGCATCGGGTTGCGGCTGGCGCTGATCCCGCTGGTGAAGAGCCAGCTCGCAAACATCGCGGGCCGGGGCGAGCACGTGGCGGGCGAGGGAGCGGCTGGTCCTACGTTCTAGCGCTACACGAGGGGGCCGCGCTCGTGCTCTCCGAGCAGGCGCGAGCATTCGACACGGTTCGTGCGCAGATTGCGCCGGGGACAGTTCCAAAGTGTTCACGTGGTGAGCGGCCGCGGGCGGCCGTTCTTGGAGGCCATCATGGTCAAGGACATCCGTAGGCAGGGGCTGAAGGCCCTCAAGTACCTGCAGGACATCGACAAGGACGACGTGCTCGAAGCGCTCGGCCTCGAGGAGCGCAGCAGCGCCTGGGCGACGGCGCTCGGCACCATCGGCATCTTCGCCTTGGGGTGCCTGGTCGGCGCGGGTATCGGCCTCGCGTTTGCGCCGAAGAGCGGCGAGGAGTTCCGCAGCGAGCTGGGCGATCGGATGCGGCGGAAGGCCGATCAGCTCGGCGTGAACCAGGACGTGATGAACCGGTCGCAGATGCCGGTCACGTAACCAGCTCCCGCCACAGCTCGTCGACGCCGAAGTACTCCCTGGCGGAGAAGGCGATCACCTTGGGAACGGCCAGCGATCCCGCGATGCGATCGATCTGCTGGCCGCGCCTGTTTCGGGACAGCTTGTCCAGCTTGGTTGCGGCGACGATCACCTTGCGCCCGAGCGTCTCCCCCCAGCGCACCATCTCGATGTCGCTCGGCTGAGCCCCGAGCTCGCCGTCGATCAGCACCACGAGCGCGCGCAAGGGATCGCGCCGCGTCAGGTACTCCTCGATCATCTCGCGCCAGGTGTCCCGCTCTTCGCGCGGCCCGCTGGCGTAACCGTAGCCGGGCAGATCGGCGAAGACGACGCGCTGCTCTTCTCCGCGGGCACCGGAGAGCGTCTTTTCCGCGACGCGCAAGTCGAAGAAGTTGATCAGCCGCGTGCGGCCGGGAGTGCGCGACACCCGGGCCAAAGTCTTGCGGGCGGCGAGCGCGTTGAGCGCCGACGACTTGCCCACGTTGCTCCGGCCGCAGAAGGCGTACTCGGGCGGACCCGCAGGCGGCCACCCCCGCGCGTCACTGGCCGACTTCACGAACTCTGCGGAGAGGACGATCACTCACCGTCTTTCCTTGAGCCACAGCGTCACCTTCGGTTTGCGCGCCGCGCGCTCCGCGGTCCAATGGTCGATGCGCTGCATCGCCTCCTTGGGATCGAACGGGCGCAGCGACGGCGACTGGCCGCCGTGGCAGACCATGCAGGTCTGCGGGCCTGGATCGAGCAGGCCGAACAGTCGCGAGAGATCCTTGTCGCGCATCACCACGGCGGACTGGTACCAGCGGCCACCGCCGTGGCAAGTCTCGCAGGAGACGCCTTGCACGTCGGCCTGTCCGGCGCGCTGCTCGTCGCGCGAATGGCACTGCAAGCAGAGCGGCTTCTGGCGCTGATCGGGCGTGAGCGCTTGCGCCGCCCGGGCGTGCGGGCTCGCCGCCCAGATGCGGTAGGCCTCGGGGTGGCAGGTGCGGCACGAGGCCGGCCCGACGAGGTCGGAAGCGATCGCAGCGGAAGCGACGAAGAGGAGCAGGGCGAGACACTTCATGCAGGAGCGCAGTGTACACTCTGCCGGTGCGGATCTGGGGATTAACCGGCAACATCGGATCGGGCAAGACCACGGTGGGCCGCATGCTCTCGGCGCGTGGCATCCCCGTCGTCGACGCCGACCAGGTGGCGAGGGAGGTCGTCGAGCCGGGCCGGCCCGCCCTGCGCGAGATCGCCTCGCGGTTCCCCGGCGTGCTCCTGCCCGACGGCTCTCTCGACCGCAAGGCGCTCGCGGCACGGGTGTTCGCCGACCCCGCCGAGCGCGAGGCGCTCAATCGCATCGTTCATCCGCGCATCGCGGAGGAGGTCGCCGGTCGCATGGCGGCGCTGGCCGCGGCCGGGGAGAAGATCGCCGTCTACGAGGCAGCGCTGATCGTGGAGAACGGGCTGCAGCAGGGACTGGATGGGCTGATCGTCGTCAGCGCGCCGCCGGAGACGCAGATCGGGCGGCTGCGCCTGCGCGAGGGCATGAGCGAGAGCGAGGCCCGCGCGCGCATCGCCTCGCAGCTGACCCAGGCGGAAAAAGCGCGGCATGCCACCTTCGTGATCGACAACTCCGGTTCGGAGGCGGAGCTGTCGGAAAAGGTGGAACGCCTCGTCTCGCGGCTGCGGCAGGAGTCCTGATGGTCCTCGTCACCGGCTTTCCCAAGCTGCTCGCGCGCCGGGTCGCCGATGCGCTCGCGCCGCGCGGTCCGGTGATCCTGCTCGCGCAGGAGCAGCACGCCGACCAGGCCGCCGATTTCGCCGCCACCCTGCCGCAGGCGCGCGTGCTCACCGGGGACGTCGCCTCGATGCACCTCGGGCTCTCGACCGCCGAGTACCGCGATCTCTCGAGCGAATGCACGGAGATCGTCCACGCCGAGGAGTGGAGCCACGTCGGCGCGGACCAGTCGACGCTCGAGCGCGTCAACATCGAAGGGACGCGGACGGTGCTGGAGTTCGCCCAGGACTGCCGCAAGCTGCGGCGCCTGACGCATTTCTCCACCGTCTTCGTCAGTGGGGACCGCGTCGGGGTGATCGCGGAGGACGAGCTCTCCGCCGGTCAGACCTTCCGCAACTTCTACGAGCAGTCGAAGTTCGAGGCGGAGCTGCTGGTGCGGCGCGCGATGGGCCAGATCCCCTGCACCGTCCTGCGGCCGGCCTTCATCGTCGGGGACTCGACGACGGGGGAGATCGACCGGTTCGAGGGACCGTACACTGTCGCCGCCCTGCTGCTCTCCACGCGGCTCCAGGTACCACTGCCGCTGCCGGGCGATGGCGTCGCGCCGCTGAACGTCGTTCCGGTCGACTTCGTCGCGTCGGCGGCGGCGGCGATCCACCACGACCCGCGCGCGGTCGGACGCACGTTCCACATCGTCGACCCCAATCCCTCCAGCTCGCGGCGGGTGGCTGCCCCGCCTGTCTCTCGGGTACAAGCTGACGGATCGCCTGCTGAAGCTGCCCGGGCTGGAGAAGCTGACACGGGAGCAGCGGATGGCGTTCGCCACGGTGAACCACCTCAGCTTCTACTCCAGCCGCAACACGCTGGAGGTCCTCGATGGCACCGGAATATCCTGTCCGCCCATCGAGAGCTACCTGGACCGGCTGATCGAGTACGCGCAGCGCGCGCGCAGCAAGGGGGCGTGATCATGTTCCTGGCCATTCTCCTGCTCTCCGCCGCAACCGACGTGTTCACCGCGACGCTCGCGGAGCCTTCCGCGAAGACCGCGGAGATCTCCACGCAGGAACTGCGGGAGATCCTCGCCGGCAAGAGCGCGACGCTGCTCGATGCCCGCCCGCGCGCCGAGTACGCGGTGAGCCACATCCCGGGTGCCCTGAACGTCGCCGCCAAGCCGGGCGTCGCCGCGTCCGCCTACGTCTCCGACGTCGCGGAAGTGGGAAGGCTCTTGCAGGAGCGCAAGGACACGGCGCTCGTCCTCTACTGCAATGGTCCGTTCTGCGGAAAGAGCAAGCGCCTCAGCGAGGAGCTCGCCTCCGCCGGATACACCAACGTGCGCCGCTACCAACTGGGAATCCCGGTCTGGCGCGCGCTCGGCGGCGTCACCCAGATCGAGGCGGACGCCCTCGGGCGCATCATGCGCGACGATCGCACCGCTGTCTTCATCGACGTCCGTTCCGCGGACGAGTTCGCCCGCGGCTCCGTGCAGGGCGCAAGGAACATCCCCCGCTCGCTTGTCCTGCAGGGCAAGGACGTGGGCGAACTGAAGAAGGCCAAGGACGACAACCGCCTCCCGAACACCGATCACAACACCCGCATCATCGTCTTCGGGTCCTCGGCCGACGACGCCCGTTTCGTCGCCGAACAGATCGCCCGCGAAGCCTTCCACAACGTCTCCTTTTTCCCGGGCTCTACTGAAGAGCTGCAGGCCGCGCTGCGCTGACGTCGCGGTTTCCCGCGTCCGCAGCCGAGCGGATCGGCATGAGGAGGCACTCGTACCCCGCGCATCCGCAAAAGCACGCGGAGCGCGGAGTGAAGCAGCAGCCGGGGCGTGACGCGCGCAACTAGCCGCGTCGTATCGTCCGATACAAAGAGAGCACCACCGATTACACTGCAAGCATGTCCAATGAGGAGCTCGTCAGGCGGGCGCAGTCCGTTCTCTTCCAGAATTATAGGACCCAGCCGATCGCCCTCATGCGAGGCGAGGGAAGCTGGGTCTACGACGCGGACGGCAAGCGTTACCTCGACTTCATCGGCGGCATCGCGACCATCAGCGTCGGCCACGCGAATCCCCGCGTGCGCGAGGCCTTGATGGAGCAGGCGAAGCTCCTCTGGCACGCCTCGAATCTCTACGTCACCGAGCCGCAGATCCGCCTGGCCGAAAAGCTGACTGCGCAGACCCGCACGCTCAGGCGCGCCTTCTTCTGCAACAGCGGCACCGAAGCGAACGAGGCGATGATCAAGCTCGCCCGCCATTTCCACGTGGTGAACGGGCACCCCGAGCGGATCGAGATCCTCTGCTTCCACAACTCCTTCCATGGCCGCACCCTCGGCTCCCTCGCCGCGACCGGCCAGCACAAGTACCAGCAGGGATTCGGCCCGCTGCCGGAAGGTTTCCGCTTTCTCGACTTCGGGGAGGCGCAGCAGCTCGCCAGCGCCATCTCCGACAAGACCTGCGCGGTCTTGCTCGAGCCGGTGCAGGGCGAGGCAGGCGTCATGGTGCCGCCGCGCGGATACCTGGCCCGCGTGCGCGAGCTGTGCACGAAGCACGGGGCGCTCATGCTGCTCGATGAAGTGCAGACCGGCATGGGCCGGACCGGCGCGTTCTTCGCGCACCAGCACGAGAGGATCGAGCCCGACGCCATGACCCTCGCCAAGGGTATCGCCGGCGGCGCTCCCCTCGGCGCGCTGCTCGCCCGAGATGACGTGGCCAAGGTCTTCACGCCGGGCACCCACGCCAGCACCTTCGGGGGAAACCCGCTGGCGACCGCCGCCGCCTGCGCGGTGATGGATCTGCTCGCGGAGGGCCTGATCGAGCGCGTGCAGCGCGCAGGCGAGCGGCTCTCAGGGCGGCTCGCCGCGATCGGCGGCCGCAGCGCCGGTGAGCGCGGGATGGGGCTGCTCCGCGCACTGGTCCTCGCCGAAGACCTGGCACCGAAGGTGGTCGCGAAAGCGCGCGAGCTGGGCCTGCTCGTCAACGCGGTGGGCGATCGAGTGGTGCGCCTCGCACCTCCGCTCACAGTGTCGGATGAAGAGATCGATCGGGCGGCGGATCTGCTCACCGAGGCGCTGGCAAAGGCCTAGCCAGAACCTTTTCTCCCGATTGGACCGTGGGATACTCTGGCGCGACGCGGGCGCGGATGCACGCGCAGGGGGAAACCGTTTGGGTGCGGCGCCGAGCAGCCCCGGAGGAACCGTCGAGCTTCCGGCCGACATGCAGAACGAGCTCCAGCAGCTCGAGGCCCGGGGAGATCGGCTGACGCACTACGAGCTGCTCGGGGTCTCCGCCGACGCCGACGGCGGGACCATCCGGCGCGCGTATCTGGAGAAGTCGAAGCGCTTCCATCCCGACGCCTGGTACCGCAAGGAGACGGGGAGGTTCGGCCCGCTGCTCTCCAAGTGGTTCCAGCGGCTCTCGAGCGCGTACCAGATCTTGTCGGACGAGGAGTCGCGCGCGGCGTACGACAGCGACCACCGCACCGAGCTGTCGCAGACCGACCGCGCCGCGCTCGATCGGCGCGAGCTGTCGCGCGCGGAGGAAGAGCGAAGGGCCCGCGAGCGCCGCGAGCGCATGCTGCGCACCAAGGGCTTTGCCCGCATCGGCGCAGCCCGCAAGCTTTACGAGGAGGGGCAGGAGTACGCGCTGAACGGTGAGCGCACGCAGGCGATCTTCGCGTTGAAGGCTGCGCGCGAGCTGGATCCGAACCGCAAGGAGATCGTGACGAAGCTGGTCGAACTCGAGCGCGAGCAGTCACGCGCCCGCGCCAACTCCGCATTGGCGTCGGGGCGCGAGCGGGAGGAGAGGAGGCGTTTCGCGGAGGCGATCACGGCATACGCGGCCGCCTTCCAGAACGACCCCGGCAGCTTCGCGGCGGCGATGGGCGCCGCCCGCTGCGCCATGGAGTCGTCCGATGCGCGCGCCGCGACCATCTGGGCCTCGCGCGCCGTGGAGCTGAACCCCGAGGACGCGGGCGCCCGCATGATGCTCTCTCGGCTCTTCCTCTCCGCCGGAATGAAGGCGCGGGCCCGGACCGAGCTGGGCGCGCTGCTGAGCAAGAACCCCGATCACAAGGAGGCCAAGGCGCTCCTCCGGACGCTATAGGCAGATCTTGGGCGAGCTGGTCATCGGCATCGATCTGGGCACCACCAACTCCGTCTGCGCCACGGTGCAGAACGGCACGCCTACCGTCATCTCCAACCGCACCGGCTACCGGATCACCCCCTCGGTGGTGGCGATGGCGCGCAACGGCAAGCGCCTCGTCGGCGCGCTCGCCCGGCGCCAGGCCGTCACCAACCCCGAGCGCACCGTCGTTGCGGTCAAGCGGCTGATGGGCCGCCGCTGGTCGGCGAAGACCACCCAGGAAGCCATCCAGCGCATGCCCTATTCGGTCGTGGCCGGGCCGCACGACGACGTGCGCATCTCCCTCGGCGAACAGCAGTACTCTCCGCCCGAGATCTCGGCGATGGTGCTCACCGAGCTGCGCCTCGACGCGGAGGCCTTCTTCGGGGCGCCGGTGACCAAGGCCGTGATCACCTGCCCGGCGTACTTCAACGACTCGCAGCGCAACGCCACCAAGGACGCCGGGCGCATCGCCGGGCTGGAGGTGATCCGGATCATCAACGAGCCCACCTCCGCGGCGCTGGCCTACGGATTCGGCAAGGCGCAGGGCGAGCGGCAGGTGGCCGTGTTCGACCTGGGCGGCGGCACCTTCGACTTCACCGTGCTGCACATGTTCAAAGGGGTCTTCGAGGTCGAGGCCACCGGGGGCGATTCGCTCCTCGGCGGCGAGGACTTCGACAACCGGATCATCGACTTCCTCTCCGAGCCGTTCCGGCAGAAGCACGGCACGGATCTGCGCAAGGACAAGATGGCGCTGCAGCGCCTGCGCGATGCGGCGGAGAAGGCGAAGTGCGAGCTCAGCTCGCTCAAGCAGGTGGAGATCAACCTCCCCTTCATCTCCGCCTCGCAGCAGGCCGGTCCCCTGCACCTGCAGGCGACGCTCTCGCGCGACCAGCTCGAGCAGATGACGGCCGACCTGGTCAAGCGCTGCATGCAGGTCTGCGAGCGGGTGCTCGGGGAAGCCAAGGTGCACGCCGCCCAGCTCGGCGACGTCCTGCTGGTCGGCGGGCAGACGCGCATGCCGAAGATCCAGGAAGAGGTGCGACGCCTCTTCGGGAAGGAGCCGGCGAAGAACGTCAACCCCGACGAAGCGGTCGCCCTGGGCGCGTCCATCCAGGGCGCGATGCTGCTGCACGACGAGCAGGAGATGCTGCTGCTCGACGTGACGCCGCACAGCCTGGGCATCGCCATCGCCGGAGGGTTCTTCCAGAAGATCATCGCCAAGAACACGACCGTGCCGACCAGCGCGCACCACGTGTTCACCACCGTCAAGGACGATCAGACCTCCGCCAAGATCACCGTGCTGCAAGGGGAGAGCGAGACCTCCGCCGACAACGAGCTGCTCGGCGAGTTCATGCTGACGGGCCTGCGTGCGGCGCCGCGGGGCGCGGTGGACATCGACGTCATCTTCGACATCAGCGCCGACGGCATCGTCTCCGTCTCCGCCATCGACATGCAGACGGGGACGCGGCAGAGCATCACCGTCACCGCCTCGTCCGGTCTCACCGAGGACGAGATCAAGAAGGCAGCGCGATCGAACGAGGACTGGATGCTCGGCCAGAAGGAAGATCCCGAGTTTCAGGACCGCAAGAACCGTGCGGAAGAGCTGTTCCGGGAGTTCGAGACCCTCTGGCCGCGACTCACGCGCGCCGCGCACAACGGCCTCGGACAGGAGCCGCTGCAGCGCGCGCAGGCGGCGCTGTCGGTCGCCCGCCTCCAGCTCGCCCAGCGCGAGAGCGACGCGCTGGCCGGATCGCTCGAGCGCCTCGAACGCATGTTGCAAGCCCTGAGGGGCGCGTTGGAGCGCAGCCAAGGGGGGGCCTAGATGGCCATCCAGGGCGGCGGAGGCCGGTTCTCGGCGCTCCTTCTCGAGGGGCTGGACCACTACCGCAAGGGCCGCATGCTCGATGCGGTGAAGGCGTGGGAAGAGGCCTACCTGCTGGAGCCGACCAACCTGCGGGCGCGGGAATTCCTCCGCTCGGCGCTGGAGCGCATCCACGCGGTGATGTCTCCGGCGAAGGCCGCCGCGGATGCGGCGCCTCCACATCCCTGGCTGCCGGCCCAACCTCCCGCCGCTGCGCAGAACGCCCCGCCCTCCGCCCCGCGGCAATCGCCGGCTGCGCCGGTCCAGGCGACCCCGGGCAAAGCGAAGCCCGCGGCCACTCCAGCTCCGGCGAAGCCGCCCGCGGCGCCGCGCAGCCCCTGGGACGAGGGACCGTCGCTCGCGATTCCGCAGCCGGAGACCGGCGACAGCGGGGGAGGCGCCTGGTCGATCCACGCCGACACGCTGCCGAACGCATCGGTGTCCGACGACGAGACCGACGTCTGGATGCGAGGGGCGCGCGAGCTGGTGGCGCTCAACGACTTCTCGGGCGCCCTGGAGCTGCTGAACAAGGTGCTGCAGCGGAAGGCGAACGACAAGGACGCGCTTCAGCTCTACGAGATGTGCGAGCAGAACCTGACCCTCATGTACGAGAGCAAGATCGGGTCGATGGACGCGCGCCCGCGCACCGCCATTCCCCCGGACGAGATCATCTGGCTGAACCTCGATCCGCGGGCCGGCTTCGTCCTCGCGCAGATCGACGGCGAAGTCTCCTTCGACGACCTGTACGCGATCTGCGGCCTCAAGCGGCTCGACACCGCCCGCATCCTCTGCGAGCTGCTCGAGCAGGGCGTGGTGCAGGTCCAGGGCCGCGACCAGGCGGTCGCCAATCGCGCAGTGCCGCGCAATTAAGCGCACGGGAGAGTCAATCAGCAACACCATTTGCCCCGTTTTTCGGGGAGTCCGCTGGACTTTGGTCTTAACTTGGCATAAGCCCTTAGTCTTAACGGGCGTGAGGCGTGAGAAAGGAGGTGGGCGCTGTTGCGCCACTAATCAATGTTTCGCAAGGGGGCTGTCATGGACAAGAGGCAGATTGCTCTTTGTGGTCCAGGTATTCTCCTGCTGTCATGGCTCTTCGCATTGGTTCCAGTTGCGGGTTGTGGAGAGCCCTCGTCTGCCGCACCGCAGTTCCGAGCTGAAACGTCGCGATCGAGCGGCGCCGCCGAACAGAATCGGGTCCGCGGCACATTCTTCAATTCGCACACGTTCTACGTGGATTGTCTCGGTGAGGATGTCCGATTCTTCGGCGATGTGGAGTACACGAGCCACGAGGTCACCACCGGATCCGGGAATTACGAAGTCCACTTCCATTACGGGCCATTCACACCGAATAACACGCCGTTCGTTGCGGAGGGACAGTCGAGCGGTACCATCTTTTCACTCAGGTACGGCGTCAACGTAAAGGCCATGGTCCGCTCGGGACCTGGCGAGGGTCAGGCAGTCATCGAGAAGGAGGTCTACATCGCTGCGGACGGACGCCGACTGTTCCTTACTTATGTGTTGCATCTGACCGTCAACGCCAATGGCGAGCTGACCGTGTTCAACGAGGAGCCGTTGTCGATCACGTGCGCGAAGTGAACTCGCGTCCCCGGATCGAACCGGTCAAAGAATGTACCGGGAGAGGTCTTCGTCCTTGAGCACCCGGTCGAGCTTCTCCCGGACATAGCCGACGTCGACACGGATCGATTTTCCCGCGAAGTCCGGCGCTGCGAAGGAGACGTCCTCGAGGACCTTCTCCAGCACGGTATGCAAACGGCGGGCGCCGATGTTCTGCGTGCGGGTGTTCATGTCGTGGGCGACGCGCGCGACCTCTTCGATGCCGCTCGCCTCGAACACCAGCTCGACGCCTTCGGCGCCGAGCAGCGCCGAGTACTGCCGGGAGAGCGCGTTGCGCGGCTCGGTCAGGATGCGCATCAGGTCCGCTTGCGAGAGCGCCTCCAGCTCGACGCGAATGGGAAAGCGTCCCTGCAGCTCGGGCAAGAGGTCGCTGACCTTCGCCAGATGGAAGGCGCCGGCGGCGATGAACAGGACGTGGTCCGTCTTCACCGGTCCGTACTTCGTGTTCACCGTGCTTCCTTCGACGATGGGCAGCAGGTCGCGCTGCACGCCTCCGCGCGACACGTCGGGGCCGTGCGACTGGCCCGCCGGAAGCGCCACCTTGTCGATCTCGTCGATGAAGACGATCCCGTTCGACTGCACCCGCTCGAGCGCGTCCCGCGCCACGGTGTCCTTGTCGACCAGCTTCTCCGCCTCGTCCTGCGCCAGGACCCGCCGCGCCTCGGGGACCGAGAGCTTGCGCTTCTTGCTCTTCCTTCCGAACGGCAGGTTCCCGAGCATCTCCTGCAGATTGAGGCCCATCTCCTCCATGCCCTGCGACCCGAAGATCTGCATCGTCGGCGCCGCCCTCTCCTGCACGTCCACCTCGACCGTGCGATCGTCGAGGCCGCCGGCGCGCAGCATTCCCCGCAGCTTCTCGCGCGTCGAGTCGCGCGAGCCGGGCAGGAGAAGATCGAGCAGGCGTTCTTCCGCGAGCTCGTCGGCGCGGGGCTGCACCTCTTTCTGCCGCTCCTCCCGCACCAGGGAGACGCCCGCCTCCACCAGGTCGCGGATCATCGAGTCCACGTCCTTGCCGACGTACCCCACCTCGGTGAACTTCGAGGCCTCCACTTTGACGAACGGAGCGCCGGCAAGCCGCGCCAGCCGGCGGGCGATCTCCGTCTTTCCCACGCCGGTCGGCCCCACGAGGATGATGTTCTTCGGCATCACCTCGTCCCGCATCTCGGGCGTGAGCCGGAACCGACGCCAGCGGTTGCGCAGCGCGATGGCGACGGCGCGCTTGGCGGCGGCCTGCCCGACGATATAGCGGTCCAGCTCCGCGACGATCTCGCGCGGGGTCAGGTCCTTTCCGGCGGTCATAGTTCCTCGATGGAGATCTGGTCGTTGGTGTAGATGCAGATGCGCCCGGCGATCCGCAGCGACTCCTCGACGATCTGCCGCGCGCCGAGCTGCGAATGGTTCAGCAGCGCGACCGCCGCCGCCTGCGCGTAAGGCCCGCCGCTGCCAATGGCGGCGACGCCTTCGTCGGGTTCCACCACGTCGCCGGTCCCCGAGAGGATCAGCGTGCGCTCCTTGTCGGCGACCACCAGAAGCGCCTCGAGCCGGCGCAGGAAGCGGTCCGTGCGCCAATCCTTCGCCAGCTCCACCGCTGCCCGCGCCAGGTTCTTGTTGAAATCCTTGAGCTTTCCTTCGAAGCGCTCGAACAGCGTGAACGCATCGGCGGTGGCGCCCGCGAAACCGGCCACGACCGAGCCGTCGCCGAGCCGGCGCAGCTTCCTGGCGCCGTGCTTCAGCACCGTCTTGTCCAGCGTGACCTGGCCGTCTGCGCCCAGGGCGACCTTGCCGTCCTTGCGCACGCAGATCACCGTCGTCGAACGGATCTTCATCGGGGCCCCCGATGCTAACGCTGCGCTCCAGTGCGTGCGATGCTACCTTGGCTGCCAATGTCCGGCTCCGGCGTGATCATCCTGTTCGGCGGCACCAGCAACGAGCGGCGCGTCTCGGTGGCGTCCGCCCAACACATCGCCGCGGTGCTCGACGAGGCGGAAGCCTGGTTCCTCGCTCCCACCGGAGCGGTGCACCCGGTCACCCGCGACGAGCTCGCGGCCTTCGAGCGCGCGTTCGAGCGCGATTTCAAGCCGGCGGCGGCCGCTGCCTTTTCCTCGGTGGTCTCGGCCTTCGAGAGCCAGCCTTCGCGCGTGTACCTGCTCGCGCTGCACGGGGGCGAAGGCGAGGACGGCACCATCCAGCGCAGGCTGGAAGCGCGGCGCATCGCGTTCACGGGGCCCGGAGCGGAGGCGTCGTCGCGCGCCTTCGACAAAGAGGTGGCGAAGCAAGTGGTGACCGGCGCCGGCGTGCGCATCGCCCGCTCCGTGCATCTGTCGAAGGACCCGAAGGTGATGCGGCGCGAGATGGCGGAGATGCTCGCGATCTACCGCCGCATCGTGGTGAAGCCGGTCGCCGGAGGCAGCAGCGTCGGGCTGTACCACGTCGCATCGGCGCCGGACGCCGACCGGGCGGCGAGCGGCATCGAGGAATCGGGCGAGGCCTATCTCGCCGAGGAGTTCGTCTCCGGCACCGAGCTGACCGTGGGAGTGGTGGACGGGCCGGCGGGATCGCGTGCGCTGCCGCCCAGCGAGGTGCGCCTCGAGCAGGGGCGCGCCTTCGATTACGAGGGGAAGTACCTGGGCAAGGGGACGAAGGAGATCACGCCGGCGGAGGTTCCGCCCGCGGTGTCTCGCGCCGCCCAGGACCTCGCCCTCGCCGCCCACCGCGCCCTCGGCTGCGAGGGCTACTCCCGCACCGACGCGATCTCCTCCCCGCAGGGGACCGTGTTCCTCGAGCTGAACACCCTCCCCGGCCTGACCCGCGCCTCCTTTCTTCCCCAGCAGCTCGCCGTGGAAGGCACCTCGATGCTCTCGTTCCTCGAGGGCCAACTCGCCATCGCCCGCAACCGCCGCGACCGCGGTTGATCTGAAGAGTCGCTATTTCTTGTGCGCTCTCGGGTGGGCGTCTTCGTATGCCTGCAGCAGGTGCTCCGCCGAGACGTGGGTGTAGCGCTGGGTGGTGGAGAGCGAAGCGTGCCCGAGCAGCTCCTGGATGCCGCGGAGATCGGCCCCCATGTCCAGCAGGTGCGTCGCGAAGCTGTGTCGGAGCGCGTGCGGATGGACGTGCCGGCGGGCGCCGGCGATCAGTGCGTACCGCGCCAGGTGCCGGGCCACGCTGCGGGCGGTCAGGCGCCCTCCGTGGCGATTCACCAGCAACGCGACCCCCCTCGGTCGCAGCTCGGGACGGCGGCTGAGGTACGCCCGGAGCGCGGCCCGCGCTTTGCTCCCGAGCGGCACGATCCGTTCCTTGTTCCCCTTTCCGCGGACGCGGACCGACTCGTGCGCGACGTCGCCGAGGTCGAGCCCCACCAGCTCGGATACGCGCAACCCGGCGCAATAGAGCAGCTCCAGCGCCGCCCGATCGCGCAAGCCCGCCGGCGTGCGCGGCGAAGGGGCATCCACGATGGCGAAGCAGTCGTCCACCGCGACCACGTTCGGCAAGGAGACCCGGCGTCTGGGAAACATCAGGCGCCGGGCCGGGCTGTCCTCGAGATGGCCCATGCGCACGCGGTGCTCGTAGAACGCGCGCAGGCTCGCCTGCTTGCGGGCCAGCGTCGCCGACGTGTTGGCGGAGAATCGCGAGGCGAGGAACGCCCGCAGATCGTCGCGGGTCGCCGCATCCAGAGCGGTGCCGCGTTCGCCGAGGAAAGCCGCGAGCTGCCGCAGATCCGAGACGTACGCCCGCCGCGTGTGCGCCGAGGCGCGCTCCACCTGCGCGAGGTGCGCCGCGAACGCCTCGATCTCGGGGTACATGCGCGGATAGTGCCGCCCTCAGGGCACGTCCGCCAGAAACACGCCTCCCTTCGCGGCCGCCACGATCGCGTAGACGACGCGTTTTCCCTCGTCATCGGCAAAGCGGGAGCTCGGGTCTACCTCCTCCACCAATGATTTCACCCGGCCGGGCGCGGCGCCGTCGGCGGAGAGCACGGCGAGATCCACCGCGCGCGCCGCGCCGTGATGCGGCTGCTGCAGGAGGATGCGCCTCCCGTCGCGCGAGAGATCGAATCCGGATACGTTGGCGGCGAGCATTTCCGGCGCGCCACCAGCGAACGGCGCGCGGAGCAGCGAGCAACTCCGCGGCCCTCCCGCGCAGCGCGCCTTGTAATAGAGCGTCGCGCCGTCGGGCGAGAGCGCCGAGCCGTAGACCCCTTCGTCGAAGCGGCGCGGCTGCAGGCGGGACGTGGAGAGGTCCACGCCCCAGAGCTCGAGCTTGAAATCGCCCTTCTCTGGCGCCTGGACGAGATACAGCACGCGCCGCCCGGACACCGAAAAACTCTGGACCTTGGCGGCGATCTCGGCCGCCGTGCCGCCGGCCGTCGCGACGGACAGCGTCCCGGCCCGCGCGCGAACGTCGTAGCGTGCCAGGCAGAGGAGATCGCCGGCTCCTCCCCAGCGCCAGTCCGCGACCCGCGTCGCGACGAGGTGGGAAGCCCCCGACGATCTCGTGAGGCGATGGAGATCTCCCGTTGCCTCGCCCGGCTGTTTGCCGGTGGAGAGCAGCGCCAGTTCCCGTCCGTCGACCCACAGTTCACCCTCCTCTTCGCGGAAACGCCAGCGCGCGAGAAACGCCAGATCGCTCCCCCGGGGCGAGAATGCGTACGCTCCCTCCTGCACCGAGACCCCGGAGCCTGCCTTGCGATCGTCGAGCCAGAGGTCTCCCGCGAGCAAGTCGTCCGGGACTGCGGGATCGTCGGGGTGGCTCGCCTCGAGGAGGAATGCGACCGCGCCGTCGCGCGCGATCAGGCCGCGCCAGGCCGGACGCGAGCTTGCGGCCGGGCGGCGGCTGCGTGCAGGCGGCGCAGAGGAGGACCAGAACGCATTTCACCCGAGGCGGCCGGTGCACGCCACGAGCGTAGTCGGCATCGCCGGCGGCGGAGGCCGTCCTTACGGCCGCAGTTCGTTCGAAGACCTTGTGGCCGGTTCGGGACCGAGCGGCATGCGCTGCTCCACCGCCCAGGCAGTGAGATCGCGCCGCGCCCGAGCCAGCATGCGCGGCTTGCGCTCGTGCTTCTTGTGCCGTTCGCCGAGCGGTGGGAACAGCGCGTAGACGACGTTGGTCGGCTGGTACTCGTAATCGTCGGGGTGGGCCTCGCCGCTGACGTGCCGGAGAAGGGCGCCGATCGCGGTGGTCCCGGGCGGCGGCACGAATTCCGTTCCACGCAGCCGCGCGAGAACGCGGCGCGCCGCGACGTGTCCGGAGGCGGCGCTCTCGACGTAGCCTTCGACCCCGGTGATCTGCCCGGCGCAGTACACGTGCGGCAGCGCTTTCAACGACCCGTCCGGCGCGATCACGCGCGGGGCGTTCAGGAAGGTATTGCGGTGGACCTGCCCGAGCCGCACCCACTCCGCCTTCGCCAACCCCGGAATGCGGCTGGAGAAGATCCGCTTCTGCTCCGGCCAGGTGAGCCGCGTCTGGAAGCCGACGAGGTTCCAGGCCGTACCCGCCTTGTCCTCGCGCCGCAGCTGCACCACCGCATGCGGACGCCGTCCGGTGCGCGGGTCCGTGAGCCCGACCGGCTTCATCGGACCGTAGGCGAGCGTGTCGCGGCCGCGCTCGGCCATCACCTCGATGGGCAGGCAGCCCTCGAAGTACCGCGTCTGCTCGAACTCGTGCGGCGCAACCTTCTCTCCCCGCAGCAGCTCGTCGACGAACGCCTCGTACTCCTCGCGCGTGAGCGGGAGGTTGAGATAGTCCGCTCCTTCGCCTTTGCCGTACCGGGACTGTGCGAACGCCACGTCGGAGTCCACCGAGTCGCCGGCGACGATGGGAGCGATGGCGTCGTAGAACGCGAGCTGCGAGGCGCCGACGGCCTGCGCGAGCGAGCGCGCCAGGGCCTCGGAGGTGAGCGGGCCGGTAGCGACGATGCAAGGCTCCGGCCCCGCAGGCAGCTCGCGCACTTCCTCCGAGGAGAGGCGGATGCGCGGATGCGCCCGCACCTGCGCCGTGAGGCCGCCGCTGAATGCAACCCGATCGACCGCGAGCGCATCGCCGGCCGGAACGCGCGCCCGGTCGGCCTGGGCCAGCACGGGCGAGCCCAGCCGCCGCAGCTCCTCGTGCAGGAGCCCGATGGCATTGTGCGGATTGTCCGACCTGAGCGAGTTGGAGCAGACCAGCTCGGCCAGCCCGTCCTCCTTGTGGGCAGGCGAGCGCCGCTCCGGCTTCTGCTCGTGCAGGACGACGTCCGCTCCCGCATCCGCGAGGAGAAGCGCCGCTTCCGTCCCCGCCAGTCCGCCACCGACGATGTGCACCGGGTGCTGCATCCGCGCGGGGTGCTACACGCCTGCGCGAGCGATCGCAAGTGATGCCCCGCAGCCCGGCCGGATCACGCCCACGACCCGTCGACGGCTATGACGCACTGCGGGCCGTCGGGACAAGTTGGCCGGAGACGCTGCCTGCCGAGTCCACCGCCTCGAACTCAGGAAGCCTGCGCCTGCGCGGAGACGGTGCTGGGGTCCGGAGCTTCGCGCCGGTACCCGCATGTCTTGTCCGGGCAGGCGATGAACGCGCCGTCCCGCTTCGTGTACTTCTGGAGCAGGTACGGCTTGCCGCATTGCGGGCAGGGGCCGGGGATCGGACGGTCCCAGGCGGCGAACTTGCAGGTCGGGTAGTTCACGCAGCCGTAGAAGCTCTTGCCGAAGCGGGACTTGCGCTCGGCGAGCCCGCCGCCGCAATCGGGGCAGACGACGCCCTTCAAGGTGATGGGCCTGGTGGTCTTGCAGGTCGGATAGTCCGAGCAGGCGAGGAACCGGCCGAAGCGGCCGCGCTTGTTCAACATCGGCTTGCCGCACGTGGGGCACATCTCGTCGGTAGGCAGATCCTCGACCACGCGGATCTTGCCCTCCTCCTCGACGAAGTCCTTGGTGTTCTTGCAGTCCGGATAGCCCGAGCAGGCCAGGAAGCGGCCCATGCGGCCCCACTTGATCACCATCGGGCTGCCGCACTTCTCGCACACCAGATCGGTGGGCTTCTCCTCGCGCTTCACGTCGCGCATCTGCGCTTCCGCCGCCTCGAGGCTCTTCTTGAACGGCTCGTAGAACTCGCCCATCACGGACTGCCAGTCGATCTTCCCTTCCTCGATCTCGTCCAGCTCCTCCTCCATCCGCGCCGTGAACTGCACGTCCATCACGCGCGGGAAGGCGCCGAGAAGCAGCTCGGTCACGATCTTCCCCAGGTCGGTGGGGAAGAAGCGCCCCTCCTTCTTCTCCACGTATTCCTTGTCCTGGATGGTGGAGAGGATCGCGGCATAGGTGGAAGGACGGCCGATGCCCTTCTCCTCGAGCTCCTTCACCAGGGACGCCTCGGTGAACCGCGGCGGCGGCTGAGTGAAGTGCTGCTCGGCGAGCAGGTCGATCAGCTCCAATGCCTGCCCGACCTCGAGCGGCGGGAGCTGGCGAGAGACGTCGCCCTTCTCCTCGTCGTCCCCTTCCATCTTCTCCGCCCCGGCCTCTTCCGGCGGCTGCTCCGCTTCCTGGCCATACACCGCGAGGTAACCGGGGAACTTGAGGATCTGGCCCGTGGCGCGGAAGGTGGCCCGTCCGGCCTGGATGTCCGCGGTGGTCTGGTCGAAGACCGCCGGAACCATCTGGCAGGCGATGAAGCGGTTCCAGATCAGCTCGTAGAGCCGGAACACGTCCTTCTCCAGGAAGGGCTTCACGCGCTCCGGCGGATACTCCACCGAAGTCGGCCGGATGGCCTCGTGGGCGTCCTGGGCGCTCTTCTTCGTCTTGAACTGGACCGGTTCGGCGGGGAGGTAGTCCTTGCCCCAGCGCTGTCCGACGTAGGCTCGCGCCCCCGCCACCGCGTCCGGGGAGAGGCGCACCGAGTCGGTGCGCATGTACGTGATCAGAGCGGTCTGACCCTCGTCGCCCAGCTCGACGCCTTCGTAGAGACGCTGCGCCAGGGTCATCGTCTTCTTGGCGGTGAAGCCCAGGCGGTTCGCCGCGTCCTGCTGCAGCTTGGAGGTGATGAACGGAGGCGGCGCGTTGCGCCGGCGCTCCTTCTTCGTCACCTCGGCCACCACGAACTTCTCGCGCCTGAGCGTTTCGACCAGCGGCCGCGCGACCTCGCCGGTCGCGATCTCCGCCTTCTGCCCGTCGAGCCGGATCAGCTTCGCCCGGAACTGCGGCGGCAGGGCGGCCCGCAGATCCGCCTCGATGCTCCAGTACTCGACCGGAACGAACTTCGCGATCTCCTCCTCGCGCTCCACCACCAGCCGCACCGCCACGCTCTGGACGCGGCCGGCGGAGAGGCCGCGGCGGACCTTCTTCCAGAGGATCGGCGAGATCTGATAGCCGACCAGCCGATCCAGCACCCGGCGCGCCTGCTGCGCGTCGTACAGGTCGCGGTTCAGCTGCAGCGGATTCTGGATCGCTTCCTGGATGGCCTTCTTGGTGATCTCGTTGAAAAGGATGCGCTGCGCGGGGATCTTGGTCCGCTTCAGCTGCTCGTACACGTGCCAGGCGATGGCTTCACCCTCGCGG
>MNFJ01000099.1 GCA_001918155.1 Deltaproteobacteria bacterium 13_1_40CM_4_68_19
ACCGTCCCCTGGCGCAGGCGGAGCGAGTTGAACTTTTGCGAGTTGCCGATGGCGTAGGGCTGGTAGGGAAGGGTCCTGGGCCGGGCCCCGGGAAGACCCGGGGGCCCGGGAACGTCCAGGTCGTCTCCCACGACGGCGAGCGTGCTGGCGCAATTCGTCGCGACACACGCGGTGATCGTGGCAGTGCCGGCGCTCGCGCCCGTGACCACGCCTGCGGCGACGGAGGCGACGGTCGCGGCGCTGCTCGTCCAGGTTGCGGACCCGGTGAGATCGGTGGGCTGTGTGGTCGCACCGTACTGCAGGAACAGGAGCGGGAGCTTCCCGCCGAGGCCGAGGAGGATCGGGTCGGGCGGGCGGATTCCATAGCTCGGCGCCGCGGGGGCGACGAGCACCGGGCAGATCGTAGAGAGGCCGCCGAAGACGGCAGTGATCTTCGCTTCTCCCGCCGCGACGCCCCGGACAACGCCTGCCGAGACGGTGGCGATCGCCGTGGCAGACGACGACCAGGAGGCGGACATCGTCGCGTCCTGGAAGCTGCCGTCGCTCAGCTGTGCTTCGAGCCTCGCTTCTCCCGATTGCCCGCGCGCGATGGTGAGCTGCGGTTGCGGGCGGCATCGCAGCGAAAGCACTCCCGGAGGACCGACGGTCACGTTGACGGGCGTCGAGGAGACGATCGCTCCCGCGGCGTCGGTCGCGCTCGCCACCAACGTGATCACGCTGCCAGCGGCGGCATTTGCATTCGCGGACACCGAGAAGGTCCCGCCGACGGTCTGGCGCGATCCGGTAATGCTCGCGGGCGCGGCGATCGTCGCCGGGCCTGTGGCGGAAAGCGACAGTTGCGTGATCGGCGCGCCCGCGGTGTTCCATGCGCTCGCCACGGCTTTGAGCGAGGCGCCGCCCTGGAGCGTCGCCCGGTTGTCCGGGAACGTGATCGCCACCTGGATCGCGGTGACGGCGATCGGCGCCGACGTCACGCTGCTCGCGGTGAGCGAGGTTCCGGCATTGGCCTCGCGGCCGGTGGCGCTGCTGGTCAGGGTGAAGGGTCCTTCGGACTGCGCGACGAACGGAATGTGAAACACCGCGCTACCGCCGCCCGGGATGGTTTGCGCGGCCGGGGGGGAACCGGCTTGCGCCGCCGTCGTGCTTGCCGAGATGGCGGACAGCTGCACGTTTTCTGCGCTCGCTTCGCCGTCATTGCGCAACGCCACCGCGACGTCGATCGCGTCGCCGAGTTGGACGAGGGAAGGCGTGGCGATCACGGATGCGATGGTGAGGCTGGCTGGCCTCTGGACCGTGGCCGAGCCAGCCTGGGCAGCCGGTGGAGTCAGCGGGGTGGCGGAATTCTCGTCGGATCCGGACGCGGAAACAGTGAAGGAAAGACTCCCGCTACTGGCTACCGAATAAGTCCACGCGAAGGAGCGCGTCGCGCCGCCGGCCAGCACGGTGCCCGCCGGAGAAGGAGGGCTCGTGACCACGGACGCGCTCGCCGAACCCGTGGTCACGATGGTCGGTGCGGGGAGCGCTGCAAACACAGCCCCTGCATCGCCGGGGTTCGTGGCTTGCAGCACGAGACTGAGCTGCTGCAGGCCCGCCGAGAGCGTGGAGGGATTCAGCGAGGCACTCAGCGTCAGAGCGGCCGGCTGCTGCACCGTCACTGCACTCGCCGCCACCGCGCCCGGTGCGACGGCGGTTCCGCTGTTCGCGTCGGTTCCGCTGGCGGATGCGGAGAGCGAGACCGTGCCGCTGCCGGATACGTCGTATTGCCAGGTGAACGTCGTCGTGGCGCCGCCGGCGAGCAGCGTTCCTGCCGGCGATGCCGGAGCGGAGGCGAGCATGGCGGCAGCGGTTCCCGTGGTCGTTACGGTGGGCGGGGGGAGAGCGTCGAGGCGCACGGATGCGCCGCCCGGATTCATCAATGCGAGCGCCAACGACACACGCTGCAGCCCGGCCGAGACCTTGGCGGGCGTGGCCGAGACGGAGAGGGACAGCGCGGCCGGCGACTGCACCACCACCGTCGACGAGGTGATGGGCACGGGCGCGATGGTGTTGCCGGTGTTCGCCTCCTTGCCGCTCGCGCCCGCGGTGAAGGCGAGCGTCCCGGCGCCCGATACCGACCAGGTCCAGACGAAGGATCGGGTGGACCTGCCCGACAGCGCGCTTCCTGCCGGCGACGCCGGCGAGTTGAGCAGCGTGGCGGCGGCGCCTCCTCCAGTCGCGATCGAGGGAGGCGCCAGCGCATCGAGGATGACCGACGCGCCGCCCGTATTGGTCGCCGACAGCGTCAGCGATACCTGCTGGAGCCCGGCCGAAACCTGCGTCGGAGTGGCCGCGATCGAAAGCGACAACGCTCCCGAGGTCTGCACCGTGACGGGGCCCGCGGGTGCCGGGGCCGGCGCGATGGCGTTGCCGCTGTTGCCGTCGTGCCCGGTCGCCGAGGCCGTGAAGCTGACGGTACCCTCACCGCCCATGTTCCAGGTCCAGGTCAGGCTCTTCGACATTCCGCCGGGAAGGACCGTGCCGGCCGGGCTCGGCGGAGAGTTGGCGGCGTTCGCCGAGGCGTTTCCCGTCGAGGTGACTACGGGCTGAGGGACCGAGTCCAGGATGACGTCCGCTTCACCGCTGTTCTGCAAAACGACGGAAAGCGCCACCTGCTGCAGGCCGGCCGAGACTTGCGCCGGCGTGGCGCTGGCCGCGATCGAGAGTTGACCCGGGCGCTGCACAGAGATGGGCGACGAGGTTACCGGTGCTGGGTTGAGCGCTCCTTGCGTGTTCATCTCCACGCCGGACGCCGAGCCGGTGAAGGACAGGGTTCCGCTGCCGGAGACGTCGTACCTCCAGGTGAAGCTGGCGGAGCTTCCTCCGTCGAGCACGGTGCCCGCGGCGGAAGCAGGAGCGGCTGCGAGGGTCGCACCAGCGCTGCCCGTTGCAGTGATCGTAGGGGCTGCGAGAGCGTCGAGCCGCACATCCGCGCCGCCGGTGTTGCGAATGACCAGGGTAAAGGACACGGGGTTCTGTCCCGCGGACGCGCTCGCCGGCGAGACTGACGCGGAGACCGAGAGGGCGCCGGGCGCCTGCACAGTGACGGGCTGGCTGACGGCGGTGACCGCCGCGATTGCCACGCCGGCGTTCGCGTCCGTTCCCGAGGCCGAGCAGGAGAAAGCGAGCGTTCCGTTGCCCGACACGTTCCACACCCAGGTGAAGTTCCTGGTCGCGCCGCTGGCGAGGAGATCTCCCGCAGGCGAAGGGGGGGAAGAAGATAGTGCGGCCGCGGCGGGCCCTCCCGAGGTCCAGGTCGGCGCTGGAAGCGCATCGAGCCGCACAGCGGCGCCGCCTGCGTTCTGCAGGGTGAGAACGAACGAGACTTGCTGCAGTCCCGCGGACACGTGTCTCGGAGACGCCGTCGCTGTCGCGGCGAGTGTTCCCGGCGCCTGCACTTCCACTACAGGGGCAGCCGCGGCGGGCGGGCTTACCGCGGTCCCGCTGTTGCCATCCGTCCCGCTCGCCGTGGCTGCGAAGGCGAGCGTGCCGCTTCCCGAGACGTCGTACTGCCAGGAAAACGTCTGCGACGCGCCCCCGGGGAGCACGGTCCCGCCGGTGGACGGAGCCGCGCTGGCGAGCGCCGCCGCTGCAGATCCGCTGGTTCGCACGGTCGGCGCTGGGAGCGGATCGAGGCGCAGCGAGGCGCCACCCGTGTTGGTCGCCGTGAGCGCGAGTTGGACGCGCTGCAGCCCTGCCGAGACGCGCGCGGGAGAGGCGGCGAGCGAGAGCGCCAGCGCCGCTGGAGCGTCGATCGCGATCCCTGAGCTGCTCGCCGGCGCGGGCGCGAGGGTCGCGCCGGTGTTGGACTCAGTGGCGCTCGCCGACGCTCGCCAGGAGACCGTGCCACTTCCGGAAGCGTCGAATGTCCAGGTGAAGTCGCGGCTGTTTCCGGAGTGCAGGACGAGGCCCGCCGTGGAAGCGGGCTGCGAAACGATGGCCACCGCCGCGCTTCCCGTCGTGACCGCCACGGGCGGCGGCAGATTCGAAAGCACGATGTCTGCGCCGCCGGAATTCGTAGCCGTGAGCGTGAGCGAGGGACGCTGCAGTCCCGCCGAGATCCGGGCCGGGCCGGCGACCGCGGAGACCACGAGCATGCCCGCAAGCTGCGCCTCCACCGTGGCGCTGGTGATCGATCCGGTAGAGGGCGTCATCGAAGGGTCGTTCCCATCGACACCTTGCGCACCCGTGACGAACGCCACCTGGCCCGCCGATGTCGCCGAAGTGGTCCAGATGAACGAGACGCTCTGGCCGCCGTGCAACACGGCGACGCTGCCGGCCGAGATCGGCGTGATGGCATCGACGGTTGCCGTCGTTCCCCCGGCGGTCGCCGGCGCGGCGGGCGAGATGTTGGTCGCATCTGCTTCGCCCGTGTTCTGCACCAGGAGCGTGAGTTGGAGCGCCTGCCCGACGCTCACGCGCGTGCGATCCGTCGCCAGTGTCGCGCTCAATCGCGCAGGCGCTTGCAGCACGAGATCCGCCGAGGAGGGAGACACGGTCGCTGCGCCGCCGCCCTGCACCGTACCGGACGCGCTCGCGATGAGTCCGGCAGGCCCCGCCGAATTCGCCGTCACCTGGAACGTGAACGTCGCGGAGCTCCCCGGCGCGAGGCTTTGCCCCGTCTCGGTGGGACCGCTGATCGCCAGGCTGCCATCGCCGGGACTGCTCCGCGGCGAGAGCGAGGCGATGGCATTGTCCACCGCGGTCTGTCCGCTGTTGGTCAGCTCGACTTGCAGATTGAGCGCCTGTCCGACGGAGGCCGTGGCAGGGACCCCGACCAGGTTCGCGATGAGGCCGCCCGGACGCAGCACCGCGAAGGGAGTGGTCGTCGCGTCGCCGATGCGTTGCGCCGAAGTATTGGTTTCGCTGCCCGTGACATGGACGTGGACCGTCAGCGTTCCGGCGCCTGGCGCCGGCATCAAGTCGAACGTGAACGACTCCCGCGCCCCGCCGGCGAGCGGCCCGGGCGGCAGTGCGGAAATCGATGTCGGCGTCACTGCCGCACCCGATGCGTCGGTGAGATCGAGCGCGTCGAGGCCCAGGCCGGCGATTTCCGCGCCGCCCGTGTTCGAGACGTCCACCGTCAGCTGCGAGCGGAACCCTTCGACGAGCTGCGGGGCGCGGACCTGGATCGCCAGCGCACCTGCGGCCTGCACCTGCACGGAACTCGTCGAGGCCGCAGCGACGTCCAGGGGAGCGCCCTGGTCCGCATCGACCAGGACCTGCGGGAACGTCGCAGCGACCTGGAGATTGCCGGCGCTGCCGGCGGTGATCAGGACCTGGACGTCGAGAGAGCCACCCGCCGACAAGGCGCAAGGAAACGGGCAGGGTGCATGCGCAGTCACCGTGCCGCCGCCTGACGCTGAAAACGCGGGCAATGCGACGAGCAGCGCGTCCGCGGAAGGCGGCCCCGCGGCGCCGAGATGCAGGATCGCCGGCAGCACCTGTCCTTCCGTGGCAGTCGCGGGCAGGGATCCCGTGAACGAGGCCGTGATTCGCGGCGGGTCGTGGACGACGAGGCCGAGTCCCGACGAAGCGGAGACAGTGCCAGCTCCGTTTCCATCCTGCGCGAACGCGGTGACGGAGATGCCGGCGGTTCCCGCCGGACCGCCTGCGTGCACCGGAATGGAGAAGGTCAGCGAACCACCCGCTGCCGCAAGCCGGGCGACCGAAGCTGGCGACGGAGAGCCGGCGCTGATGCCCCCGGAGACCTGCGCTGCAGCCGAGACCGAAACGGCGTCGACGTCGCCGTCGTTTCTCACCAGCACGTCGAGCGTCGCCGACTGGCCGCTCACCATCCGTGCCGGGCCGGAGACCGAGACGGACATGAGCGGACCTGCCTGGACGTCGAAGCCAGCCGTCGTCGATGCGCTCACCTGCGCTCCAGAGACGGAATCGCTCCCCGAGACGGAAAGGGAGAACGCCGCCGGCGAGGCTGAGTTGCCGAGAGTAACGGGCGACAGCGTCACCGAGCCGCCCGCCGGGACGGAGGTCGGTGGCAGCTGGAGGCTCGAGGCCGGGGCGCCGGACGGACCGATCACGAGCCCCGAGCCGCCGGCGGCGATGGACAAGACGGCAGCCGGCACGTCGACGTCTCCGGTATTGGAGATCACGACTGCGAGCGGGACTTTCTGGCCCTTCGAGGCGCGCGATTGCGAGGGCGAGGCGGTCATCGCGAGCGCAGCCGGTCTGCGCGCCGCGCCCGAAGACGCGGAAGCGGGTTGTGCAGCGAACGTGCGTCCCGAGAGCGCGCTCACTCCGGAAAGCGCCACGGTGAGTTGCACCGGCGCGCCGGCGGTCGACGGCGTTACCGAGAACGTCCGCTGGACGCTCGCACCCGCCGCGATGGGGAGGGATGCCGCGGGATCCGACACCGATCCGTCCGTGGCCGACACCGTGAGCTGCGCGTTCGCCAGATCGACGTCGCCTTCATTGCGCGCATCGATGGTCACGGTCAGAGGAACGCCGACCTCCACGATCGCCGGGAGCGAGGGCACGGAGAGCGCCGGAGCAGGTCCGCCGCGGATCGCGAGGGCGTACCGCTGCAATACGTTGGACGGCGGGTCGCCGCGCTGGGCAACGGCCGTCGCGTCGAGCTCGACCCAGCCTGGCCCCACCGACACTCCCTGGATGGACCCGGGGAGGAAAAGAGCGCCACCGGCGGCGATCGCCGCTCCCGAGACGGAGAGGTTCGATGCGAGGGCCGCGCCGCCACCAGCGGTGACCTCCAGGTTGACGTGGGCGAGGTCCACGTCCGGAGGGGCCCAGAGCCGCGTGGAGAGCGGCCGCTGATCTCCCACCTCGATCTCCGCCGGCCCGTTGATCGACGCCGTCATCCGTGGAACACCGAGGGCGCGCAGGCTGGCTGCCGCGTCTACCGTTCCGGAGAGCGGCCCCAGGCTCCAATGCACCGAAACGGCGAGCGCTGCGTCCGCGATCGCCGCGGGTCGCTCCGAGATCAGCTTTCCGAAGACCTTGACGGGCTCCTGGGGCCCGACCAGGACGGGCAGCACGAGGCCGCTCGCGGTTGCGGATCCGTCCGGCGAGACGCCCAGCCCTTCGAGGGCGAGCATGACGTCCGAGGGCGCGCGGGAAGTGACCTCGACCGAGAACGGCCGCTCCTCTCCGCTCGCCAGATCGCCGGGCGCCTCCAGCGCGACCTCGATGGGCGCGACGATCTGAAGCGCGGCGCCCGCTGCGTGGCGCTGGCCGAGAGAGAGCGACACCTCGTAGATACCGGGAGCGAGGGTGTCGGGAAGCATTGCTTCGATCGCTCCGTCCGGGCGAAGGACGGGGCCCGCGATCTCCGCCGGGCCGATCCGCAGCGAGAGCGACTCGGCGGTGGCGGTCTTGCCATCCACGTCGGTGACCACGCCCGGTCTGAACCCGTTGCCTCGCAGCAGCAGTGGAGTGCGGACGCCGGCAACGGCGACGGCGGGCTCGACGGCGTCGAGCGAAAGCTGATCCTTCGACCGGAGGTGGCCGCAGACGCAGCCACCGAGGGCCACGCCGGCGAGCACCGCCGGGCCCAAGCGGCGCGCGAAGGTAGCTGCCGGTTCCCCCACGCTTGGAAAAATACCAGTGCGGCAGACGCGGCTCATCCACACCCCGGACCACTCTCGAGGTGCGCATGCGCGTCGCGCCTACATCATGGAACGGCCGGGAGCCGGAGGCGGAAGCGCGCGCCCGGAGCGTTCTCCAGCAGATCCAGCGCGCCGCCGGCCTCCTCGGCCAACGAACGGCTGATGTGCAGGCCGAGGCCGGTGCCGGTGGCGCGTCCGGTAGTGAACGGACTGAAGAGACGAGCGCGCAAGTCCTCGGGTACCCCGGGGCCGTCGTCTTCGACGATCACTTCCACCGCTCCCGCGAGCGGCGCGGTGGATACGCGGATGCGGCCGCGCTTGCCGGCCGTAGCGTCGAGCGCGTTGCGCAGGAGGTTGCCCAGGATCTGCTCCAGCGCGAGTTGATCGAGGCGCACCGCCGCGACGTCCGGCGCGAGATCGCGCTCCAGCGCCGCGCCTTGGTTCGAGGCATCGCGCTCGAGAAGCGACCAGGCCGCGTCGATCGCCTGGTTGACGTCGCCGCGAGCTCCTCGTGGCGGCACTCCCTTCTGCCGGGCGCGCTCGACGAGGAGCTGGATGCGCTGGACCTGCTGAACGATGGCCGCCGCGCGGACCCGCACGGCGGGATCGTCGCCGTGCGATTCGAGCAGGAGCTCCGCGCTGGTCCGGATGCCCGTGAGCGGCTGCCGCAGCTCGTGCGCCAGCTCGGCCACCGTCAACGCGGCATCCTTCTTCTCAGCCTTGCCCATCCACTCTCCTCACGGACCGATATCGAGCCACCACGCTTCGTAACCGGCGAACAGCGAATGTCCCTCGATCTCGCCGCGGATCGGTCCCTCCACGAGCCGCGCGGTTCCCACGCTCCCGCCCAACGCAATGCGGCCCCGGCCGAAGGAAACATCGACCATGGCGCGCACGCGGGCACCGGGCCGTATGCTGACGAGCCGCTCCGTGCCGCTCGCCTGGCTCGACGTCGAGCTCCAGGCGAACACGGCCATCGGGCCCGCTTCCAGGGACATGCCAAATCGACCTCCGAGGGGCAACCGCGCGCGGGCGAGGAGCGGCACCGATAGAGCGAACAGGCGCCTCGAGACCGGCTGCTGTGCGGCGCCCACCACGACGGGGACCTCGTCGCGCCAGGAGAACGCATCGGCACCGAGCAGCAAGGCACCCTCGATGGGGCCGAATTGCCGCCGGATGCCGATGCCGGCTCCGAATCGTGGCGCTCGAAGCGCGCCGCCATTCGACATGCCGCCGCCTTGCCCCCAGGCGAAGAGGAGCCACGCCTCGCGCGGCGGGGCGAATACGATCGCGGTGCGGGCCAGCACGCGGTTTCCGGCGGCTACCCAGGTCTCCGCAGCGCGAGCGCCCGGGGCCGCCTCCAGATTCGCTTCCGGGATGCCGGACGCGGACGACTGGATGGATTCCACGGTCGCGCCATCCGCGCCGAACACGAAATCGGACGGGCCGAGCGCGTTTCCGAATTGGTCCCGTACGAGCGCGCGCACGCGGGCCGTGCGTCCGGAGGGCTCCGCGGTGAGCTCGGCGGTGGAAGCCTCGGCCGGGTGCACATCGATGCGGGCCACGGCGCGAGCAGCATCGCTCGACTGCACGACGAGCTCGACGCTTGCATCGGAGGGTAGCCGCTGCGGCACCGCGCAGGTGACGGAAGCGATCGCGCCTTCCCACGACACCCGCGCGGGAGCTCCACCGAGGGAAGCCTCCAGGGCGACGCGGGAGAGCGCGTTGCCCATCGCGTCGCGAACGGCGGCGCGGACGGCAAGCTCGTCTCCGGCACGCGCGGGAGATTCGGGCAGCTGCAGCGAGATTTGCGCTGCCGGTCCAGGCGACACCTCCACTTCGAGCTCGATGTGCCCCGCGGACGGATCCCCCTCGACGTCGAAGGCGATGCGGTCGCGCCCGGATTGCCGCGGCGCCCGGTACCGTGCCAGCCAGAGGCCGCCGCCGCTCGGCGCGGGCGCTTCCAGGGATCCGCGGCCAGCGATCGCCCGCACTGCCGCGCTCTGCGCCGGACCCCCGTCGGGTGCGGCGAGCGCAACCGCGACCCGGAGCTCTCCACCCGCAACCACTCGTGTGTCCGACGCGACGGCTGCGATGCGCGGCAGCGAGGGAGTCTCCAGGTCGATGGGGATCTCGCGGGCGTTGCCCAACTGATCGACGGCGCGCACTACGCCGATTTGCGTTCCTGGGGGCACGAGCACGGACAAGTTCGCCTTTCCTTCCGGCGCTTGCACAGGGCCGAAGACCGCGCCCGCCACACGGACCGAGAGCGACGAGCGGCGCTTCGACTGCAGCCGCAAACGGGTTCGACCGGGGACGGGCAGGAAGGCAGCACCCGCGCCATCCGCGTCCAACAGCGCGATGGCGACGGCGCGAGGCGCTCGTCCCGGTGGCAGCGCGAGCCGCAAGGCGCCGTCCGTCGCCTGCCGGATTTCGCCGGCGCTCGCCGCCGCATGCACGAAGCGTGGTGCGATGCTGCTGCCGCCCGGCTGCAGCCGGAACGGTCGCAGCGCCATTCCACCGTTCTCCGCCGGCAGCATCGCAGCGTACAGGCCCGGACCGGGAGGCTCGACTCGCAGCGAAAACGCCGCCTCGGCCCCTCGACGGCGCGCGATGCAGGCCAGCTGCCCGGTGGTCGCCGTCGCGGGCGCGAGGATGCGCGGTGGGAGGATCTGACTGGCGGAGAGGGCGGGCGCACCCGCGCAAGAGATCGATCCGCCGTCTGGAAAGCGAGGGTCTTCTGCCTCGAGCGGACCGGGACCGATCACGTCGACAGCCGCAGGGGTGCGGCCGTCACCTCGCACCATCGCCGGAGCCGACACCCCCATGGGTGCCGGGACAATTGCCGCCGCGAGCGCCACCGCGATCACTGCCATCCTTCGTGCTCCGCCTTCAACGGTGGTGCGCGGCGCTCCACCCGCACGGTTTCTTCCTTGGCGGCAGTGCGGCCAAAGCGATCCGTACTGGTGACGGAGACATGGTTCGTGCCTGGCGCCAGCGGCACGTCGGCCTCGAAGTGGCCGTCGGCGTCAACATCCGTCTTCACGCCATTCACCGCCACCACCGCGCCGGGATCGGCCTCGCCGCGGAGGGTGACGTTGATCGCTCGCGTCACCTTCTCCTCCGGCCACACCACCTTGAGCAGCACCGACCGCGGCACCGCTTCGGGCAACGGCGCCGAGTTGCCGACGACCCGCGCTCCCTGGCCCGCGGCGAGCACCGCGTCTCCTCCACTCGCGGTGAGCTTCACCTCTCCCGTGTCGGCGACAACCGCGACGAGACCCCTGCCGTCGTTGAATACGGCGAACGAGCCCGTGGTCGCCTCGGCCACCGCGCTGCTGCCCGAGGACTCGATGGCCACCGCGGTTCCACCAGGCGTCGCTCCGATGCGGCCTCGCTCCAGTCGGAACCTGGCGCGGTTCGCGAGCAGCTGGCGGACGGACACTTCCGTGCGCTCGCGCACCTCGATCGTTCCGTCGTGCCCGACCTTCAAGGTCGCCGCGCCGCCCATCCCCGTCCGGACGGAGTCGTCGAATCCCAGGGAAAGAGGAAGCTCGGCGGGCCCCCAGGCGCCGCCCGAGCTCCGGCGGACTTGCACGTCCCCTTGCGCCACGGACAGCTCGACCGCGACGGGACCCGCCATCGGAACGTACGCCGGCGTCGACGCCGATGCGGGCGCAACCGGCTTCGGCGCAGGGGGTGCGCACCAGCCGCAGCCGGTGAGAAGGAGAAGCGCCGCCCGGGCGGCGTATGCGCTCCGGCGACTCATGCGAGCGCGCGCTCCTGCAAGATGGGAAGCAGTACGGTGAACGTCGCGCCTCTTCCCGTGCCGCTCTCGACGGTGACCCGGCCGTGGTGTTCCTCGCAAACCCGGTGCACCATCGTGAGCCCCAACCCCTTCGCGTTCCAGTCCTGCTTGGTGGTGAAGAAGGGCTCGAAGATGCGTGGGCGGACGCCTGGGGCGATCCCCTGGCCGGTGTCCGCAAACCGGATCGCCGCGAGCTGCCCGTCGATGGAGTGATATCCCACCGTCAGTTGACCGCCCGCCGGCATCGCGCGGCGCGCGTTGATCACCAGCTCCGAGAACGCTTCCATGAGCTGCCGCGGGTCGCCGAAGATCCGCAGGGGCGGGCCGTATTCGCGCACCACCCGGACGGCGGCGGAGGCGAGCGCCTTTTCGTTGCGGGCGAGCGATTCCTCGAGAAGCGCGCGCAGATCGAGCGGCGTCTGCGCGGACTCCGCCCCGTCACCGGTGTGCTGCAGCCTCTGCACGATCTCGCGGATCCGCAGCGCCTGGGTCTCGATGCTCTCCAGCTTCTTGCGCCGCGCCGAGTCCGCCGGTTCCTGCAGCAGCAGGAGCTGCGTCTGACCGAGCAGTCCGGCGAGCGGATTGTTCACTTCGTGCGCGATGCCCGCACCGAGCTGACCGACGGCGGCGAGCTTCTGCGCGCGCAGGAGCAGATCCTGCGCTTCTCGCGCCTCGCGCGTCTTTTCCTCCACCCGTTCGCCGAGCTCGCGGTCCCAGCGCTCGATCTCCGCCGCCATGGCGTTGAAGGCTCGCGCCAGATCGCCGAGCTCGTCGCCGCGATCGGCGGCTCCAACGCGATGGCCGAGTTCCCGGCCGGTGAGCGCGGATGCGCCCCGATGCAGTGCCTTGATCGGCCGCACGATGGCGCCGCTCGCGAGAAGGGCCAGCGCAACTCCCGCCGCGAGGGCGATCGCCACGGCTGCCGCCGTGCGTCGCGCGAGAACGCGCGATTCGGCAAGCGCATCGGCGGCCGGCTCGTCGATCGCCACCACCCAGCCGAGGTCGCGTACCTCGGCGCTCGCTCCCAGGCGCTCCACGCGATCCACGCCGGTGAAGGAGAGCGCGCCGAGCCTGCCCGCCAGCGCGGCCTCGACCAGCGGCGAATCCGCGCGGGAAGCCGCCGCCTGGCGGCTCGAGCCCAGCACGACGCGTCCGGAACGATCCACCACCGCGGCATTGCCGCGGACCCCGAGACCGGAGTCGACGACCAGCGGCGCCAGCCGTGCGAGACTGAACTCGACTGCCAGCACGAGCTCACCACGCGTTCGCACCGCGACGGAAACCCGCGGGGATCCTTCGCGAGAAGTGTGCGCCGGCCCGACGGCGGCTCCGATCTGGACCGCAGCGTCGAGCGGAATGCCGCGGGCGAATTCGTCGATGTCGGCCTTCCCGAGCACTTCCCGGTCTGCCAGCGACGGCTCCTGCGCGCGGGAAGCAAGATAGACGGGCGGCGCGACCTGCGCGCCGTCGCGGGACAGGAGCGCGACGGCGACCGCGCCCTCGATCTGCCGGAAAACCAGGCGCAGCGCACCGAGGCGCTCCTGGGCGCTCAGTTGCGCGAACTCCATGGCGTTGGCGGCCAGGCTGGCCGCGTGCAGGCTCGCGGCCACCTCCGCGGAAACGCGTTCGGCGATGAAGCGCGCCGTCGCGATCTGCGCCGCTCGCGTACGCTCCTCGAGCGCACGCCGCGATACCCCGAAGCCGATCCATCCTGCCCCGACCAGCGGAAGCACGGCGACCGGAACGATGATGAGGAGGGCGCGCGTGCCGATGCGCATTTGCTCCGACTGTACCAGCAGAGGCCCGCGGCGCACGAAAGTTGTCGTCGCAAGCATGCCCGCTTAGCCTGAAGGGATGCCGGAGAGGGTGGGAGAGGGGCTGCGCGCGCTCGTCGTGGACGACGAGGAGGTCGTGCGCTCCGTGGTCCTCGAAGTCCTGGAAGGAATGGGGTTTCTGGCCAACCCTGCCGAGTCTCTCACCGCGGGGCGCGAGAGGCTCGCCGGCGAACGCTACGACCTGCTCATCATCGACAAGAACCTTCCGGATGGGAGCGGGCTTTCCCTGGCTCGCGAGGTGGCAGAAGGTAGCCTCGACGCGCAGGTTGTGATCATCAGCGGGTACGCCACGCTTTCGTCCGCGGTGGAAGCGCTCCAGGCCGGCGTCGCCGACTTCGTGGTGAAGCCGTTCGATCTGGCCGACTTCCGCGCCCGCCTGCAGCGGACGATCGAGAGCCTCAAGCTGCGGCGAGCTTACCGGATGCTCTTCAAGGAGCTGCAGGAGAAGAATGCCATCCTGGAGGGGCTCGCGACGCGCGATCCGCTCACGGGACTCGACAATCACGCCTCCTTCCAGGAAAGCGTAAGCAGGGAGATCGAGCGCGGGCGCCGTTACGGTGCTCGCTGCGCGGTGGTCCTGGCCAGCATCGATCGCTTCCGTGACATCAACGCGAATCTGGGGTTCTCCGGCGGAGATGCTCTCCTCCGGGACCTGGGCGCGTTCCTGCTTCGCAGCGGGCGCGCCGCCGATCTGCCCGCATACCTCGCGGGTGGCGACGTGCTCGCGCGTTTCGGCGGCGACACCTTCGCCATCCTCCTGCCGCAGACGGACCGCACCGGCGCGGCCACTCGCGCCGAGCACCTCCGGCGCACCCTCGAGCAGACCAAGCTCGGTCCCGGATTGCGGCGGATCACCGTCTCGGTCGGGGTCGCCGCGTTTCCGGAGCACGCGCAGGACGCCGATACGCTCATCGCCGCCGCCGCGACGTCGCTCGACGCGGCAAAGCAAGCGGGGCGGAACCGGCTCATCTGCTGGTCACGAGAGCTATCGGCGGGCGGGCGGCTGGATTCGGCGCAGGTGCGGCACGAAGCCGACAAGCTGGTGGCGCTGCAGCGCTCGATCCGCGAGCGCTCGTTCCAGTCCGTCTATCAACCGATCGTGGACCTGGCCGCGGGTACCGAGGTGGCCTGGGAGGCGCTGACGCGCCCGATGGATCCGGCCTTCACCTCGGTCCTCGATCTCCTGGGAACGGCGGAGCGGAGCGGCCAGGTACCGACCCTCGGACGCGTCCTGCGGGCGATCCAGATCGCAGCCATCCACAAGCTGCCGCCGGACAAGCTGCTGTTCCTCAACGTGCATCCCTTCGAGTTCCTCGAGCAGGACGCGATCGAGTCAGAGCCAGCCCTGCGACCCTGGACGAAGCGCGTCGTCCTCGAGCTCACCGAGGCCGCGGAGGTGAGCAACTTCTCCCGCGCACGGGAGCGCGTGGCGGCGCTGCGTGCGGCCGGGTTTCGCATCGCGGTCGACGATCTCGGCTCCGGGTACTCCAGTCTCAACCACCTGGCGCTGCTCGAGCCGGACTTCGTCAAGCTGGACATGGCGATGATCCGGGGGATCGAGGAAGGCAGCCGCGCGGCGCGCCTCATCAAGCACATCCTCGAGTATTGCCGTGGGGAAGGCATGCGCGCCGTGTGCGAAGGGATCGAGACCCCGGAGGAGCTGCGGGTCGTTGCCGCTCTTGGCGTCTCCCTCGTGCAGGGGTACTTGCTGGCACGTCCCGGTCCGCCGTTCCCGAGGGCGACCGTGGAGCTTCCTTCCAATCCACCGCCGCCGAAAGGCGCGAGGCGGATCG
>MNFJ01000169.1 GCA_001918155.1 Deltaproteobacteria bacterium 13_1_40CM_4_68_19
CAGTGCTTCGAGGAGCATGTCGCCCGAGCACGCCAGGCTTCCGTCACCACCCGTCGCCGGATGGAGACCGGCGGTGACCAGGGCCCTCCCCGAGTCACGATGCTCGAAACCTTCGAGACGGCCGCGGTCTATCACCAGGGCCACGAGCGCGGGCTATCGGCGGAGCAAGCCCGTCCCATGATCGATTCCGCGCTTCGTGAATCGGCGGCGAGGGCGAAGGCGGCGATCGCCTCGCTGGCCGCTTCCGTTGCCGGCCGTTGCCGGCTCGAGCGCGCCGCGCTCCTCGCCGGAAGCGGAAGGCCCCTGCCGCCGTTGGAGGCCGTACTCCGCTCGCACCCGCTGGTCCATGCTGCCGAAGGCGAGATGTACCGGGATGCCGTGGGGCGCGCGTGCGAGGCGCTGGGCTTGAGCCTGCTGCGACTGCCAGCGAAGGAGCTGCACGAGCGCGCCGCGACGACGCTCGGCATGAAGGAGACCGCGCTGCGTGCGCGTCTCGCTGCCATGGGCAAGAAGGCGGGCAGACCTTGGGGCTCCGAGCAGCGCGAGTGCGCCCTGGCGGCGTGGGTGGCCGCGGTGGCCACTTGACATAGTTAACTTGAGCGTTAAATATTTCCCGATCGCTGCAGGATACCGAGAGGAGATTCGCGTGAAACCCACACCGTCAGGATGGCCTCGGATCTCGCCGGCCCTCTACTACCAGGACGCAGCCAAGGCCATCGACTGGCTCTGCCGCGCATTCGGGTTCGAGGTTCGCCTCAAAGTCGAGGGCGACGGAGGACGCATCGAGCATTCGGAGCTCGTTTTTGGCGAAGGCCTGATCATGGTCGGCGACTCGGAGAAGCGCGAGCGGTTTCCCTACCGCCGCAGCCCCCCCGAGATCGGCGGCTTCAATACCCAAAACCTCATGCTCTACGTCGACGACGTCGAGGCGCACTGCAAGCGCGCGCTCGAGGCGGGAGCCAGGATCGTCTCGGAGCCCAGCACCGAGGACTACGGCGAGGAGTACTGGAGCGACCGCGGCTACGAATGCGAAGACGTCGGCGGCCATCACTGGTGGTTCTACCAGCGCCTGCGCGACCCGAACCCGAAGGCATGACCGATCTCGACGGAACGTTGATCGCCCTGTCGGATCCGACGCGCCGCGGAGTCATCGACCTGCTGCGCCGCAAGCCAAGACGGGCCGGGGAACTCTCCGCCGCCCTGGAGATGAGCCCCGCAGCGATGAGCCGGCATCTGCGCGTCTTGCGCAACTACGGGTTGGTCGAGGAGGACCACGCTGGCCCGGACGCGCGCGTCCGCACGTACCGGCTGCGGCAAGAGCCTTTTCGCGAGTTGCGCAAGTGGCTCGACGACGTCGAGGTCTTCTGGGCGCGTGAGCTGGACGCGTTCCGGCGGCACGCCGAGCGCACCCGGAGGGCCGGAAAGGGCCGGTCGTGACCGGCGCCGGCGACGCCGCTACGGTCTCGGTGCTCGTCCGGGTTGAGCTGGAGGACGCCTTCGACGTGTTCACCCGCGAGATCGATCTGTGGTGGAAGCATGGCCCGCAGTTCCGCATCGCAGGGCGTCGGCGAGGGCAGCTCTTTTTCGAGAGCGGGACAGGCGGCCGATTGTTCGAGACGTTCGAGAGCGCGCAGGGTCCGCGAGCGGCACCCTCGTCACCGTCCGGCACCGGGGCTGGAGCAGTCTGCCGACGGATCATCCGGCGCGGCATGGGCTCGTTGGTCCGGCGTTCAGCCGGATGATCGGCCTCTGGTGGGGACAGCTCATGACCTCGCTGCGCGAACACATCGAGACGCGCCGCTGAAACGCGGCCGGCGCCTGTGATAGAGAGCTTCGCGTGGCGCCGCGCTCCGGGCGGAAGGGCCATGGAGCAAGGTCCCCGAGGATGGAAGGAGGGAGACCATGATCCCCCAGCAGATCGTCGACTACCTGGAAAGGAACGCCGTTGCCTACGAACGACACCCGCATCGCCGCGCCTGCACCGCGCAGGAGCTCGCGGCGTCGATGCACGTGCCGGGACGGCGGGTGGCGAAGTCCGTGATCGTCAAAGGCGGCGACCAGATCTGGATCGCCGTTCTGCCTGCCACGGAGGTAGTGGACGAGGAGCGCCTCGCCGAGGTCCTCGGTGTTCCGTCGGTGCGGCTGTTGCACGAAGCGGACTTCGAAGGCCTCTTCGCCGGCTGCGAGCCCGGCGCGGAGCCGCCGTTCGGCGCCCTCTTCGGGCTGCCGGTGGTCGCCGACTCGGCCCTGGCCGAAGCGGATCGGATCGTCTTCTGTGCCGGATCGCACGAGGAAGCGATCGAGATCCGCTACCAGGACTTCCGCCGGCTGGAGGGCGACCCGAAGACGGGAGCGTTCGGCCGCTTTCCCGCGAGCGCGCCGCGGGTCTGGGACGAGTGGCCGGAATCCCGCGCCCGTTGACGCGGGCCGCTGTTCAGCGGCCGGGCCAGTCGTTCATCGGCAAAAGCACTGCTTCCCGCAGCGCCGCGCGCCGCAGCGGCGCGATGGCCTGATATTCCGGATCCGCGTGCATCTGCACGTATGCGGTGCGGTTGGGATATCGCACCAGCACGACCGCGTCCCAGGCCTGGCTCTCGCCGGCAACCAGCGGCTCCACGCATTCGCCTCCATAGAGCACCTGGGCGCCGAGGGACCTCAGGATCGGCTGGACCTGCACGGAGTACTGCAGATACTGGTCGCGCCCGCCTTCGGCGAACCGGAGCAGCTGGACCAGCACGAACGGCCGCTTGTCGTCTCCGCTGCGGAATTGCTCCAGTTCGCTGCTGCTTGCTTCGATGGCCATGGCAGGCGGATCTAGAGCACATTTCATATCCTGCCTGCGAGTGTTTGCGCCCTTCCCCCCGGATTTTTCCCAGCGTGCTAAAGTTGCTCGCCGGGTAGGGCGCGGGGGCCTGCCATGCGCCTGCTGGCGAAGTTCAGCTTGATTTTCGCAGTCGTGTTCGGCCTCGGTCTCGCTGCCGCGGCCTTCCTCTTCCACGACTCGCTGCAGCGGAGCGCACGCGAGCAGGTCCTCCATGAAGCGCAGATCATGATGGAAACAGCGCTTGCCATGCGCAACTACACCACCGAGCAGATCCGGCCGGTGATGAACGAGATCTCCCAGCCATACGATGCGAAAGCGGTCGACCCGATCAGCAGGATCTGCGCCCGGGAAGCAGCAGCGAGGCGCGTCTTCCGCCCCCAGACGGTCCCGGCGTTTGCCGCCACCGAGATCTTCAACTACCTGCGCAAGAAGTACCCTGATTACTTCTACAAGGAAGCCTCGCTCAACCCGACCAACCCACGCAATCGCGTCGTCGATTGGGAAGAGGACATCCTCAACGTCTTCCGCAATCGTCCTGACCTGGCGCTGCTCGACGGCGAGCGCATGACGCCGCTCGGCAAATCGCTGTTCCTCGCGCGGCCCATGCGGGCCGCCAAGTCCTGTCTCGAGTGCCATGCGACGCCGGGCGAAGCGCCGCAGGACATGGTGAAGCTCTACGGTCCGGCGAACGGATTCGGCTGGAGGGAGAACGAGATCATCGCGGCGCAGATCGTCTCCGTCCCCGTAACCCTGCCGGTGCAGATGGCGAATCGCTCGTTCCGGCGGCTCCTGGTCTCGTTGGTCGCCGTCGGCTTCGTGACCTTGGTGGTGCTCGATGTCCTCCTCTACTTCACCGTGGTCCGCCCCGTCAGCCACTTCGCCCGGCGCGCGGACGAGATCAGCAAGGGGCAGATGGAGGTGCCAGAGCTGCCGGTGAAGGGACGCGACGAGGTCTCCATCCTTGCGGCCTCGTTCAACCGGATGCATCGCAGTCTGGCGGCGGCCATGAAGATGCTGGAGCAGCAGAAGTGACGATGGAGCGCGGGGAGGGGTGGCCGTGAGTCGCAGCGCGGGAGACGAGACCCGAACCAGTACCCTGAGCGCCGCAACGGCCGTGGCGGACGGTATTCGCCCCGGAGCGCTGTCGGAGGTGCTGCAGGAGGTGGGGCGCGAGCCGGATCCGGCGCAAGGAACGGGCTGGCCGACCGCGCTCGAGCCGGGAGCGGTCATCGGCCGATTCGAGCTGCTGCGCGAGGTCGGGCAGGGCGGCTTCGGGGTGGTGTACGAAGCGCGCGACCGCGAGCTGGGACGGCTCGTCGCCTTCAAGGCGGTGCGCGCCGGGGCGAGGCGGACGGTGCGCGAGGAGCGGCTGCTCTGCGAGGCGGAAACCGCGGCCCGGCTCTCGCACCCGAACATCGTGACGCTGTTCGACGCCGGCCGCGCAGCGCAAGGGCCCTATCTGGTCATGGAGCTGCTGCGCGGATGCACCCTTGCGCGGCGGCCGGATCCGGGCCCCGTTCCGGTGCGCGAGGCGTTGCGCATCGCCATCGAGGTTGCGAAGGGTCTGGCGCACGCGCACGCGCACGGGGTCGTCCACCGCGATCTCACGCCGGGCAACATCTTCCTCTGCGAGGACGGCCAGGTGAAGGTGCTCGACCTCGGCCTCGCCCACGCCTTCGGCCATCGCAAGATCGACGGCGGCACGCCTTCGTACATGGCGCCGGAGCAGCGCCGGTGCGCGCCCGAAGACGAGCGGACCGACGTGTTCGCCATGGGCGTGATCCTGTTCGAGATGCTCACCGGGGAGCTGCCGTACCGCGCGGAGGGCGGGAAGGCGCTGCCGGACTTGGCGGCGGCGCCGGGCGTCGACGTTCCCGGGCAGCCGGCGTTTGCCGAGTTCATTACGCAGATGCTCTCGATCGATCCGGTCCATCGGCCGCGGGATGCCAGCGAGGTGCTCTCGGCGCTCATTGTCTTCGCCCAGGACGCTGAACGGGAGCGGACGGCAGACCTGCGACCTCGACCGGTGCCCCATCGCCGGTTGGCGAAGCGGTCGGGCGAGCACGCGAAGTCGGAGCGCACGTGCCTGTGCAGCGTTCTCTCCACCGAGATCCTCCGGTACTCCGGGCAATCCGTGCAGATCCAGGCCGGCTGGAAGGCGCGCTTCAATGCGCGCCTGGCCTCGTCGATCCGGGACGTGCCCGAGGCCGATCGCGTAGTCCTCGACTCCGGCGGCAGCGTCGCAATCTGTTTCCTCGGCGATCCCGAGGCGGCGATCTCCGGCGCGTTGGGCCTGCTCGGATCGGTGGCGCGCGAGGACATTCCCAGCGGCGGCATGCGCGTTCGCGCCGGCCTGCACCTCGGTCCGGTCAAGCTGGTGAAGGACATCAACGGCAACCTGAACGCGCTCGGCGAAGGCCTTTCGGTCGCGCAGAAGGTGATGGCCTTCGCCCACGAGAACCAGGTGCTCGCCTCGCGCTCCTTCCACGAGGTCGCGAACTGCCTTTCCGCGGCGTACCGGCCGCTGTTCGCGCACGTCGGGGTCCGGCGAGACGAGTTGATGCGTGAGCATGCGGTCTACGAGCTTCGCCTCCCCGAAGCGGCGACACGCGGTCCGGAAGCCACCCGCTCGTTGAGCGAGGAATCGCCACCCTCACCGATGACGCTGGATGCCGGTGTGGAGGCGACGATCGAGCGCCGAGCGGCACAGATTCTCGGTCCCATCGCTCACCATCTGGCGAGGACGGTCGGGGCGCAGGCAGCGAATCCGCGCGAGCTGGCCGAGTTGCTCGCGGCGTTCATGCCGCAGTCGGCCGAGCGTTCGGCGTTCCTGCGCTCGTGCGCCGACGTCTCGGCGCCTCGCAGGACCTCGGGTCCGGCTTCGTCCTCCGTGACATCCTTCAGCGCGGACGTCCTCGACCGCGCAGCGCGGCGACTGGCGGAGTACCTGGGCCCGATGGCGCGGATCCTGGTGTCGCGGACGTCCCTGAACGCCCGCTCGGAAGAGGAGCTCTACGATCTGCTGGCGGTGCAGATCGACTCTGCCAAGGACCGTGCGGCTTTCCGCGGAACGGGTCCCGCGGCGCCTCAGCAGCATTGACGGCGTCGCGAGGCGCGCCACATCGGTCAGCGGATGAACGAACCGGGGTCGATGTCGAATCGGCGCAGCCATCGTTGCACCTGGGTGCGTGCCTTTCCCATGGCCCGAGCGACGGCGGTGACGTTCCCGCCGTTGGCGCGCAGCAGCTCGATCAGCTGCTCGCGAAGGCGCCGGTCCGGCTCGCGCAGGCCCTCCGGGGCAATGCCTTGCCTGGGAGGGCCCCCCGGCTTCGGCGCATTGAGAAGGCTTTCGCGCAGGTGCTCGAGCTCCACCCGCCTGTCGCGCGCCAGCAGCACCGCGCTCGCGATGCACTTCTCGAGCTCCCGCACGTTGAGCGGCCAGCTATGAAGCAGCAGGGTCCGGGCGGCGTCCGGCGAGAAGATCACGTCGCGGGCCATCTCGCCGGCGGTCTTCTCCATCAGCGCCGAGAGGATCAGCCCGAAGTCCTCGCGCCGCTCGCGCAGCGCAGGCAGCGAGATCCTGGCGCCGTCGAGGCGGGCGAGCAGATCGCGGCGGAACCGATCCTGGGCGGCGAGCGCGGCGAGATCGCGGTGGGTCGCCGCGACCACCCGCAGATCCACCTTCACCGGCCGCGTCCCTCCAACGGGAAGCACCTCGTTTTCCTGCAGCACGCGCAAGAGCGCCGCCTGGGCGGCCAGGGGCAGATCGCCGATCTCATCGAGCAGCAGCGTCCCGTGCTCGCTGCTGCGCACGAGCCCCGGACGATCTTCCAGGGCGCCCGAGAACGCGCCCTTGCGATATCCGAACAGCTCCGACTCGACGAGGTTGGGCGCGATCGCTCCGCAGTTCACGGCCACGAAGGGGCCGGGACGGCCTGAAAGCTCGTGGATGGCCGAGGCGATCAGCTCCTTCCCGGTGCCGGTCTCGCCCGAAACGAGCACCGGTACCTGCGAACGCGCGAAGGCCGTCAGGCGCTCCAGCTCCACGGCAAAGGCGGGCGAGAGCGTAGCCATCCCGCGCGGCAAGGGCTTCAGCGCGCGCTGTTCGAGGAGCGCGGGCTCCGCCCGAGGGAGCGCCTCGCGAAAGACGAAGAAGCTGTGTCCCAGCTCGACGAGAGCGTCATCGGCGAGCGGAGAGCTGGTGACGCGTTTGCCGTCGACGAAAGTACCGTTCTTGGAGTCGGCGTCTTCGATCACCCACGCGCCGAGCACCCGCTGCAGCCGCGCGTGCCTCGAGGACATGCGGCCGTCTGGAACGGAGATCCGGATCGACGTTGTTTCGCCCTGCTGCCGCTCGAGCTGAAGCGCGCTTCCGCGACCGATGTTCACCTGGTCGGCGCCCTGGAACGAGAAGCGCGCTCCTCCCTCCAGGGGACGGTCGCACCGCAGGGTGAGGAAAAGATACGGCTGCCCTTTGCCCGGTCCGGATCTCCCCTCGTGCGTCTGCGTGATCGTGCGGCTGGGGTCCATCGGCGGCTGATTCTACGGCAGATGGACCCATGCGCGCTTACGGCGCGGCTCAGGATGCCGTCTCAGCGGATGGAGCGCGGCCGAAGCGGATGGTGGCGTAACCGGTCAAAAGACCGACCAGGCTGCCGGGAAGGATGATCTCCAGGTAGTACTTCCCGCCCATGTGGGCGATGGCGAAGGCGAGCAGCGCGCCCACGAAGGTGCCGAACGCCAGCGTCCACGGCAGGCTCGTCACCTTGCGCGCGAAGGCGCCGATGATCGCCCCCGCCACCAGGCCCTTGATCGTCGATCCGATGACGATGCCGATCATCTGCGGCCGCGCTTCCGGAGTGAACCAGGCCGTCAGGCCGTCGACGATGCCGAGCGCGCCGCCAACCAGGATTCCCACTGCGATGCGATTCATTGTCAGCTCCGCGGGCGCCGCGTGCGCCCCTCGCTCCTTCCATTGTCCGTCGCGCCGGATTCCTTTCAGCGGCCGGTGAAGAGGAGGATCAGCGCGCGGCCGGCGAGGTAGGCGGCGACGATCCCCAAGGCCACCCGATGCCGCTTGGCCATCCGCAGCGCGCGGTGCAGAAAGGTCTCCGGATAAGCCGAAACCGCGGCGCCGTCGAGGAAGCGGGTGACGTCCGCCGCGAGTGCCCCTACGTCCGGATAGCGCTCCTCGCGCGGTGCCGCCATCGCCTTGCGCCAGACCGCGCGAAGCGCCGGCACACCCTCGCCGGCTGCCATCCACTGCAGCATCACGCCCAAGGAGTAGACGTCGCTGCGCGCGTCGACTCCCGCACTCTCGCCGGCCGCCTGTTCCGGCGACATGAATCCTGCCGTTCCGAGCACGGCGCTCTCTGCCGTCTTGCGTGTCGGCACCGGGTCGGCCCCGTCCCCGACGACTTTCGCGAGGCCCCAGTCCATCACCAGCACTTCGCCAAAGGCGCCGACCATCACGTTCTCGGGCTTCAGATCCCGGTGCAACACACCCTGCGCATGCGCGAAGGCGACAGCGTCAGCGATGCGGAGAAAAAGCCGCAGCCGCTCGGCGAGCGGTACCGGCCGCGACAGGCGCGCGTCGAGTCGCTCCCCCTGCACCCACTTCATCGTGTAGAAGACCCGCCCGTCCGGCAGCGCGCCCATATCGTGCACCGGCGCGATCCCGGGGTGCTCCAGCCGCGCCAGCACCTGCGCCTCTCGCCTCAAGCGCGCCTCGGTTCCGGCATCAGGCACGTCGAGCACTTTCAGCGCCGCGCGCCGTCGCAACTCGGTGTCTTCGACGATGTAGACCGTCCCCATCCCGCCCGAGCCGGCCACACCGGCGAGCCGGTACTTCGTCTCCGACAGATCCGGCTCGCGCACGGCGGCGCGCAGACGCTCGAGCGCGCGGTCATCCAGGCGGGTCATACCGCGCCGTCTCCGAGCAGCGCGCGTGCTTCCTCGCGGAATTCCTCCTCGCTGGCGGTCAACTCGCGCAGCACTTCGAGGACGATCCGCCGCAGCTCGCGCCGGACGCGGAACAAACGATTGGTCACGTCCGTGACCGGGACGCCGAACCGTTGCGCCAGCTCCGCGTAGGTCGGGCGTTCATCGTCGAGATCGTACCGTTGGAGCAGCGCGTAATTCTGCGATCTGCCCGTGCTTGCACACTCCTGCTCGAGCCGCCGCAGCGCGATGCCGAAGACGCCGCGCGCCCATTCCTTCTCGAACTGGACCTCCGGCGAGTGGCAGCCGCCCTCGAGCCCTTCGATCTCCTCGCGCGCGCCGTCGAAGTCGAGATGCGGCGATCCTCCACCCCGCTTCTGCCTGGACGCCGCCTTGTCGTGGTTCGCCACCAGTCCGTCGATGCACGTGCGCAGGAACGTGCGCAATCGCGCCCGCGAAGGATCGAACCGCGCGAACACGTCCTTCTGGACGACCTGTGTGAAGAACTCCTGGGCGAGATCCGCCGCCTCTTCGTGCGGTTTGCGCCAGCGCAATCGCAGATAGGTGTAGACCGGGCGCCAATAGACCGCCGACAGGATCGCGAGCCCTTTCGCGCGCTGGGCGGTATCGGCGCTGCGCACGGCCGCGACCGCGGAATGCCGCGTCGGCGGAAAGGCGCGGACCATGGCGTCGTCCATCCGTTCATGATGCGCCAGAAGACGGTGCGGACGCCACGCCGACCATTCGGCGCGCCGGCGGGGCTTTGCGAAGTGCGTTCTTGGAAACCGTATCGCAGTGGTGGCGAACGATCGCGAGGCGCGCCGCAAGGTGGACATGCGGCCGGACGCCTGCAAGCCCGCCCGGAGGACGTCAGCCTATCCGCTCGTAGATCCAGGCGGCGGACGAGAGCAATTCGTCGTCGGTCTGGCGCCGTCCGACGACTTGCAGGCCGATCGGCAACCCGGCCGGTCCGGTGAGGACGGGGAGCGAGATGCAGGGAACGCCCAGCAGGGTCCAGATCCGGCAGAAGACCGGGTCGCCGGTAGCCGCGAGACCTTCCGGCGCCTCCCCAGTGGTAGCGGGCGTGAGCAGGGCGTCCAGATCTTCGAACATGCGGTCGAGGTCGCGGCGGCACCGCTCCGCCTGCTCCCGCGCGGCGGCGAGCCGCTCGGGCGTGACGCCGGCGCCTTCGCGCAGGAACTCGCGCAGCTTCGCGCTCAGTTCGCTCTGCGGCTTTTCGCGCAGCGTGGCCGCCGCTTCCGCGCCCATGATCGCGATCTGCGCGTCGATCAGCGCGGCGAAGGGAGGGCCGAGGTCGACGTCGCGGGCACCGAGCGCCTTCGCGGCCTTCTCGATCAGTTCTTGCGTCTGCGGAGCGCCGCCTGGCCATGCCTCGGTGCGGCAGAGACCGAGCCGGGGACGGCGGGTCCGGATCGGCGTCGGCGGCGCATTGGAGAGGGCGGAGATCACCGGCGGGATGTCCTCGAGCGACCGCGCAAAGAAGCCGAGCGTATCCAGCGAGGGCGCGAGAGGGTGGACGCCCTCCAGCGGCACGAGGCCGTAGGTCGGCTTGTATCCGATGACTCCGCAGTACGAGGCGGGGCGGATGATGGAACCCGCGGTCTGCGAGCCGAGCGCGACCGGCACCATTCCGTCGGCCACGGCCGCCGCCGACCCGCTGGAGGACCCGCCCGGGGTGCGGGAAGGGTCGCGCGGGTTGCGCGTCTTCCCGGGCGAGTAGACGGCAAACTCGGTAGTCACCGTCTTTCCCAGCACGATTGCGCCCAGGTCCCGCAGCCGGCGCACGCATTCGGCGTCGCATGCCGGGCGGTGGCCGCGATGGATCGGCGACCCGTACGCCGTCGGCAGGTCCGCCGTGTCGATCAGGTCCTTCACGCCGACCGGTATCCCGCCGAGGGGCGGCTTGTCGCGCAGCGCATCGATGCGGCGCGCCTCGGCCAGTGAGCCTTCCGCATCGATCACCTCCCAGGCTTGCACCACGGGCTCGCGCTCCGCGATCCGGGCGAGGCATTCGAGCACCAGGTCCGAGGCGGACAGCTCGCGCCGCGAGAGGCGCGCAACCGCTCCCGGCGTGCGCGTCATGCGCCGCACCACGCCCGCGCAAGGCGGGTGTAGATCTCGACCGATTGTTCGATCCGGTCGACGCGGCAGTGCTCGTCCGTCTGGTGGCAGAGGGCCATTTCGCCGGGACCGAGGACCACGGTCGGGATCCCGCCGTATGCCGGCGTGAGCACGCTCGCGTCGGTGAAGTATGTCGCCGACCCAGGCGGCTCCCGCTCGCCGGTCACCGATGCAGTCACTTCCAGCACGTTGCGCACGAACGGATCGTCTTCGGGGGTGCGCACGCCTTCGAGGTCGACGACCGGCGCCAGCTCGACTTCCGGCCCGAGCAGCGACTCGAGCTGTTTGCGCAACTGACCATGACGCTGCGCGGGGATGGTGCGGACGTCGATCCCGATCACGGCCTCGTCCGGCACGGAGTTTACGTTGAGCCCGCCCTTGATGGTGCCCACGTTCAGCGTGGGCGCGCCGAGCAACGGATCGGGTGCGACGTCGAACTGGAAACTGCTCAGCTGGAGCACGGCGCGCGCCGCCTTGATCACGGCGTTGACTCCCATCTGCGGCATCGATCCGTGCGCGGTGACGCCGCGAGTCCGTGCCCGCAACCAGAGCGCGCCCTTGTGTCCGATGACTGGCCGGTTTCCGGTGGGTTCCCCGACGACCATCGCGCCGGCGCGTCCGAGCGCGCCCGGCACCTTGGCGAGGTGCGTGGCTCCTTCGCATCCCGTCTCTTCCCCGGCGAGCAACACCAGCGAGATCCCCGCTTTGCGCAAAGGCGTCTTCGCCAGCCGCAGCGCCGCTTCGACCATCGCGGCGATGCCGCTCTTCATGTCGCTCGAGCCGCGGCCGTAAAGCTTGCCCGCGTCGATCTCGCCGCCGAAGGGGTTCCGCGTCCAGGGAGCCGCGCCGAGCGGCACGGTATCGAGATGGCCGGCGAAGCAGATCGGCGGGCCGGCGCCTTCGCGGCGGGCGACGACGCTGGCACGTCCGGGTGCGAACTCGTGCGTCGCCACGCTGTAACCTGCATCGACGAGCAGGTTGCCGACCCGCTCCGCGCAGGGCCGCTCCGGGCTGTGGGGATTGATGGTATCGATCTGGACCAGCTCGCGCGTCAGCTCCACGGCGTTCATGGATTCCTCCTCGGCCCGTCTGGGCGTCCCGTCGGAGGCCCCGACCCGAAATAGGCCGCTCGCACCTGCTCGTCCGCCAGCAGCTCGGACGCGGTGCCCTGCGCCACGACCCGCCCCTGCGAGAGCACGTATCCGCGGTGCGCGATGGCGAGCGTCTGGTGCACGTTCTGTTCCACCAGGAACACGGTGACCCCCTGTTGGTTGATGCGCCGGATCACCGCGAAGTTCTCCATCACGAACAACGGGGACAGCCCCAGCGAAGGCTCGTCGACCATTAGAAGTTTCGGCGCGCTCATCATCCCGCGGCCGATGGAGACCATCGCCTGCTCGCCGCCCGACATGGTTCCCGCGAGCTGCTGCCGGCGTTCGGCGAGCCGGGGGAACGTCGCGAACACCCGGTCGAGGTGTTGCTGGATGACGCGAGCGTCCTCTTCGAGGTAGGCGCCGAGCCGCAGGTTCTCGACGACCGTGAGGCGCGGAAAGACTTTACGACCCTCGGGAATGCAGGCGATTCCCTCGGCGACGATCCGGTGCGTCTGCAACCCGGTGAGGTCCCGCCCGCCGAAGAGGATGCGCCCGCGCCTTGGCGGCGTCAGACCGAGGATGGAACGGATGAGCGTCGTCTTCCCGGAACCGTTCGAGCCGAGCAGGCAGGTGATGGTCCCGCGCTCCACCGTGAGCGACACGTCCTGCAGCACGTCTGCCCGATCGTATGCGGTGAAGACGTTCTCGACGCGCAGCTCCTCCATCGTTCACTCCAGCCCCAGGTAGGCCTCGCGCACCTCGGGGTCGCGCGACACCTCGGCGTACGCTCCTTCGGCGATCTTGCGCCCATAGTTGAGCACCACGCAGCGGCGGGTGACGCGCTCGATCACCGACATCTCGTGCTCGATCAGGATGATCGTCAGCCCGCCCAGCTTCTGCTGCACTTCCAGGATGTCGTCCATCAGACGCAACGTTTCCTCGTGCGTCATTCCCGCGGAGGGCTCGTCGAGCAGGAGGAGCTTCGGGCGGCTGATCAGCGCGCGGCAGACTTCCACGCGCCTCCGATCGATCATGGGAATGCGCGCCGCAGGCTCCATCATCCGATCCGCGAGCGGTGGGTCGAAGATGTGGAGGAGCTCCCGCGCCGCGCGGTAGTTCTCCTCGATCTGCCGCCGCAGCACCTGCCGCCGGACCAGGTTGAACCAGAGCCGGTGATCGAGGTGCTGGTGGTTGCCGACCATCAGGTTGTCGAAGATGGAGAGCGGCAGGCAGAGCCGCGAGCGCTGGAACGTGCGCGCGATCCCGGCGCGATGGACAGCCTGCGGGCGCAGGCTGGTGATGGGCGCGCCCGCGAACCGGATCTCGCCCGCATTCGCGGGAAATAGACCGGTCACGACGTTGAAGAACGTCGTCTTGCCCGATCCGTTCGGACCGATCAGCCCGAGGACGGAGGCTGCCTCCACTTCCAGATCCAGGCCATCCAGCGCCACCACGCCGCCGAAGCGGCGCGTGAGCCGGCGGCAGCTGAGCAGAGGCGTCGTCATGAGAGCGGCGGTCCGACCAGGCGCCGCAGCGGACGGGGCACCAGCCCGACTGGCCGGAAGAGCAGCGTGAGCACGACCAACGCCGCGAACATCAGGAACCGGTACTCCTGGATGATCTGAAACTTCTCCGGCAGCAGGATCACGATCGCCGTCGCCAGCGACAGGCCCCACGCGCTTCCGATGCCGCCGAGAAGCAGGATGGAGACGAAGATCAGCGACTCGGCGAAGCTGTAGTTGTTGGGCGCGATGAAACCGATCATGAACGCGGAGAGAGCGCCGGCGACGCCGATGATGAAGTTCCCCACGGTGAATGCCGCGATCTTCCAGCGGGCGATGTCCATGCCGAAGCTGGCGGCGGCGATCTCGTCGAGGCGCACAGTGTCGAGGGCGACGCCGACCCACGACCGGTCGAGGCGCTGTACGACGGCGAAGGCGAGCGCGACAAGCACCAGCGCGACCGCGATGTACCGCAGATAGAACGAACCTTCGAAGGGTCCGGCCGAGATCGGATCATTGAAGCGCAGGGGTCCGATCCGCATCTCGCCCAGTTTCAGTCCCTGCGGGCCGCCCAGCGCGTCGTTCACTTCGAGGAAGGTGCGGAAGAGCAGGGCGAAGGCGATGGTGATCAGGGCGGCGTAATGGCCGCGTGTTCTGAGGATGGGCAGCAGCAGGACGGTCCCGGCCAGCGCCGCCGTGACTCCGCCCGCGAGCAGCACGAGCAGGTGCGGGAGGCGCGCCGAGCTCGCCAGCACCGCCGCCGTGTACCCGCCGACTCCGAAGAAGCTTGCCCCCGCGAAGTTCACCACGCCGGCGTAGCCGAACTGCACATTGAGCCCGAGGCAGGCGACGATCACGATCAGGACCCGGGTGAGCAAGAGCAGCGCGAAATCGTCGTCGCGCAGGGCCAGCGCGATCACGACGACCGCGGCGAAGGCGAGCCCCTGCGCGAACCGCTCGTTGCTGCCGAGGGAGCGCGCCACCGGCCGCAGCAGTTGCGTCCGCATGGCGAGGATTCCGGCGGCGATGCCCACGAGGATCAACGCGGCGATCGCGCCCTGCGATTCCGCCCGCAGCAAGAGCCAGGCGTACGCCGTGACCAGCGCCGTGAACAAGGCCGCGATGGCGCGCGATCTCATACCCGCTCGCTCGCGCGCTCGCCGATCAGACCGGTGGGACGGATGGCCATGAGGAGGATCACCACGCCGAAGGCGAAGACGTCCTTGTAGGCGCTGGCGAAGGGGAGCGCCACGGCCCCGATGGTCTGCAGGGCGGCGAAAAGGAAGCCGCCGACGATGGCCCCGTAGAGGTTTCCCAGGCCGCCCAGGATCGCCGCCGCGAACCCGATCACGCCGAGCAGCAGTCCCATGCCGAAGAAGACCTCGTTGTAGTAGAGACCGTCGATCACGCCGGCGAATGCGGCCAGCGCGGAGCCGAGCGCGAACGTCACCAGCACCACGCGGCGGAAGTCGATGCCCATGGTTCGTGCCGTCTCCTCGTCCTGGGCGACCGCGCGGATCGCGAGACCGAGCCGGGAGCGCGTGATGATGAGGTGCGTGCCGGCGATCAAGAGAGCGCCGGACACGAGCAGGATGACGTTGTCGAATCGGAGGTGGAAGCCGCCGATGTCCCATCCCGAGGTCGGCAGCAGCGCCGGGAACAGCTTGGGCTGGGAGCCGCCCGGGTAGAAGAGCCGCAAGCATTCGCGCAGCACCGTGCCGGCCATCAGCGTGACCAGGAGGACGTTCAGCTGCGGCGCGCCCTTGACCGGCAATACGATGAAGCGCGCGACCACCGCGCCGAGCAGCGCGGTGACGGCGATCGCCGACAGGACTACCGCGAGCAGCAGCACGGCCGGCGCCGCGACGCCGGCGGCGGTCAGCAGCGTCCAGGCCGCGAGCCCCGCAAAGGCGCCGGCCGCCACCACGTCGCCGTGGGAGAACTGGATGATGTCCAGCACGCCGAAGAAGAGCGTGAATCCCACCGCGACCAGCGCGTACATCATCCCGAGCATCGCGCCGTTCATCACGTACTGCGCGATCACGCTCGCGGACATCGCTACTTCCCGTTCGTCAGCTTCCGCTTCCCCGCGGCGTACTCGCTCTCTTCCCAGGTCACCCACTTGCCGTCCTGGACGACATATCTGGTGATGGCGGGCACGGTGTTCTGGCCGTGATCGTCGAACGTGATCTTGCCCACGATGGAGTCGCGGTCCGTCACGTTCGCCAGCTCCTTGACGATCTTCTTCCGGTCCGGCCCCACCTTGTCGATGGCGTCCATCAGGAGCTCGGCTGCCGCGTAGGCGAACGGTCCGTAGGCCTCCGGCGGGTTCGAGTAGCCCTGCTTGTTGTAGTCCTCGAGGAACTTCCTCCCGCCGGGCAGCTTCTCGGCGGGCGCCCCTTCGCGAAATGCCAGCGCGCCTTCCGCGAGCGGTCCGAGCGCCTTGATGAAGTCGTCGTTGACGATCCCGGAGGTGCCGTCGAACTGCGCCTTCAGCCCGAGCTTGTCCATCTGCGCGCGGACGCGGACGCCGATGGGCGTCAGTCCGCCGAAATAGAGCGCCTCCGGATTCTGCGCCTTGATCTGCGTCAGCTCGGCCGTGAAGTCCTGCTGGTCGGCGGTGACCCCGAAGGTGGCGATGATCTGGCCGCCGGCCTTCTGGAAGAACTGCGAGAAGTACTTGTTGTGGCCCTTGCCGTAGTCGGTGGTGTCATGGATGACCGCCACCTTCCTGAATCCACGCTCGGACATGAACTTCGCGTTGGTCTCGTTCTGGTTGATCATCGTTCCGTTGACGCGATGGATCTCCTTGAAGTCGTTCGCGTAGGTGATGTCGGGCAGCACCGCGCCCCAGACGATCACCGGCAGCGCGAAGCGATGGTACGTGTCGACCGTCGCCATCGCCACCACCGAGCAATAGTGCGTCACTCCCGCCACGATGGTGCGGTCAGATCCCGCCTTGGTCGCCATCTGCACGCCGGCGTCCGGCTTGCACTCGTCGTCCAATACCACCAGCTCGTACTGGTGCTTCGACTTCCCATCCGCATTCCGCAGCCTGACGGCCAGGTCGGCCGAATTGCGGCCGCCGAGGCCGATGGCCGAGTTGCCGCCGGTGAGCGGACCCACGAACGCGATGCGGACGGTTTCCTTGGCGCTGGCGGAGAAGGAAAGCACGGCGATCAGCGCTGCGGCCGCGAATCTCATTGGGGACTCCCCGGCAGCGGGATGGGCGCGGGAAGCTAGCAGAAAGCTGCTTCGGAGACACTCGCCGCTGCGACTGCGGTAGCTTGCTCGGAATGGCGACGCACGATGCCGAGCTGGCGAAAGCCTTCGACGCGCAGGCGGCCCGCTTCGAGCGGTCCCCGGTGCAGTCCGATCCGTCCGCGCTGGCGCGGCTGGTCGCCTTTGCCGCCCTGCCGCCGGACTCGCTCGTCCTCGACGCCGGCTGCGGGCCGGGGCTCGTTTCCGAGGCGTTGCTCGGAGCCGGCCATCGGGTGCACGGCGTCGACCTCTCCGCCGAGATGGTGCGCCGCGCGCGGGAGCGGTGCGCGCGATTCGGGGAGCGGGCGCGGTTCGAGGAGGGATCCGTATTCGAGCTTGCGCTGCCGGAGAAGTTCGATGCGGCCCTATCCCGGTTCGTCCTG
>MNFJ01000153.1 GCA_001918155.1 Deltaproteobacteria bacterium 13_1_40CM_4_68_19
GGTCCGACTCGCCGGAGAACGCGAGGACGGAAATCGCCTACTTCTTCGCACAGACGGAGCTGGTGAAGTACGACTGGGGCCGGCCGCCGAAGGCGGCTTAGGGTCCCGGTTTTTTCCTCGGAGCGCGGCGTTATTCGCCCTCCGCGTTTCTGCCGGTACAGTGCAGGAATCGATGCGCACCGCGATCGCCGCGCTGCTCTGCACCGTCGCGTCCAGCGCACCCGCCAAGACGCCCATCGTGCGCTGGTCGCACGCCGAAGCCAGCAAGAAGATCTACCTGGGCAAGTGCCCGGTGCGGCTGGTCTTCACCGGAACCATCCTGACGGCCAGGAAAGGCGATTTCACTTTCGCCTGGAAACGGAGTGATGGCTTCGTGGGACGTTCGCGCACCATTCACGCCACGCGGCGAGTCCAGGGGTGGCGCGTGCACGACGAGTGGGAGCTCTCCTCCACGACGAGCGGATGGGCGCAGCTCTGGATCCAGTCGGAGCCGCACGCGCCGGCCGTGGCGCGCTTCCAGGTGCGCTGCAAATAGCCAAGCCGACTGAAGATTCGCGCCTTTTCGCGCCGGCGGTTAGACTCGACCGACTTTGATTCCTTCCTGGCAATGGGTCGCCTTTGTGGCGGGCTTCGTCGGCTCGGCTTTCTTCTCCAGCGCCGAGACGGCGCTGACCGCGCTGGGGGAAGCACGCGTGCGCTCGCTCGTCGACACGGGCGGGCGCCGGGCGTCCTTCCTCCGCCTCTGGCAGATGCACCCCGATCGGATCCTTTCCGCGCTGCTCCTCGGCAACACGCTGGTCAACGTCGGGCTCGGCTCGCTCACCGCGCTGATGGCGGACGAGGCAGGCTACAGCCATGGGATCGCGCTCTTCACGGGCGTGACCACGGTCCTTCTCTTGCTGTTCGGCGAGATCACACCGAAGACCTTCGCCAAGCGGCACGCCAGCGGATACGCGGTGTTCATCATGCCGCTGGTCACGTTGGTGTACTGGCTCCTCTATCCGCTGGCGTGGGTCTTCGTGCAGGTCCCGCGCGCGCTCAGCCGCGCGATCGGCAGCGCGCCGGTCGCGATCGAGTCGGTGACTTCGCAGGAGCTGGAGTACCTGATCGAGTTGGGCGCACGGCAGGGCTCGATCGACAAGGTCCGCGAGGAGCTGCTCTCGAGTGTGCTCGCCTTCACCGAGGTCCTGGTGAAGGAGATCATGATCCCGCGCACCCAGGTCGTCGCGCTCGAAGAGACCGCCACGTACGAGGAAGCGCTGAAGCTCGTCACCGAGAGCGAGCTGTCGCGCATTCCGGTGTACCGCGGGAGCCTCGACGAAGTGGTCGGCGTCCTCCATGCCAAGACCCTGCTCGCGGACGTGAAGAAGGGGATCGAGCCGGCCGATTTCCAGCTGGTCAATTATCTCAAGAAGCCGTTCTACGTCCCCGAGGTGATGAAGGTCTCGCGCCTGCTCACCGAGATGCAGCGGCGCAAGACGCACCTGGCGATCGTGGTCGACGAGTTCGGCGGCACCAGCGGCATCGTCACGCTCGAGGACGTGGTCGAGGAGATCGTAGGAGAGATCCACGACGAGAGCGACGTCGAGGAGAAGCGCCTCAAGGTATTGTCGGACGGCGTGGTGCTGGCCGATGCGCAGGTCTCCATCCGCGACCTGGAGGAGCATCTCGGGGTCGAGTTCCCGGAGGGCGGCGATTACGAGACGCTGGGCGGGTTCCTCACCGCGACCGCCGGGCGGGTGCCGCCGCCGGGCTCTCTCGTCGTCTGGGGCGGGCTCACCTTCACGGTCAACGCCGCGGACGATCGCCGGGTACAGAAGGTGGAGATCACCCGCAAGCCAACCGCCGGCGCCGCGGTGACCGGTCCGCAGCACTCCATGCCCGAAAAGACGCCCGCCGCCTTGCAACCGCCGGTTCCGCCAGACAAAGTCCACTGAGTCATGCTTCCCTTGTTTCAGAGCGATGCGGCGCGGCCCGACCTGCGCTCGCTGAGCCTTTCCGACCTCTCCGCGCTGGTCGAGCGCCTGGGTGAGAGGCCCTACCGGGCGCGGCAGCTCTACGCCTGGCTGCACCGGAAGGGCGCGGCCTCGCTGAACGGCATGACCGATCTGCCCCGGGCATTCCGCGAGCGGCTCACGGCCCAGGCGCGGCTCACCACGCTGGACATCGACGCCGTGCAGGAGTCGACCGACGGGACGCGCAAGTACCGCATGCGCACGCAGGACGGCAAGTTCATCGAGAGCGTGTACATGCCGGACGAAACGGGGCCCGAGAGCTTCGACCCGGAGGCAGACGAGGAGGAAGGGCCGGGAGCGAGAGTGCGTCTGACGCTGTGCGTGTCGACCCAGGTCGGGTGCGCGATGGGGTGCGGCTTCTGCATGACCGCGACCATGGGCCTCCTCCGCAATCTCACGGCCGGCGAGATCTGCGACCAGGTCTATCGGGTCAATGCCGACCTGCGCCGCATCGGCGTGCCCGGCGAGCGGCCGCTCACGAATCTGGTCTACATGGGGATGGGCGAGCCGCTGCACAACTACGAGAACGTGCTGCGTTCGCTGGAGCTGCTCCTCAGCGAGGAGGGAGCGAACTTCAGCCAGCGGCATATCACTGTCTCGACGAGCGGCCTGGTGCCGAACATCGTCCGCTTCGGCGAGGAGAGCCAGGTGAAGCTGGCGGTGTCGCTGAACGCGACCACCGACGAACAGCGGGCGAAGTTGATGCCGGTGGACAGGAAATGGAACATCGCCGCGCTGATGGATGCGGTCCGCAAGTTTCCCTCGCGGCAGGGCCGGAGGGTGACCTTCGAATACGTCCTGCTGCGCGACGTGAACGATTCCGACGAGGACGCCGCGCGCCTCGCGGCGCTCCTCCGGGGATTGCCGGTGAAGGTCAACCTGATCCCCTACAACGAGAATCCAGGGCTCGGGTTCGCCGATCCGGGCGCCGAGCGGGTCGCGGCCTTCCGCAAGGCCCTCGATGCCCGCGGGATCACCGCCTTGGTGCGCAAGAACCGCGGCCGCGACATCGCCGCAGCCTGCGGCCAACTCGCCGTCCAAGCCTGAGTTCTGGGGACCCATACGCAACTGCGCGCGCCAACCGAGTTGGCAGTGGAGAGTTGCGGATGGTGTCCCGGAATTGACCTCGGCTTCCGGTCGTGCGAAACCCGCGCGCCGTGCTCGGAATCGTCGGCGGATCCGGCCTCTACGACTTGCCCGGCCTCAGCGGCGTGCGCCGGGAGAGGGTGCGGACGCCGTTCGGAGACCCGAGCGACGCCATCGTGCTGGGCAGGGTCGGCGAGCAGGAGATCGCCTTCATCGCACGCCACGGCGCCGGACATCGCTTCAGCCCCAGTGAGGTCCCGTACCGGGCGAATCTCCACGCGCTCAAACAGCTCGGCGCGACCCGCGTGGTCAGCGTCTCGGCGGTCGGATCGATGAAGGAACAGATCGCGCCCGGCCACCTCGTGCTCCCCACGCAGTACATCGATCGCACGGTGGCCCGGCCGAGGACCTTCTTCGGCGACGGCATCGTCGCGCACGTCGCATTCGCCGATCCCGTCTGCCCGCAGCTGCACCAGCATCTGAACGCGGCCTGCTTCGCCGCCGGCGCGACGGCGCATTCGCGAGGCACGTACCTGTGCATCGAGGGACCGCAGTTCTCCACTCGCGCCGAGAGCGAGCTGTACCGGAGCTGGAACGTCGACGTGATCGGGATGACGGCGATGCCGGAGGCGAAGCTCGCCCGCGAGGCCGAGCTCTGCTACGCGACGGTCGCGCTGGCGACCGACTACGATTGCTGGCATCCCCGCCACGACGCCGTCACCGTCGCCCAGGTGATCGAGACCATGCACAAGAACGTCGCCCTCGCGCGCGAGGTGATCCGCAACGCCGTGCTCGGCCTCGGCCGTCTGGGCGAGCGCGTCTGCGCCTGCGCGCGGGCGCTGGACAGCGCGGTGATGACCGCTCCCGCCCAGATTCCTCCGGCAGCGCGCGAGCGTCTCGCCTTGCTCCTGGGAGACAGGTTCAAGGCATGAGCCTCCTGGTGGTGGGCAGCGTCGCGCTCGATTCGGTGGAGACGCCGTTCGGCAAGCGCGAGGACGTGCTGGGCGGAAGTGGAATGTACTTCGCCGCCGCCGCGAGCCTGCTCACCGGGGTCTCGGTGGTGGGCGTCGTCGGGGATGACTTTCCGCTCGAAGATCTCGACTTCTTGCGCAAGCGTGGCGTCGACCTCGACGGCCTGGAGAGCGCGCGCGGAAGGACTTTCCGCTGGCGGGGCCGGTACGGATTCGATCTGAATGCCGCGCAGACGCTGGACACGCAGCTGAACGTGTTCGAGCATTTCTCTCCGAAGCTCGGAGCCCGGGCGCGCAAGGCGGAGCGCATCTTCCTCGGGAACATCGACCCCGAGCTGCAGATGCGCGTCCTCGACCAGGCCGAGCGGCCCAATCTGGTGGCCGCCGATACGATGAACTACTGGATCACGTCGCGGCGGGCGCAGCTGCTCAGCCTCCTTCCCCGCGTCGACGTGCTGATGGTGAACGACAGCGAGCTGCGCCAGCTGACCGGCGAGAGCAACGTGATCAAGGCGGCGCACGCCGCGCAGCGCCTGGGCGCGAAGGCGGTGGTGATCAAGCGCGGGGAATACGGCGCGGTGCTCGTCACCGCCGAGCACCGCTTCTTCGCTCCGGCGTTCCCGCTCACCGACGTAATGGATCCGACGGGAGCGGGCGATAGCTTCGCCGGCGGCTTTCTCGGGCTGCTCGACCGGCTCGGGTCCGCCGAGCCGGCGGCGCTGCGTCAGGCGACCGTGATGGGGTCGACCCTCGCCTCGTTCGCCGTGGAGCGCTTCAGCCTCGAACGGCTGCGGGACCTCGAGCTGGCGGAGGTACGGAGCCGATTCGACGCCTTCCGCCAGCTGGTGCAGTTCGAGGCGCTTCCCGATCGGTTGGAGCGAGATCCATGATCTGTACAGTCTAAGAGCAACAGTCACTGAGCCGCCTTCGGCGGCCGTGACTGCACTATCCAGAGTCCCGCGGGAAGCGCGGTGAAATCGGCGATCAGCGCGAGGACGAACGCGGCGCTGGTGACGAGCCCGAACTGCCGCAGCGGCGGAAAGCTGGAGAACGAGAGCGCCAGGAATCCGGCGGCGTTGATCAAGGTGGCGAAGATGATGGCGTGACCGGAGACGCGCAGGGCGTGCTCGAGCGCCTCCTCGAGCGGGGCACCCTCCCGCTCGTTCAGGTGGTGGAAGAAGTGGATCTGGTCGTTCTCCGTCGTGCCGAGGATGGTCGTGGCGATGAGGATGGTGGCGAGGTTCAGCGAAGCGCCGAAGAGCCGCATGCCGAGAAAGGTCGCCAGGATGGCGAAGAGCGAGGGGATCATCGCCAGCATCCGCGCCGTCGCGCTGCGGAAGACGAAGAGGAAGACCACGAAGATGAGCGCCGCGGTGATGGCGAAGCTCTGCGCGAGGGTGGGGACGAGGCTTGCGCCCACCTTCGCTTCCAGGAGCGACTCGCCCACGACGCGCATTCGCGCCCCAGCCAGCGGGCCCGCGCCGACCTCGTCCCAGGCGCGCGCGATCCTCCGCGCCAGCGTGGCGTAGCCCTCGGCGTCCCCTTGCCGGAAGAGGACCGTGACGTTCAAATCTTGAAGACCGCTCACGTCGACGTAGCCCCTCAATCCCGGTTCCGCCAGCAGGAGCTGTTCCAGGTCGGCCGCCGCGCGCGCGAACTGCGCGGAGTCGCCGGGGAGCTGCTCGCCCTGGCCGGCGAAGTAGCGCCGCAGCCGGAGAAAGGTCGTCGGGCCGAGCACCGCGATCACCTCAGGGACGGACTCGACCGCGCCCTGGAAGCGGTCGAGCGTGCGGAGAACCTCCGGATCCGTGGCGGACGGATCCGGCAGATGGACCCAGACGTGCGCGACGTTGAGGTCAGCCACGTTCTGGCGGAACCACACCAGGTCGCGGCGCAGCGGGAGCGACGGATCCATGTAGGTGATGGAATCGATACCGACCGGCATCGGCGAGAGCAGCCCGGGAATTCCGAGCAGGGCCGCGACACCGGCAAGGCAGAGCAGGAGCACGGCGGCGACCAGGCCGCGGCGATACCGGCGGGTGAAGGCAGGGATGGCCGCCGCCACGCGCCCGTACAGCTTGCCGCCGGCGACGCGCGCGGTTCCCGTCGGGGTCCGCAGCATGAGCTGCAACGCCGGGAACAGGGTGAATGCCACCACCCAGGAGACGGCGAGGCCGAGAGCGGTCCAGATCCCCAGCTCCTGGATCGGCCGCACCTTGGAAACGGAGAGCGCCGCGAATCCCATGACCGCGGCAAACGTCGAGGCGGTCACCGGCAGGACCTTGTTCCGGAGCGCCGCGAGTTGATGCTCGCGCACCGGCACCCCCGCCGGACGATCCACGAATCGCGACTGCAGATAGACGAGCGTCGCGAGCGTGGTGACGAGGACCGTGAGCGGCACGAGCACCGAGACGACGGTGAAGGTGAAGCCGAGAAGCCCGCCTACCGCCACGCCCAGCGCCACTGCCGATCCGAGAGCGAGGACGAAGGCGAGCAGCGTGCGCACCGATCGGTAGAGCAGGAGCGCCGTGCCGACCACCAGAGCGCCGAAAAAGGGAAAGTACTGGACCGAGGCGGCGCCCGATTGCCGCTCGAGCCAGGACTGGACGTACGGGGCGCCGACCCGCCGGACCGCTCCCGCCCCCGCGCGCGCCAGTGCGGCATCGATCGAGCCCAGCGCGGCGTCGCGCTCCGCCCGGCCGTGCACGTCGAGGTCCACGATGACGGCGAGAAACCGGTCGCCGAGAAGGCCCTGCTTCCGGAAGAACTCTGTCCCTGTCGCGAGCCGGCGCAGTTCTGCCAGCGGCGCTCCGGGACGCGCCTTGCGCAGCGCATCGAGCACGGAGAACGCGCCGAGGTGAGGCGCGCTGCGCAGTTCCCGGACGGCCGACTCGACGCGCGAGACGTTTGCGGGCGCCCAGGGATCGTCAGACTCGAAGAGCAGGACCACTGAAGGGGAATCGGGGAAGAGCCGCTGGAAGTCGCGCGTCGCCACGTAGTCGGGATCGCTCGGCTGGATCAACCGGTCGAGGCCGCCTTCGGAAGGGATGCGCGCGGCGCGAAGGGCCGCCAGCGGGACCAACAAGGCATAGACGACGAGGATGGGCGCGCGGAGGGAAACGATGCGCGCCAGGATCCGGGCGGGGAGGTCGTTCACTGCCTGGTTGTACCGAACTCGAGTGCATTGTTCCCCCGTTTTCGCGTAGAGAAGCGCCATGCTCGCGCTTGCAGCAGCAACGCTGGTGGTCTGCGCTCCCGGCTATCCAGGCAGCACGGAGGAGGCGCAACCGGCGATGGACGCTCTCGCCCGCTCGCTGGCCAAGGCCGCGCAACTGGCCGAAGGGTCGCTCGCCGCGCTGTACGAGGAGACGGAGCCGGGTTGCATGCGACGGCTGGCGCAGGAGGAGTCGTCCCTGCTGCTCGCGACGCTGCCGTTCTTCCTCGTCCACGAGCAGGAGCTCCGGCTCGTGGCTCGCCTCTCGGCGATGCCACAGGGAGGCGAGATGCTGGAGCGGTGGACGCTGGTGACCGGCAAGGAGCATCCGCCTTCGCTCGATGGCTATACGGTGGAGTCGAGCGCGGGGTACTCGAAGAGATTCGTGCGCGCGATGGCCCCGAAGCTGCCGGGCAGGGTGGAGATCCAGCAGTCGTCCGCTGTCCTCTCTGCTCTGAAGCGGTCCGCGAACGGCGAGAAGCTGGCCGTGCTGCTCGATGGCTCACAGGCCGCGGCGATGGCGAAGCTCCCGTTCGCCGGGTCGCTCGCAGTGCTCGAGACGTCACCGCCGATGCCGGTCGCGCTGATCGCGACGTTGCGCAAGCGCATCGACGACCGGCGCTGGAATACGCTGGAGACGGCGTTCCTGCGGCTCGCCGAGGATCGCGCGGCGCGCGAGGCGCTGGACGGAGTCCGCATGGCGGGCTTTCAGCCCCTCGATGACAAGGCCCTGGCCGCGGCGCGGACAGCCTACCGGCGCGCGCGGTGAGGAGCATCGCCTCGATCATCCTCTGCGCGGGTTGCGCGCAGGCGCTACAGAAGCCCCCGCCGATCGAGGCGATCGGTGCGGCGCCGCGCGCTTCCGCCGCGCAGCTTCTCGCCCATGCCGACGCCGCCTGGGCGCGCCGGGGAGAGCCGGAGCAAGCCGCGGCGGCCGAGGACCTCTACTTGCAGGCGGCGCGCGCCGACCCGCGCAACCCGGGGTCCTTCGCGGGCGCCATCCGCGCGAAGGCGTTCCGCATCGGGCGGGAGAAGGACGGCGCGGAGCGGACGCGCCTCGCCGAGAGCGCGGTGATCACCGGCCAGCTGTGCCAGGAGAACGCGCCAACGGCGCCGGCATGCGATTACTGGCTCGCCGCGGCGTTGGGCCTTCAGGCGCGGGAGCGAAGCGCCACCGGGCACGACGCGCTGCCGCGCATGGTCGACCTTCTCCGGCGCGCCATCCGCGCCGATCCGGCGATCGATCAAGCCGGCCCTCATCGTCTGCTGGCCATCGTGCTGCTCCGCGCGCCGGGCTGGCCGATGGGTCCCGGCGATGCGGAAGCCGCGCTGCCCGAGGCGCAGGCGGCAGCGCGGGCGGCGCCGGAATTTCCACCCAACCAGCTAGCGCTCGGCGAAGCCTTGAAGAAGAACGGCCGGGCGGCGGAAGCGCGCACCGCCTATTCGCAGGCGCTTCGCCTCGCCACCGAAGCAGCCGCGCGGGGCGATCCGGATGCCAAAGGGTGGGTCGATGACGCGAGCGCGGCGCTGCGGTGAGCCGGCGCCGGAACGCCTTCGAGGAGCGCCAGCGTGGCGCTCGCGTACGCGATGCCGAGGAGCACATCGATCACGTAGTGATGCTGCAGATAGACCGCGCTGAGGCACATGAGGAGGAAGAAGCCGATCGCGGGCGCCCGCGCCCAGCGCAGCTCCGCAGTGCGGAACGCGGCCCACACGACGAGCAGGGGATAGGCCACATGAAGCGAAGGATAGGCGCCGTAGACATCGATCCCGCGCCCGTAGATCCCGTCGAAGAAGTGGGTCCCGAGCAGCAGATCGAATCGGCTTGCCGCCGCCGCGGCCGGATGGACGTCCAGGCGCGCGGGGCCAAGACCGTATTCGGTCACGTACCAGGGCGGCGCGACCGGGAAGATGAAGTAGGTGGCGAAGCCGAGCAGGTTCACGACCAGGAAGGCGAGCGCGAAGG
>MNFJ01000116.1 GCA_001918155.1 Deltaproteobacteria bacterium 13_1_40CM_4_68_19
GGCGCCGCGCCCGCCAAACCGGCCTCGCCGGCGGTGGACGACGATTTCCAGATCGAGCGGTTCTGATCCGCCTGTTGACGGCAGCCGGAACCGACCGCCACGCGGTATGTTGGCGGCGTGGCCGGCGACACACCGATGGACAAGGCGCTCCGTCTGCTCGCGCTGCGGTCCCGCACCGCACAGGAGCTCGATCGCGCGCTCGCGAAGGCTGGAGTCGCTTCCACCGACCGCGAATCGGCGGTGGCGCGCCTCCGCGAGCTGGGCTACATCGACGACCGCGGAGTTGCCCGGGCGCGCGCCCGCACGCGCGTAGGGCAGGGAGATGCCCCGCGGCTGGCGGCGAAGAGGCTCGCAGCCGCCGGGATCGACGAGTCCGACGCGCGCGAGGCAGCGGCGGAGGCGGCGGAGGGCGCGGAGGAAGACGAGCTGGCCGCAAAAGCGTTGCAGCGCCGCTTGAGGGGGCGTAAGCCGGCGGACATGCGCGAAAAGCAGCGGCTGTTGCGAGGGCTGGTCGCGAGGGGCCACCGGCCCTCGGCCGTGGCCAAGGCGCTGGGGATCGAATGGGAAGGCGACGATGAGACCGACGATCTGTAGAGCGCTCCTCCTCGTGGCGCTGTGCGCCTGCGCGTCGGGCGGCTCCGGCGTCGACATCACCAAGCCCGTGACCGGCGCCGAGGCGAGCAATGCGGCCAAGGCGTACGAGAAGGGCATGCAGGAGAAGAAGGACCACAACCCGCTGGAGGCGACGCGGTATTTCGAGTACGTCCGCAACAACTTCCCCTACTCGCAGTACGCGGCGCTAGCGCAGCTCGCGATCGCCGACATGGCGTATGAACGCGACGACTGGTCGCAGGCCGCGACCCTCTACCAGGACTTCGTGAAGAGCCATCCCTCGCATCCAAAGGCCGATTACGCCGCGTTCCGGGCCGGGATGGCGTACTTCAACGATCGGCCCTCCGACGTCTTCATGCTCCCGCCCGGGTACGAGAAGGACCAGGCACCGGTGCGCCAGGCGCTCGAGGCGCTGAACCGATTCGTTTCCGGCTACCCGAAGAGCGAATACGCTCCCAAGGCGCGCGAGATGATCCACGACTGCCGCGAGCTGCTCGCCCGGCACGAGCGTTACGTCGCGGACTTCTACTGGAAGCGCGAGCAATGGCGGGGAGCCGCCGGCAGATACATGACGCTGGCGGATACGTACGGCGATCTGCAGGGTGGCAAGGTGCAAGCCGACTCACTCTGGCGCGCGGCGCAAGCGTATCGGAACGCGAACGATCCCGGCGACGAGCGCAAGGCGCTGCAGCGGCTGGTGCAGGAGGCGCCGCGCGATCCCCGAAGGGCCGAGGCGGAAGCGCTCTTGCGGCAGATTCCGGCGAATGCGCCGGTGACCTCACCCACCGACGCGAAGCCCGCCCCGACAGCGCCACCGGAAGGAGCGAAGCCGGCGGCGCCGTCGAACCGACCGGCGACCGAGCCTGCCCCGGCTTCCAATCCGCCTCTCACCCCGCCGCTCGCGCCGTCCGGCGGGTAAACCGTGGTACGTTCTCGCCCGGGGACTCGACGGGGAGAGCATGGACGACCAACTGAGGGAGCTGGTCGCCCTCGCCAGGGAGCACTTCCAGCGCGGCGATTATTCGCTCGCAGCCGGGCATCTCGAGCAGGCGGTCGCGCGCGGCGCGGCTTTCGCCGACGTCCACCACATGCTCGGCGTCGTCTACCACCACCTCGGGGAGTTCGCCGCGGCGCAGCGCGCGCTGGAGAAGGCGCTGGCGATCAACCCGAACTACGTCGAGGCGGGGTTGAACCTCGCCATCGTCTGCAACGATCTGGGGCAGTACGAGCGCGCGCAGCAGGTGTACGGGGCCGCCCTCTCTCGCGCGCGGAGTCGGGGGAAGCGCGAGCCGAACGGCGACGAGCCGATGGACAACTACACGCGCGGCAAGATCGCCAACCTGCATGCGGCGGTCGCCGACGGCTATCTCTCCATGCGGCGGCCGAATGACGCCGCCGCCGAGTACCGGCGGGCGCTGTCGCTCTGCCCTACCTTCGTGGATCTGCGCCTGCGGCTGGCGCATGCCCTGCGGGAAGCGAACGACATCGACGGCGCCGTGGCCGAGTTCCGGCTCGCGGTCCAGCACGCGCCGGCCTATCTGCCGGCGCGCGTCTCGCTCGGCATGGCGCTGTATGCGGGCGGCAAGTTCGACGAAGCCCTGGCGCAGTGGCAGGAAGTGCTGCGGATGGACCCGCAGCACCGCACCGCCAGCGTCTACTTGAAGCTTGCGCGATCCCAACCACAGAGGTCGGGCACATGAGCGAACGCGCGTACGCGTTGCGCTTCATCTCCGGAAAATACCAGGGCGGCGAGTATCCGCTGGCGCAGTCGGGAGACCTGGTGATCGGGCGCTCGACAGAGCTCGACCTGGTGCTGATCGAGGACATGGTCTCGCGCAAGCATGCTTGCATCACCCTGGCTTCCGGCGGGATCAGCATCGCCGACCTCGGCTCGACCAACGGGACGTTCGTGAACGGCGAGAAGGTGCGGCGGGCGCAGCTCAAGGAAGGCGACCGCATCCTGATCGGCACCAGCATCCTCAAGCTGGTGGCGCGGACCGCGGGGACGACCCCCGTCGACCCGAAATCGGCGCAGCAAGACCTGGAGCGCGCCGCGGCGGCGCACGAGAAGAAGCAGGGCGGCCACAGCGCCATTCAGGGCCGGCTCGAGGAGGTGCCCCTGGTCGACCTGCTGCAGCTCTTGAGCACCTCCAGGAAGACCGGCGCGATCGTCATCAGCGGATACCGCAGCGGCCGCGTGCACCTGCGTTCGGGAAAGGTGGTGAGCGCGGTGATCGATGCGGACCCGACGCTGCCGCCCAAGAAGGCGCTCTACCGGATGATCTCGTGGACCCAGGGCGGATTCGAGTTCGTGGCGCAGGATGGCGACCTGCCGCCGATGCCGAACGAGATCGCGGATGCGACCGAAAACCTAATGATGGACGCCCTGCGGCAGGCGGACGAGCTCGCCCGCGGCGGATTCCCGGCGCCCACCGCGGCGATCGGGATCGCGATGCCGCTGTCCCCCAAGCTGCAGGAGCTGTCGGCGGACGAGCTGGATCTGCTGCAGCTCGTCCACAATTACGGCGTGGTGCAGGCGGTGCTCGATCGCGCCTTCGGCAGCGATCTGGAAGTGGCGCAGAAGATCGCGGCGCTGATCCAGCGGGGATACCTGCGCCTGTTCTGACGCGCAATCCCGCCCCTTCTGCGTTAGAACTCGGCGCCGATCGTGGGCGACAAGGCCACAGACCAGGTCATGGCGGCGGACGGCCATCCCAAACCGGTGCGCCTCACGCTTCTGAGCCACGGCTCGGGTTGAGCCTGCAAGCTCCGCCCCGCGGAGCTCGCGCAGGTCCTGCGCGAAATCAGCCCGGCACACCGTCCGCGGTCGCTGCTCGTCGGCACCGAGACGAGCGACGACGCGGCGGTCTGGAAGCTCGACGCCAGGCGCGGTCTGGTGGCGACCGTGGACTTCTTCGCGCCCGTGGTCGATGACCCGCGCGACTACGGGCACATCGCCGCCGCGAACTCGCTGTCGGACGTGTACGCGATGGGCGGTACTCCGCTGTACGCCCTGAACATCGTGGGCTGGCCGCGCGCGCAGCAGTTCGAGCTTCTCGGCGAGATTCTCGCCGGCGGCGCCGAGGCCGCGCGCAAGGCGGACTGCCCGATCGTCGGCGGCCACAGCGTCGACGACCTGGAGCCGAAGTACGGGCTTGCGGTCACGGGCCTGGTCCATCCGAAGCGCGTCCTGACCAACGCCGGCGCGAAGCCGGGAGACGTCATCCTCCTCGCCAAAGCGCTCGGCACCGGCATCGCCGTCTCCGCCATCAAGAAGGGCACCGCCCCTTCCGGCCTGGTGCGGGAGGCCGTGGCGCAGATGAAGCAGCTCAACCGGGCGGCAGGCGAGGTGTACGCGAGACATTGGAAGTCTGTGCACGCGCTCACCGACGTGACCGGGTTCGGGCTGCTCGGCCATCTCGATTCCGCGATGCGCGCCTCGAAGACCCGCGCCCGCATCGACGCAGCGGCGATCGCCGTGCTGCCCGGCGTGCGCGAACTGGCCCGCGAAGGCGTCGTCCCCGGCGGAACCAGGGCGAACCTCGAGTTCGTTTCCGTGCGGGCGAGGTTCCCCGAGTCGATGACCGAGACGGACCGGCTGGTGCTCGCCGACGCGCAGACCAATGGCGGCTTGCTCGCGGCCGTGGGCGCGAGGGCCGCGCCGGAGATCCTGCGGGCGCTGGCGGATGCCGGCGCGCCGGCCCGGGCCATCGGTGAAGTCGTGCGATTGCGGCGCGGCGAGGGGCCGGGTATCGATATAGGGGGCGAAATTTCCGCTCCGCCGCTGCGTTAGAAGACGCAGGAGAAACGCAGATGATCCGCACGGTCGCATCGATCGCCATCGTCGCCCTGGTCGCCTGGATCGCCATCCGGATCCTGTTCGGTTTCGCCGGAGGCGTGCTCGGGCTCCTCATCTCGCTGGCGATCTTCATCCTCAAGGTCGCGTTGGTGGTGGGGCTCGTGTACTGGCTGCTCACCATCTTCAGCCCGGAAACGGCGAAGAAGATGCGCAATGCGCTCCGGGGTGAGTCTCTGTAAGCCTGGGAATCGCTTGCCTTTCTGGTAAGCTTTCGGGCGTGCACCGCGCCCTTGCGCTGAGCATGGCCCTCTTTGCCCTGCCCGCGGCCGCGGAGCAGCAGTCACCGCTCGTCGTGGTGCTCGACCCCGGTCATGGCGGCAGATGGCCGCACGACGGCGCCCACGGCCGCCGCGGCCTGCACGAGAAGGTGATCGCGCTGCAGGTGGCGCAGAAGACGAAGGAGCTCCTCGAGCAGCAGGGAGCGACCGTGATCCTCACCCGCGACACGGACGAGGACGTGCCGCTCGCGGACCGCGTGCGCATCGCCAACGAAGCCGGCGCGGACGTCTTCCTCTCCATCCACTGCAACGCGATGGAAAAACACGAGGACCGCAAGGTGACCCGCGGCGTCGAGACCTACTTCCTCTCTCCGGACCCGACCGACGCGGAAGCGAAGATGCTCGCCCAGCTGGAGAACGGCGGCCCCGACGCGGTGCCGCTGCCGAAGGCGAGCGACGCGGTGACCGGAATCCTCAACGACCTCGCGCTCGGCCAGGCGCGCAACGACTCCGCTGCCCTGGCGCTGATCGTTCAGCAACACATCGTCCGCGGGACGCGCGCGCCGTCTCGCGGAGTGCGGCAGGCGCCCTTCCTGGTCCTGTCCGGTACGCGCATGCCCTCGGCGCTGGTGGAGATCGGGTTCATCTCGCATCCGCGCGAAGGGCACATGCTCGGCGGCAAGACCTATCAGGGCAAGGTGGCGCGGGCGCTCGCGGACGGCGTGCGCGACTTCGCCGACAAGGTTCTCGCGCGCCGGCTGGTGGCGCAGGTCAGGTCCCCTGCGGAAAAGCCTGACGGCGTCCCGGTGAACGCCGCCTCGGTTGCCTCACCCGGTGGGACGCGGTAAGTCGCACGGCCCATGCCTCGGAAAGACCGCGGACCGGATCAGCTCCGCACAGTGACGCTGGCGACCAACTTCACGGAGCATGCCGAAGGCAGCGTGCTGTGCAGTTTCGGGCGCACGCGCGTCCTCTGCACCGCGAGCGGCGAGGAGCGGGTCCCGAGCCACGTGAAGGGATCCGGGCGCGGTTGGGTGACGGCCGAGTACGGGATGCTGCCGCGCTCGACGCACACGCGCACGGACCGCGAGGCAGCCAAGGGCAAGCAGAGCGGACGCACGCAGGAGATCCAGCGGCTCATCGGGCGCGCACTGCGCGCGGCCGTCGATCTGCAGACGCTCGGGGAACGGCAGGTCTTGATCGACTGCGACGTGCTGCAGGCCGACGGGGGCACGCGGACCGCCGCGATCACCGGGGGCTACGCGGCGCTCGGGATCGCGCTGCGCCGGATGCAGCGTGACAAAGCGCTGCGCGCCCCGGTCGCCGCGGTCAGCGTCGGCATCCTCGCCGGACAGGCGTTGCTCGATCTCGATTACGAGGAGGACTTCGCCGCCGAAGTGGACATGAACGTCGTGGGCAACGCGGCGGGCGAGCTGCTCGAGGTGCAGGGCACGGCCGAGAAGCGGCCGTTCACGCCCGGCCAACTCGCCGAAATGGTCGCGCTCGCGCAGAAAGGCCTCGCCGAGCTGCACCAGAAGCAGCTCGCGGCGATCGCCGGAGCATTCGCGAAGTGAAGCTGCTGGTTGCGACCTCCAACGCCGGGAAGCTCGTCGAGATCCGCGAGATCCTCGCCGGCATCGCGCTCGAGCTGCTCTCGCTGCGGGAGGTCCGGCTACCCGCGCCCGACGAGACCGGCGCGACCTTCCACGACAACGCGGCGCAGAAGTCGACCATCTGCGCGCGGCAGAGCGGGCTCTGGACGCTCGCCGACGACAGCGGGCTCTGCGTGGACGCGCTCTGCGGCGCCCCGGGAGTGCACAGCGCGCGGTATGCGCCGACCGACCAGGAGCGCCGCGCCAGGCTCCTTCAGGCGCTGCGCGGCATTCCCGAGGAGAAGCGCACGGCGTACTTCTTCTGCGCGGTCGCGCTCAGCCCGCCCGAAGGCGAGCGGATCCTGCGGGCGGAAGGGCAGGTGGACGGAAGCATCGCGCTCGAGGAACGGGGAACGAACGGGTTCGGCTACGATCCCCTCTTCCTGCCGGCGGAAGCGCCGGGAAAGACGCTGGCGGAGCTGGACTCGACCGAGAAGAATCGCCTGTCGCATCGCGGGCGTGCCCTCGCGCGGCTGCGGCCGGTCCTGGAGCGGCTCGCGCGCGACGGCGCCGTGTGAAGCTTGATCCACGCCCTGAAACCGTGTACTTCCCCTCCGCTTTCAGCGGGGCGTAGCGCAGCCTGGTAGCGCGCCTGCCTTGGGCGCAGGAGGTCGGAGGTTCGAATCCTCTCGCCCCGACTTCTTGCAAATTGGCGCGCCCAGCAGGATTCGAACCTGCGGCATCCAGCTTAGAAGGCTGGCGCTCTATCCAGCTGAGCTATGGGCGCGATGCCGGCGTGTCGACCGCAGGCGCTCCGCGAGGTCGACATAGTAGCAACTCCCGCTCCAAGCCCAAAGGGGTGGCGCCGTCGTGAGGGATCGTGTAGATCCGGCGGCCCCAACTGAGGAAGGAGCGAGCGTTTGTCGAGACTTTTTCCCTGACCGCTTTGGTCGAAGGGATGACTGGTTCTTCAGATCGGAACTGCGTCAGTGAGATCAGTACGGTGGCTGTAGCTCAATGGTAGAGCACTGGACTGTGACTCCAGGTGTTGCCGGTTCGAGTCCGGTCAGCCACCCCAATCCAGCTTGACGGTCTGGCGGGCACCGGATACACAGCGCCGCCCTCGGCGGGCCGACGAATACGGGAGCGTAGCTCAACTGGCAGAGCAATGGACTCTTAATCCATAGGTTGAAGGTTCGATTCCTTCCGCTCTCACTCCCTCGAAAGGCCTGGATTCGAAGTCCAGGCCTTTCGCTTGCGCGGGCCGTCAGCCCGCGACGTGCAGAATTGCAGCAACTGCGCTGACGGCGACCAAACAACTCCGCTCCATGCGTTTGCCCGCTGCACCCACTGCGGTGTAAAGGCCCGCCTCGTGCTCTGCTCCGCCGCTCGGAACGAATCCGGAACTGACGCAGGCGACAGGGCCGTCCTCAGCTGTCCGATCCGCCGCGTGAAATAAGCGCGCACCCGTCGTTCGAGAGGAGCTACGCATGTCCCCTGCCCGAAGGCGTTCGTCGTCCGGTCCTGCCGTTCTCGTCGGGCTTGTCCTCGTCATGGGCGCCGCGGGCGATCAGAGGGCCCAGGCCCGGGAGGACGACGAAGCGCGCTGCGGCGAGATCCCGCGCCTGCCGCCAGCTACGACGGACTGGCCGCGGATCCGGAGCGAGATCCGGCGCGATCCCTTCACCGAGGCAATCATCGCCGGCATGGTCTCGCGCATGACTCTCCCCGAGAAGGTCGGCCAGATGACGCAAGCGGAGATCCAGAGCATCACCCCTGCCGAGGTGCGCCAGTATCACATCGGCTCGGTGCTGAACGGTGGCGGCTCGTGGCCCAACAACGACAAGCACGCGACGCCATCCGCCTGGCTCGCGTTCGCCGACGCCTACTGGGACGCGGCGCTCGCGGCCGACGGCGAGGTGAAGATCCCCATCATGTGGGGGATCGACGCGGTCCACGGGAACAGCAACGTGTTCGGCGCCACGCTCTTCCCCCACAACATCGGCCTCGGCGCCGCGCACGACCCGTGCCTGGTGCGGCGGATCGCCCGTGCGACCGCGGAGCAGGTCCGCGTCACCGGCCAGGACTGGGCCTTCGCGCCTACCCTGGCGATAGTGCGCGACGATCGCTGGGGCCGGACGTACGAGGGGTTCTCCGAGGATCCCGCCATCACCCGCGCGTACGCCGCGGCCTACGTGGCCGGGCTCCAGAACGCGGGCGAGGGCGAGGACGAGGATCGCTCGGTGCGCAGGCTCCGAGGCGTGCTCGCGACCGCGAAGCACTTCATCGGCGACGGCGGCACCGCCGAGGGCAGGGACCAGGGAGTGAACCCGTCGTCGGAGGCCGTTCTGCGAGAAATCCACGGCCAGGGCTATTTCGGCGCGCTGGGCGCGGGTGCACAGACCGTGATGATCTCGTTCAGCAGTTGGACCAACGAGGAGCTGAACATCCACGAGGGCAAGGTCCACGGGAGCCGCTACCTCATCACGGATGTCCTGAAGGGGAAGATGGGCTTCGACGGGCTCGTCGTGTCCGACTGGAACGGGATCGGCCAGGTGACCGGCTGCAGCAACTTCCGCTGCGCCCAGGCGTTGAACGCCGGCATCGATGTCTTCATGGTTCCCGCCGAGTGGCGCCAGTTCATCGACAACACCATCCAGCTCGTCCAGAGCGGCGCAGTCCCCATGTCGCGCATCGACGACGCCGTGACCCGCATCCTGCGCGTGAAGCTGCGCGCGGGTCTCTTCGGAGCGCGCCGCCCCTCGGAGCGGCGGCTGGCGGGAGACGCGGGCACGCTCGTGCACCGCGAGCTCGCCC
>MNFJ01000179.1:0-7800 GCA_001918155.1 Deltaproteobacteria bacterium 13_1_40CM_4_68_19
ACGTGCTGACGTCTTCAGGGCAAGCGCGGCAACCGGAGATGTCCTTCAACGCTAGGTGCAGACCGACTCGAGTCTCGGCGGGCAGGGTATGGGTAGAACGGTGCCCATCGCCTGATCGGGCTCGAGCGGGGACGCCGCTCGGAAACGGCGTCTGGCGTTCCGCTCCATTCAACGCCCCGGCGTCGTTCAGCTCTCGAGAGGCGCCGGGTCCCGTTGGCACTTTGCGCGGGGTGCGGATCCCATGCGACGCAACCACCGCCAGTTCGCGGCGAGTTGCAGTGACGGTTCGCACTGGTAATGCACGGCAGGTCTCCTCGACAATCCTGGAGAGCGCCGGATAGTGCAGGTGGCACACTGCGGGAACAGGTGGTGCTCCACTTGGAAGTTGAGGCCGGCGAGGTACCAGCCCAGCAGCGCATTCCCGGAACGCGAGCAGGGGTGATGGCTGCCTTCGACCAGAGGACCGACGTAGGGGATGGCGCTCGAGAAGCCGCTGAGGACTCCCAGCGGCAGGAAGAACGGCATGCGGCGCGCTCAGTGCGGATCGAGCGTGTGCAGGCGCGCAATGAGGCGGCGGACATCGAGCTGCAACTCCGCCGAGAGCGGCCGCGCGAGCGCATTGCGGATGTCCATATCGACGTCGATGAGTTTCTGCAAAGAAGCAAACTGCGTCTTGCCCTGGCGGAAGCGGACGCGCGTGTCCCCGAGCAGCTCATCGAGCGACGCGAGCTCCCGCTTCAGCTCCGCTTCGTCAAGCTGTGCCGGCGCCAAGTGAACCCCCGATCTCGACTGAGTCAGGGTGCGGGCGGCGCTCGATGATTACGAGCTTCCGGCCCAACGTGATGCCGGCAATTGCGACCGCGATCGCAGCGATCAGCAACAAGTGGATGCCGCCGGCCGCGGCGTTCGGGAGATTGAGGCCGAGGCCCCAAGCGACGAGGAGCGCCGCCGCCACGAGGAGCATCGGCCGCGCCGGGCGCAGTCCGCTCATCGCCATGCCCTCGCCGGCACGAAGTCCGCAAAGGTCGACACGAGGAAAACGCAGATGAAGATCGACAACTCGAGCGCCACCAGTGACGAGATCAGGCCAGCCATGTTCGTACCTCATCGGTTTCACCACGTTTCGCCAGTAGCGGCGGGTGCAAGCCGGACCGCTGCTCACTGGACCGCGGCCCGATTCCCGTTTTCGATCCTTCGTTTCTCCAGCCGGTCCGCAGCCAGCCGCTTGCTCGTGCAGGCGAGAGATGCGGTCTGAAGCGCGCGGTCCTCGGCCTGCGCGAGGATCCAGTACCGGATCGGCGGCGGGTCCTGGCCGACATAATCCCGCGATGAGCGGACGGGCCACTCCAGGTAGCGGACGGCATCTCCGCGCGGAAGAAGGAGGGAATGGTCTGCCGTGCACTTCCAACTCCGTCCATCACATGTATCGGCGCGGACCGTCCTCACTGCCACTCCCGCCGCCCGCGCCAGCATGGTCGCCGCGACGGTCCTGCGCACTGGCGTTTCGAGTCGCGCGCCGACGAACCTCTGGTTGCGGCATAGCAGGGTGATCGTGATGTCTCCCGATGCAGCGGCGATCTCGACGTACGGGTTCGCCTGCCGGGTATCCAGCATCAGATCTGACTCCTCGCTGGCGCATGACGCCCGTCCGCCCTTGGGCAGGAACAGCTGGGACTCTTGTGGCGAGCGAGCCTGACCCGGCACTTCGATCTTGTCCTTGCGATCGAAGACGAAGCCCTTCGCCTCCATCTGCTGGACGGCCTCGCCGCACGGTGTGCCCCAGGCGATTCCCTTGTATCCCGACGCCGTGTCGGCATCGGCACCGAACGCAAGCGATGCACTCAGAGCGGCAAGGAGCTTCCACGAGATGGTGCGCATTGCACTCCTCCAATCATCGCCGGTCAGCGTCGGCCCGCCCGCGTGCTCAGGTCACCGAGACCAGATAGGCGGGGTCGCCGCAGCGTTCCGCATCGTCCGCCGGCACGAGCTTCTTCCAGCAGTATCCGCACAGCGTCGCGTCGCACATTCCGACGTTGCCGCAGTGCGGGCACTTGCGCGTCGGCCTCTCAGGCCCGAGCGCCAGCGCGCAGACGAGCTGCGACCACGCGCCGCGCAGCACCGACGATGCCAGCGGGAGTGCGGCGATTTCGCGATCGACCTGCTCCACCGCCGCCCGCAGATCCACCCTGTCCATCGCGCTTCTCCTCGCGCAGAACGCCGCTCGCGAAGCCGCGGGTTTCGCGCGACTTCGAGTCGCGCCGAGGCACCTCCGCGAGTCCGGGATGGGCAGGCGATAAGCGAGACGGAGCAAGATGAGTCTAAGAGCCCGGCGCGCGATAGCTCGTCAATCGCGCTGCCGGAAGGCGAATGTGCGGGCAGACGGCGAAACGGAACGCTACGATCAGATTCGCCCCAGGAGTTCCCGATGATCGCCGATCCCGCCTGGAAGTCCGCCCTTCTGCACAAGGGCCAGGACGTAGCCGACCTGCTCGAGGCAGTGCTCTCCGGAAAGGACGTGGATCTCGCGTCGCTGCCCGTGCCATCCGGTCCGGGCCAGGATCCGGAGCTGCGGCTCCGAAACTTCCTCGACCAGATCGATCGCGCCATCAAGACCTTCGACACCGACGCGTACGGTCGCTGCCAGCTCTGCGGCGCCGATCTCGATCGCGGCGCGCTCCAGCAGCAGCCCTGGCTGGCGACATGCCCCGTGCACGCCGGGCGGTGGATCTCATGATGCGGCAGCCTTGAGGGCGAAGATCGAGGATGCGAAGCGGGCGATTGTCCCCGGCGGAACGCGAGATGGAGCGGGCCCTCCAACAGACCGAATAGCGACGGGCGAGGGCAAGAGCATCAGCGGCGCGCTGGGCATTGCGCTCGCCGAAATGAAGGCGGTGCGGCAAGACTGCTCTCGCTGGAGCAGGTCATCGCGAAAGCATGAGTCCTTCAGCAGATTCCGAGTGTTGCCGGCCGCACCGCGACCACGGCGGCGCCCTTGTAGACGATGAGTCTGTAGGGTTGGTTGGTCGGATGCTGCCCGCGGTTACCGAGCCGGTCGATCTGCCGGCTCAGGTCGGCGAGCGCCGCCAGCAGCGACGCACCGGCGACCCTGCCGTCCGAGACGATCTCGAGATCGCCGTCCAGCAACCACCACCGGTAGTGCTCGTATCGCGCGCCCATGCGCAGCACGTGTAACAGCTGTTCCAGGGAATAGCGACGCGTGCTGCCGGCAATCGCAAGCGCCGCGCGCGCGAGGCGGTTAGGCTCTGCACCAGTCCGCCGGTTTTCTCGCGGCCCATTTCCCGATCGACGGCCCCGCCCACGCCGGAGCGAGTGGCGGCTGAGCACCTCGTCCGGGAAAGGCAGCTGCGATCCATGGCCAAGCAACTCCTGTTCGACGTCCGCGCGCGCGAGGCGATCCGCAAGGGCGTCAACACGCTCACCGACGCGGTCAAGGTCACGCTCGGGCCCAGAGGCCGCAACGTCGTGCTCGAGCAATCGTTCGGCGCTCCGCTCATCACCAAGGACGGCGTCACCGTGGCCAAGGCCATCGTCCTGCACGATCCGTTCGAAAACATGGGTGCGCAGATGGTCAAGGAGGTCGCCTCGCGCACTTCCGACATCGCCGGCGACGGGACGACCACGGCCACCGTGCTCGCGCAGGCCATCTTCCGCGAGGGCAGCAGACTGGTCGCCGCAGGCAACGACCCTATGGCCATCAAGCGCGGCATCGACAAGGCCGTCACCGCGGTTGTCGAGGAGCTGAAGAAGCTTTCCAAGGCGACGCGCGGCGAGATGGACATCGCCCAGGTGGGCAGCATCTCGGCCAACGGCGACAAGACCATCGGCAACATCATCGCCGAGGCGATGGCCAAAGTGGGCAAGGAGGGTGTGATCACCGTCGAGGAGGCGAAAGGCCTCGAAACGACGCTCGAGGTCGTCGAGGGCATGCAGTTCGACCGCGGGTATCTCTCGCCGTACTTCGTCACCGACCCGGAGCGCATGGAGACGGTGTTCGAAGATGCATATGTCCTCATCCACGAGAAGAAGATCTCCGGGATGCAGGATCTCTTGCCGGTGCTCGAGCAGGTGGCGAAGGCAGGCAAGCCGTTGCTCATCATCGCCGAGGAACTGGAGGGGGATGCGCTTGCCACGCTGGTCGTCAACAAGCTGCGCGGCTCGCTCAATGCCTGCGCGGTGCGGGCACCGGGCTTCGGCGACCGCCGCAAGGCGATGCTCGAGGACATCGCCACCCTCACCGGCGGCAGGATGATCGCCGAGGACCTGGGCATCAAGCTGGAGAACCTGCAGCTCGCGGATCTCGGGAGCGCCAAGCGCATCGTCGTCAACAAGGACAACACCACGCTCGTCGACGGCGGCGGGGGGAAGGCAGCCATCGAGGCGCGGGTGAAGCAGCTCCGGGCGCAGCTCGAGGACGTGACCGCGGGCTCGGACTACGATCGCGAGAAGCTGCAAGAGAGGCTCGCCAAGCTGGTCGGTGGCGTCGCGATCATCAACGTCGGCGCGGCCACCGAGACGGAAATGAAAGAGAAGAAGGCCCGCGTCGAGGACGCGCTGCACGCGACGCGCGCGGCGGTGGAAGAGGGCATCGTCCCCGGCGGCGGCGTGGCGTACCTGCGCTGCCTGCCCGCTCTCGACGAGCTCGCGCTGGAGGGCGAAGAGAAGTTCGGCGCGGACATCGTCCGCAGGGCGCTCGAAGAACCGATGCGCCAGATCGCACAGAACGGCGGCTGGGAGGGCAGCATCGTCGTCAACAAGGTGCACGAGGGCGCGGGAGCGTTCGGGTTCAATGCGGTCACCGGCCAGTACGAGGATCTGTTCGGGGCCGGAATCATCGACCCGACCAAGGTGGCGCGGTTCGCGCTGCAGAACGCGGCCTCTGTGGCGTCGCTGATGCTCACTACGGAAGCAATGGTGGCGGAAAAGGTCGGGGGCAGAAGTCCTGCAGCGGAACTGGGGATGTGACGATGGATCCTTACATGACAAAGACCGAAGCGCTGCTGCGGCAAGGAAAGGCCAGGCTCGACAGCCTGTCCGTGACGATGCGCGCCGCAGCGCCAGCCTTCTCCGCGTTGGTCCGCAGAAGGAAGCTGATGAACTTCGAGGCTCGATATGCCGAAGTGAGCCGCCGCTTCGAGCTGCTGCGAGCCGCGGGCACGGAAGGCGTAGCGGACCTCAAGGTCGGGCTGGAGAAGGCCTGGGACGCGTTCCAATCCGAGATCGGGTGGAAGCCATGACGTCTACCGATACCTCTGTCAAGAAGCTCCGCGGTTCGGCATCAGAGCTTGCCGGGGAGGAGATTTTCAAGCAGATCTTCCTCGACTCGCTCGTTCCGTACGAAACGGCGGCGCGCCTGCGCAAGCATTTCCGTATCGGGCACCATTACTGGACGCTCATCCCTCCGACATAGCTGCCGCCTCCCGCCGCCGCCAGCTCCAGCGGGAAGCGCCCGCACATCTACGGCGCAGCGGCGGTGGGCCCACTGCGAATCATGTTTCCGCTTGTATCTGGAATCTCCGAGCTGGACGACGCGCGTTCAACGTGTGCCGGGATTGAGGAGGCAGCGTGAACTTCGTGGTCACGAGCGCGATGGACCCCGCGCAGGAGATTTCTCAGGTCAGCAATTGTGCCGCCAGCGTGACGCTCGATGATCCTTAGCGCGTCCCGTCGGAAACGCTGCTTGATGCGGCACCGAATGCCTAAGGTTAAGCGCGTCCCGAACGGCTGTGGTACGCGCCGAGCTCCGTCTCCATCGCGACGCGCTTGGTGTCCCACGTCGCGGAGCGCCCGCAGCTGCCGCAGAAGGTGAAGCGGCTGCGGATCCCGTTCGGGCGCGCGGTGGACAAGCCGGAGAAGCTGGCGCGCGGGGAGGCGCCCGTCGGGGAGAAGGTCCTCGCGGCGGTGGCGACGACCATCGCCGTGAATCTCACCAAGAAGATCGTCGAGCGGACCTGGAACCAGACGGTCGAGGCATGGGACGAGCGCGGTAGCCGGCCAAGGCTTACGGCGTGTGACCCGCAGCGCGCAGGCTGGTCCAAGGCTCGCCCGTCGGCAATTTGCTCGACGTGAGCTTTCGCGAAGCGGGTATTAGAAGGAGGACCATGGCGGTGTTCGAGGCCATCCAGCGCCATCGCAACGCCATCGTCGAGCGGTGGGCTGCCGAGGCGCAGAAGGCTGCATCAGCGAGGGGCCTCTCAGGTCTCGAATTGCGTAACCTGATGCCCGCCCACCTGGCTGCCCTCGCGGGGGAGAGGATTCGCCTGAACGGCTTCGAGAGCATCTGGAGAGTCATCTCGGCTCTCGAATCCGGCACGGGTTCGACCTCGCGGAAATCGTCGATGAGTTTGCCATTCTCGAGCGCTGCGTCGCCTCAGTATCGGAAGCGCTTCCCCCGGATGAGCGGCCCTCCCGGCAAGACAGGGATCGGATCTTCTCCGCCCTTCAGCGCACGATCGTCACGGTGACCGACCTGTTCCAGGAGCACATGCGGCTCGATGAGCAGCATGACAAGAGATACCTGCGCTTGCTTCAGTCCCTCGCGGACGAGGCGCTGCGTGCCCCCGAAGCACCGCTCGGTACGCGGCTGAAGGAAGTGCTGGAGCCCCGCAACCAAATTCCATTGGCCCCATCTGTACTTAGCCGGTGGGGCCATCGTCTTGGTGAATCGTCCTGCGAACCCGAAGGTCGCCAGCGAGCTGCTAGGCTAAGGTTCGCTTTGGTTTCGAGCCCTTTGGCCACCGGCCGGTTGGGTTCTCGCACGCGCGTCGTCGCCCACCTTGTCCAGATCTTGTCCAAGAAAATGACCGGAAACGGTCTCGCGGTGGGGGTTTCACCTGTCGCGCGAGCATCGTGCTCATCCATGCCGTTCCGATCGATGCCCCCGAGCTCGCGCGGTTGAAGAGGCCCGTTCAGCCTGGCCGCTGCGCCGCAGGGAGCGATGCGACACCAAACCCGTCATTGGAACCGAAGCCGAATCCGGTGCCGATGGCGACGAAGAGCGGGAGGGCGACCTGACCCGTGGTCACGTCCGCCCTCAGGTGCGCGTTCAGCCACAGGCTGGTGAAGATGCCGGCGTTCGCGACGACGAGCAGAAGGCGCTGGTCGACCCTTGGTCACGAGCTTGCCGAGCACCGGAAAGATGAAGACGACAGCGACGGCGCTCAAGCGAGCGCCGGACGCTTTCACCGGGCAGCTGCTGAGGGAATTCTTGCCGCAGCGCGATTCAGTAACCGCCGTAGCGTTTTGAGGAGTACGTTGGGGTCAAAGGGTTTGCGGATGATCGCCGCAGCCCCGAGTTCGACGAGGTCGTGGCCCTGGTTCGCGCTCACAATCACCACGGGAATCGATGACCAACGCGGCGTTCGATGCATCGCCCGGAGAACATCGAACCCGTTGAGTACCGGCATCATGAGATCGAGCAGGATGACGTCGGGCCTGAAACCGCCCTCCATCTTCTCGAGTGCGTCTTGACCGTGCTCCGCCGACACGACCTTGTAGCCCTCGCTCAGGAGTAACTCCGACACCATCTCGCGGATATCGGGATCGTCCTCCACTTCGAGAACGCGCTTCTGGCTCTTGAGCGAGTGTTCAGCCACGACTGCTTTGCGGGTTTGTGTAGGAGCCACAGCTTACTCTCCGTTCCGCTTGGTGGATTGTTTGAGACGACACGGCGAAAAGCAGTGCAAACAAAGCGTACATTCCATTTCCCCCCTGCTATGGAATCAATCGATATGTTGGGAAAGCGTGCGGCTCGCAGTTGGCTCCATCGATGAGCGAAAGCAG
>MNFJ01000179.1:7849-10696 GCA_001918155.1 Deltaproteobacteria bacterium 13_1_40CM_4_68_19
CGGGGACAAAGACAATCAGCGGGTCCCGTCGACGCCCGGCCCCGTGGGCAGCACGACCTCGACCTCCGCGGCGCGCAACAGGCTCGCTCCGGACGCGACCACGCGGGCACGTCCCGGGGCGAGTGCGGTGAGCCTACCCGTGTGCGAATCGATGACGGCGATCGTCCGCGGCGCGACGGCCCAACTCACCGCCCGTCCCTCCGGGACGGTGACGGCTTGGAAGACCTGGCTGTCGCCCACCTTCAAGGTCCCGGCCGGCGACAGGATGGACAGCGACGTCATGGGCGCCAGTGCCCCGGCCGTGCGCAGCCGGTCCAGCGGTGCGCTCACCTCATGCTTGCGACGGTCGATCGCCGACTCGCGGGCGCGCGTCCAGGCCCCGTTCTCGACCGTGTAGAGCGAGAGCTTCACCTCCGGTACCCCTTCCGGCACGTCCGCGTTCCGGTAGGCCAGCGTGAGGCGGGCCGGGATGGCGAAATCCACGTCCGGCGAGAAATCGTAGACGTGGCTGACGAAGCCCTCGGTCCAGGGTGGCGCCGTGGTCGGCGCGATCCGGACGGTGACCGGCGACCTCAGCGCCGCCGCAGGCACCTCGAGCGTGAGCAGGCCATCCGACGTGGCCACTACGGCTCCAAGCGGACCGATGCGCACGCTGCCGCCGGCAGGCCCCAGGCAGTGCGTGACGCGCCGGCCGAGCGCACTACAGTCGGGCCCTTCCGCGGCTTCGTCCCCCGTCGCGACGGTTTCGGACGCCGCCGCGGGCGGAGCCCCCTCGAGCGTGGCTTCGAGGGAGGGTTCGCGCATGGGTGAGCGCTGCGCCCTGTTGCAGGCGGTGGGCAAGAGCGAAATGGAAAGGCAAAAGAGGAGCCATCGATTCCGTCGGTGCGCCATGACGGACTCCTTTCGACGAATGCTTCCTGCCACGGCCGCGCCCGCCCTGCTCACCGAGAGAGCGCTGCGGCAGCAACGCCTGGCAATGGACATCCGTTGGATCAACGGCAGCGCCATTGGCCACGGATGCAGATCAGATTTTCAGCATCCCCCCGGATGAGTGATCCATCCCCCGCTTAGCACCACACACGAGCGACTTGCAAATCGTCTTACAGTGACACTGGACAAGGGGAAGGACTTGGGAAGGACTCTTCCAGCCTTGAGGCGGCAGTTCGTCGAGGATGGGCGCACGACCCTGGTAGACGTGCGCAATGCACTACAACGGCGACGAAGGCAGGCTGCTGCCCTGTCCAGCAGGTCGCTGAAAACCCGAAGTCGCCTGAAGATCACCTCTGAGCTATGGTGCGTCCGGCGCAACACCGCGAGAGCAACGTGCGGGCGAAGACCGGCGGTCCGACGCCAGCGGATCGCGAGCGTGCATCCGACGTTGCGGACACGGCTGCCAAGACCACCGGAGCAGGAGCAGGCGCAGCGTTCCTTGCGCTAATCGCGTCCCTGATCGGAGCGCTCGCTGCGAGCCGCGTGTCGGCGGGCAAGCGGATAACCAGCGGGCTGCGACATGGCAGGTCCGACCGACAGATCATCCCTGAGAGCAGGGATGAGCGGCCCGCGATGCGCGCTCTCATGCGCGACCTTGCGCGTGGAGCGTTCACGTATGCCCCGCCTGCTCTCGCCCTGCTGGAGCGGGCGATCGACATCGATCGCCAGATTTCGGTCCGCGGCCGGCCGTCGCTGATCGCTCTTTTACCTCGGCTTCCTCCACCTGGCGTGCGCGATCATCTGGAGGTCGCCGAGTTTCTCCTGCGCCGTGTAGTAGCGCCGCTTGCCGGGGCGGGGCGGTTCGATGACCTGCACCTCGTCGGGTGTCTTTGTGCTCATCCTAGGCTGCTCCCATGACTCGCGCAGCCTGTCCGGTTCAAGAGGGGGCTACATCACATGGCCGCACCGCCGGGTCCGGGCATATTATGAAGTCAATGGTGAGGCCGGGGTTCCTCACCCGGTAAGAGAACCCGCGATGCCCTCGACCACCGTGAAGCTCGTACAAGACTCCCGAGTGCTGACGCTGCTCCATGAGCGCGACGGCGGAGTGGCCAGTTGACGCGCGGCTATCTCCCCTCGAGCAGACCAGCTGTCCTCCGCCTCGCGCGCGCGAGAGACGGGCTTGAACAACAAGACGCGTCGCAGCATCTAACGGACGGAGGGGAAAGCAATGGCGCGGACGAGCCATGAGCCGCCTTCTGCTCGCTGTCTTCTTCGGCCTGCTTCTCGGCGTCGCTACGCGGATGGCGATGGGGCACGACCATCCGCCGCCGCAGACCTGCGAGCAGCGGTGCGACGACACGCAATGCCGCTGTGTCGATGCGTGCAACAAGCTCGTCCCGCCGGCGCCTCAGAGCTGCTACCGCGATTGCTACGACCGGAAGATGGAGTGCCACGCTCGGTGCCGGTTGCAGCCCGACGCTGCAGGGGGCGCGGCCGTTAGCGAAGCCGAAGACATGCGCCTCGTCGCGGCGGAAAGTGTGAGCGACGGGCCGCTGCCCGTTCGCTACGAGACTGCAAAGCGCGAGTAGCGCGCGTGGGCTCGCTCCTGCGCATCGCCATCGAGGACCTCGACGTCTACCTGCACCGCTCCGCTCCTCGCCCCTGACCGCGGCGGTGGCGCTCACGCGCGAGGGGAGGGACCCCAGGGCACAGGAGAAAAGCTACAGGGCACGGCTCGGAACCAAGCAACAGCCCGGCGAGAGCGACCACTGATGCATCCACCAGGCCGAGGCCGAGATCGGCATACTGGCGATCGATGTCGATCGCCCGCTCCAGCAGGGCGAGAGCAGGCGGGGCATACGTGAACGCTCCAGGCGCAAGGTCGCGCATGAGAGCGCGCATCGCGAGCCCAAC
>MNFJ01000155.1 GCA_001918155.1 Deltaproteobacteria bacterium 13_1_40CM_4_68_19
TGGAGAAGCAGCACCACGAGGTGGCCACCGCGGGTCAGGCGGAGATCGACATCCGCTTCGAGAGCCTGCTCAAGTGCGCGGACAAGATGACCTGGTACAAGTACATCCTCAAGAACGTCGCGCTGCGAAACGGCAAGACCGTCACCTTCATGCCCAAGCCGATCTTCGGGGACAACGGCTCCGGCATGCACACGCACCAGAGCATCTGGAAGGGTGGCAAGCCGATCTTCGCGGGCGACGGCTACGCGGGGATGAGCGAGACCGCCATGCATTACATCGGCGGCATCCTCAAGCACGCCCGGGCGCTCGCGGCGATCTGCTGTCCGACCACGAACAGCTACAAACGGCTGGTGCCCGGCTTCGAGGCGCCGGTGAACCTGGCGTACTCGTCGCGCAACCGGTCGGCGGCGGTCCGCATCCCGATGTACTCTCCGAGCCCGAAGGCGAAGCGCCTGGAGTTCCGCTCGCCCGACCCGTCCTGCAACCCGTACCTCGCCTTCTCCGCCATGCTGATGGCGGGGCTGGACGGGATCCAGAACCGCACCGATCCCGGCGATCCCCTGGACAAGGACATCTACGGCCTCTCCCCCGAGGAGCTGAAGGACGTCCCGAAGATGCCCGGCTCGCTCGAGGAGGCGCTCGGCGAGCTGAAGGGGGACCATGAGTTCCTGCTCAAGGGCGACGTCTTCACCGAGGACGTGATCAGCACCTGGCTCGACTACAAGGTGGAGAAGGAGCTGAACCCGGTGCGGCTGCGCCCGACGCCGATGGAGTTCGCGCTCTACTTCGATATTTGATGATCATCTCGAAGAGCGTCACGCTCTGCTGCGGCGTGACGCTCTTCGATCCGGCGCCTCCGGGGGCGACTCGCTGTCCCGCTGGGCGTCCACGCGCAAGATGAAGCGACTCGCCTTCCTGATCCTGCTCGCCGCGTGCACGCCCGCCCGGACGCGCCGCGCCGTGGACCCCCAGGCGCTACGCGGCGTGAAGCTGGGCCTGCCCGTGCCAGCCGATGCCCGACCGACCCCCGGAATCGGCTGCGGGCAGATCTCGCAGGATCTTCCTTCGCGCGCGTACAAGGCGCTGGTCGCGTCGTTCAGCGACGCAGGCGCCGAGACGAGCAACTCCGATCGCGCGCCCTGGGTGCTCACCGTCGTGCTGCGCGAGGCTACGCTGGGCGAGGAGAACACGCACGCGCGCAGGACCGATCGGCCACCGTCCAGCCCGGTCCAACCGGTCGGGCCCGACGCGCCGCCGCTGGACCAGCCGCAGGCGAGCGTCGTCAACAGCGGGAACGGGGACGCCGTGGTGGTGCTGGACGCGACACTCGCGCGCTCGGGCGATCCAGTCTGGACCGGCACCGTCACCGGCCACGCGCGATCCGCGCCGTGCGTCCAGGCGATCGACAAGATCCGCGAGGCCATGTTCGACGCGGTCGACGACCTGCGCGAGCGCGTTCTGCCGCTGTTGCGAAGAACTTGAGCGCGAGCGCCGGCGCAATCCTGGTCGGCGCGATCTCCGGCGCGGCGATCGCCGCGCTGCCGGGCTCGGCGGGTCCCGCCGGGGCGATCGCGGGACTGCTGCTGGGCTGCCGGCGACGTCGCCGCGATCCGATGCGTCGGTCGCGAGACGCCGGCCTCCGCCGTGAATCGACGGCGCGTACGGCGATGCGACACAGTTGATCCCGGCGCTCGCGGGCCGCGCCATCGCGCGGCCGCACGAGCACGTCAGCCTGTTCGACGAGACGGAGTCGGCGCTGGCGCGCCTTCCCAAGGCCGCCTTCCATTTCACCGGCGAGCGGCTCCGCTATGGCGGTCCGGCGCCTCCGGCGGAAGGCATGCCCCTCTGCGGCGGGCAGCTGCTGCGTCTTCGAGAGGGACAGTAGTCGCGGCCGCGACTACCGCGGCCGGGCGAACTGCAGCTGCTCGCCGGGCGCGAGGACCTTCCCGCGCTTCCAGAGGATCTCCTCGCAGCGCGCGAGCAGCTCCGGAAATCCCTGACGGGTCACCGAGGAGACCGCCACGCCGTCGTCCCGCACGGCCAGGGCGCTCGCCGCGTCGGGAGCGCGGTCCGCCTTGTTGAAGACGAGCAGCCGCGGAGTGTCCCGGACCGCGAGCTCGGAGAGCAGGCGCTCCACGGCCTCCGCCTGCTCGTCATGGCGCGGATCGCTCGCGTCGATGACGTGCAGCAGGAGATCCGCCTCTTCCAGCTCTTCCAGCGTGGCGCGGAAGGCGGCGAACAGGTCTTTCGGCAGGCCGCGGATGAAGCCCACCGTATCGGTGATGATCACCTCGCGATCGCGCGGAAAGCGCAGCCGGCGCGAGGTCGGATCGAGCGTCGCGAACAGCTTGTTCTCCGCCAGCACCGTCGAGTCGGTCAGCGCGTTGAGGAGCGTGCTCTTCCCTGCGTTCGTATACCCGACGATGGAGATGACGGGCACGCCGGTGCGGTTGCGCTGGCGTCGGCGCGTCGCCCGATCGCCGGAGAGCTGGTCGATGCGCGACTCCAAGGCCGAGATCCGCTCGCGGACGCGGCGGCGATCGATCTCCAGCTTCGTCTCGCCCGGTCCGCGCCCCCCGATTCCGCCCGCCAGGCGGGAGAGGGACTCGTCCCGGCCCACCAGGCGCGGCAGCAGGTACTTGAGCTGCGCCAGCGTGACTTGAAGCTTTCCGTCGGCGCTCTGCGCCCGCTGGGCGAAGATGTCGAGGATGAGCTGCGTCCGATCGAGGATGCGCAGCGAGGTCGCCTCCCCGATGTGCCGCGCCTGGGAAGGCGTCAGGTCGCGATCGAAGACGAGCAGGTCCGCGCCTACCGCCATCGACCGCACCAGGATCTCCTCGAGCTTCCCTTCGCCGATCAGGGTGCGCGGGTCGATCTCCCGCCGCCCCTGCAGCACGACGTCGAGCACCTGCACGTCGGCGGTGCGCGCCAGCTCCTGCAATTCCTGAAGCGACGCCTCCGCCGCGGTCCGGTCGCCGGTGTGCACGCCGACGAGGATGGCGCGGCCCGCAACGCCGACCGCGCGCACCGGCGCGACGCGCGCCATCTCCTGCTCCAGAGCGGCGATCTGCGCCTGGGCGTCGAAGTCCAGCTCGTAGAGGCTGGGCGCCTCGGAGAGATTGTACAAGTCGCCCGACGTGTTCCAGGGCATCAGGGTCGCGACGTAGACCTTGCCGGGCAACCCGTCCTCGCGCGCCACGATGGCGGCCACGGCATCGAGCCTGAGCAGCACCAGGTCGGTGAGGTCATCGCGTGTGAGCGGCTCGTCCTTCAGGTGCGTGTGCACGAGCCGCAGTCCGCGCAGGCGCGCGTGGCCGGCACGGGCGCGGCCGACGTCCGGCAGCACGAGCTGCCGGGCATCTCCCACGATCACGTGCTCGACCTCACCCCGCCTGTTGATGAGCACGCCCAGCTGTCGCCCGATTTCCCGCGATAATTCAGTTAGATGGCGGGCCAGCTCGGGGGAGACCAGCTCGCGCTGCTGCACGCGCCTGCGGCGGGTGGCGAGCAGGCGCTTGCTGTGGCTGGCCTTCAATCCGGCGGTGTTTCCCGAGAGATCTTCCCTCACTGGCGTCTTGAATGTATCACGCGCGCGCCTTTGCTACATTTGGAAGTGGCAACGGATGACCAACTCTCTCCGCTCTTCCTTCGCGCGCTGCCGGCGGCCGGTGATCAAGATCGGCTCGGCAGTGCTCGCCGGAGCAGGCGGGAAGGCGGGCCCCCCAACGCTGGACCGGCAGAAGTTCGCGGGCCTCTGCGACGATCTGGCCGCCGTTGCCCGGGGGCGGACTCCGGTCGTCGTCAGCAGCGGCGCGGTCGCGCTGGGAGTGGAGCGGCTCCAGTTCCGGCAGCGGCCTCAAGAAATGGCGCTGAAACAGGCGGCGGCGGCCGCCGGCCAGAGCCGGCTGATGCGCCTGTACGATGACGAGCTCGAACGGCGCGGCCTGCAGTGCGCGCAGGTCCTGCTCACCCATGGAGACATCGCGGACCGCGGGCGGTACCTGAACGCGCGGCGCGCGCTGGGCGAGCTCCTCGCCCGCAACGTCGTGCCCGTGATCAACGAGAACGACACCGTGAGCGTCGAGGAGATCAAGTTCGGCGACAACGATGCACTCGCGGCGATGGTGGTCGATCTCGTGGAGGCAGATCTGCTGGTGATCCTCACCGACGCGGCAGGGCTCTGTGAGAAAGACCCGCGCAAGGACCCGTCAGCGCAGAGGATTTCGCACCTGGAACGGATCACCCCGGAGGTGGAGGCGCTCGCGGGCGACCCCCGATCGTCCGTGGGAAGCGGCGGCATGATCACCAAGCTCCGCGCTGCCCGGAGGGCGTCGGAGGCGGGCGTCCCCTGCGCGATCGTGCCTGGCGAGCCGGGTATCTTGCAGAAGCTCCTGCAGGGCGATGACGTCGGCACGGTCGTCTCCGCCCAGGGGGAGCGGCGCGGCCTGCGCAAGCGGTGGATGCTGGATCTCAAGGCGCGCGGCGAGCTGCGCGTCGACGATGGCGCCCGCCTGGCGCTGATCGAGCGGAAGAAGAGCCTGCTGCCCTCCGGGGTGCGCGAAGTGCTCGGCAGCTTCGCCTCCGGCGACCCGGTGCAGATCTCGACGCTGGATGGCACGCCCTTCGCGCGCGGGCTGGCCGTGTACTCCGCGGACGAGGTGCGACGGATCGTCGGCCGCAGAAGCGCGGAGATCGAGGCCGCTCTCGGATACCGGCTGCTGGACTGCGTCGTGCACCGCGACGACCTGGTGGTGATGCAGTGAGCGCGGAGCTGAAGCTGGCTGCCTTCGAGCTGGCGGAGCGCGCGAAGGTGGCGGCGCGCCAGCTCTTGCGGCGCGATCGGCGGCAGCTGGTGCTCGACGCGGCGGATGTCGTCGAGAAGCGCGCGGCCGGGATCCTCGGCGCCAACCAGGTCGATCTGGCGCACGCATCCGACCAGCCAGCCGCTTTCATCGACCGCCTGCGCTTGGACGAAAAGCGGCTGCGGGCGATGGCCGCCGCGATGCGCGAGGTGGCCGCTCTCCCAGATCCCGTCGGCGAGGTAGTGGAGTCGTACGCGCGGCCGAACGGGCTTCGCGTCGAGCGCGTCCGGGCGCCTCTCGGCGTGGTGCTGATGATCTACGAGTCGCGTCCGAACGTGACCGCTGAAGCGGCGGCGCTGTGCCTGCGCAGCGGGAATGCGGCGCTGCTGCGTGGAGGGTCGGAAGCGCTGCAGACGAACTCGGCGATCGCGGCCTGCTTCCCGGAAGACGCGGTGCAGCTCGTTTCGCCGGACCGCGCGCTGCTGGACGAGCTCTTGCAGCTGCACGAGCAGATCGATCTCTGTATTCCGCGCGGCGGCCCTTCGCTCATCCGCTTCGTCGCCGAGCGCGCCCGCGTGCCGGTCATCAAGCACTACCAGGGTGTCTGCCATCTGTACGTCGCGGCCGATGCGGATCTGGCGATGGCGAGTCGCATCGCCGTCAACGCCAAGGCGCAGCGGCCTGGCGTGTGCAACGCACTCGAGTGCCTGCTGGTGGACGTCGGGAGAGCTCCCGAGGCGCTTCCCAGGCTTGCCGCGGCCCTGCGGGGGGCGGGCGTCGAGCTGCGCTGCGACGAGCGCGCCCTTCCGCTGGTGGCGGGCGGCGTCCCGGCGATGGAGGATGATTTCGGGCGCGAATTCCTCGACCTGAAGCTCGCGGTTGCGGTCGTCGACGGCATCGACGGCGCCTTGCGCCACATCGCCCGGTACGGCAGCCGCCATACCGAGTCGATCGTGACGCGCGACGCCCAGCTGGCGCAGCGGTTCTTGAATGAAGTGGACGCGAGCTGCGTTCTCTGGAACGCCAGCACTCGTTTCAACGACGGCGGCGAGCTGGGTCTTGGCGCCGAGATCGGCATCAGCACCAGCAAGCTGCATGCATATGGTCCGATGGGCCTGCGAGAGCTCACCTGCACGCGCTACGTGGTGAGGGGAGACGGCCAGGTCCGTACATGAGCAAGGGAGGAAACAAGAGGATGGCCAGAAGCCCCACGCAGATCGCATTGTCGCAGCACCACGCAGCTCCCGATCGCGCCGCGGCGCGCGCTGCCGCGCGCATCGACGAGGACTCGCAGCGTACCGCCGTCGCTGCCGCCCGCGCGGCGCTGGAGAAAAAGGCGGAGGACGTGGTGGTGCTCGATCTGCGGGGAGTATCCGGATACACGGACTTCCTCGTGATCGGAAGCGGCGCGAGCGATCGGCAGCTCGAGGCCATCACCGAAGGCGTGGAGAAGGAGCTGACCACGCACGGGCACCGGGTGATCGGCAGCGAGGGGCAGAGCGGAGGGCGCTGGGTGCTGCTCGACTTCGGCGACGTGGTGGTGCACGTGTTCCACGCCGACGAGCGGACGCATTACGATCTCGAAGGCCTCTGGGCCGACGCTCCGCGCATCGAGGTGGAGTGAAGATCCGGCTCGTCTCGGCAGGCAGGGACAAGGGACCCACCGCGGAGCTGGCGCAGGAGTACGCGGAGCGGATCCGCCACTTCGCGGAGCTGGAGGTCCTGGAGCTTCGCGCGCAAGGGTCTCTGCGCGAAGCGGAGTCGTTGCTCGGCAAGGTTCGCGGAGAGCTGTGGGCGCTCGACGAGCGGGGAAGCCTGCTCACTTCGCCGCAGCTCGCGCATCGCCTGGGGAGGCTGCGCGATTCGTCGCAGGCGCTCACGCTCTGCATCGGAGGCGACGAGGGCCTCGGGCAGGACGTCCGCGACCAGGCGAAGCTCGTCTGGAGCCTTTCCCCGCTGACGCTGCCGCACCGGCTCGCCCGCGTGGTCGTTCTGGAGCAGTTGTACCGGGCGTTCGAGATCCTCCGCGGCGGGCCGTATCACAAGTGAATGGGGGGGCCGTCCTTGCGCGATGCCGGGACGCTGTGTAGAAGCGCGCCCCATGCCGACCCTCGTCCTCGTGCGACACGGGCAATCCCTCTGGAACCTCGAAAACCGCTTCACGGGCTGGGTGGACGTCCCGCTCACGGAAACTGGACGGGCCGAGGCACGCCGCGCGGGGGAGCTGCTGAAAGGCTTTCGCTTCCAGGTCGCCTATACCTCCGTGCTGTCGCGCGCCGAGGAGACGCTGAGCATCGTCCTGGATACGATGGGCGTGCGACTTCCGATCATCCGCGACCAGGCCCTGAACGAGAGGCACTACGGCGACCTGCAAGGCCTGAACAAGGAGGACACCGCGAAGCGGTACGGCGCGGACCAGGTGAAGCTCTGGCGCCGCTCGTACGACGTTCCGCCGCCCAACGGGGAGTCGCTCGAGCTGACCGCGAAGCGGACGCTGCCCTTCTTCGACCGCTGCATCGCGGGCGACCTGCGCCAGGGCAAGAACGTGCTGGTGGTCGCACACGGGAACTCGAATCGCAGCATCGTGATGCGGCTCGACCAGCTCACCGGCGAGCAGGTGGTGGCGCTCGAGCTGGCCACCGGGGCGCCGCTCGTCTACGAGATCGCGGACGATGGCGCGACCGTGAAGTCCAAATGCGTCCTGTGCTGAACTTGGCCGTGCCGCCCTGGAATGCGCTGGCGCGCGGAGCGGACCTGTTCAACCGCGGGTTGCATTTCGACGCGCACGAGGTGTGGGAAGAGCTGTGGCTCGAGCTGGAAGACGAGCCCAGGCTGTTCGTGCAGGGCCTCATCCAGCTCGCCGCGGCGGGGCACAAGGCGTTCGTGCAGCACCAGCCGCGCGGGTGCGTCAAGCTGCTCAGGTCCGCGCTCGAAAAACTGGAAGCGGCACCGCGGGACTTCCTCGGCATCGAGACGCGGAGCTTTCTGCGCGCAGTGCGGCGCATGCTGGCGGAAGCCGAGCGTTGGAACGATGGAGAGATCGCGGGCCTGCACCGCACCCTGATGCCTCGGGTCGTCCTCATCGGTCCCCCCGCGGTCGGAGAAGAATAGAAAGCCTGGCTCGGTGCATGCACTGGCGGGGACGATGGCCTTTTCCCTGCCTCTGCGGCGCCTCGCGCTGGAAGTGCTGGATCTCGTCTTCCCACCGCGCTGCTCGGCCTGCGAGGTCCCCGGAGACTCGCCCTTTTGCGCGGTCTGCGCGGAAACCCTGCTGCCGGTCCCGGCCGGGTGCCCGGTGTGCGGAGTTCCCCAGGATGAATCGCTGCTTCCGGCGCTGAAGCCGCGCAGGTGCCCACACTGCCGCGCGCATCCGCCGCGGTTTGCGCTCGCGAGCGCGCCGTACCTGCACGGCGGGGCGTTGGCGGACGCCATCCATCGGCTCAAGTACGAAAAACGCGAGGATCTCGGGGCCGCGCTGGCGGTGCTGTTCGAGGCGTGCGCGGTGCTACAATCGGACGTCCTGGTGCCCATTCCGCTCCATCCGCGGCGGCTGCGGCTGCGCGGGTACGACCAGGCGAGGCTGCTCGCGGACGGCGCGGCGAAATGGTTCCGGTTGCCGGTCGTGCCGCTGCTCCGGCGTGTACGTGAGACGGGGCAGCAGGTGGGACGCGACCGCACATCGCGCGAGCGCAGCGTCCGCGGCGCGTTCGCAACGACCGGCGAGGTCCTCGGCGCCCGAATCTGCCTGATCGACGACGTGCTGACCACGGGCGCTACCGCGTCCGCCGCGGCGGACGCGCTCCTCATCGCCGGAGCAGCGCGAGTCGAGGTGCGCACGCTCGCACGGGCTCCGTAGGAGTGAACGGCCCTCCGGCCGAGGGGCTGGCGTCCACGCGCTTGACGCGGTACAGCACGAATCGGCGCTTCCGAGGAATGGGGCCAGTCGATCCGCCGTTGCTTCGCGGTGGGTGGGCTTGCTCTGCTCGCCCCTCGGGAGCCCGAACGCATGCACAGCCTTCTCCTCCTCGCCACGCTCGCTGTCGCCCCCGCTCCTCTCGACGAGGCGACGCCCGCGTTGCAGGCCCGGGTGCTCGCCGGCCTCGACCGGCCGCAGGCGATCGCGGACTTGTTCCGCTTGTACGAGCGGCGCGACGGGGACGGCGATCTCGGCCCGCTGCTGATGACCTTGGAGAAGGTCGCGAAGTCGCCGCGCGCCCGGCCCGACGTCCGCGCGCTCGCGACAGAGATGCGCGGCGAGCTGGCGATCGCCCAGGGGCGGCTCCCTCGAGCCGCCGCCTCGTTCGACCAGGTCGCGCCGATCCGGACCTGGAGCATCATCGGACCCTTCGAGAACGACGGCCGCAGCGGGCTGCTCGCGCAATATCCGCCGGAGAAGGAGGGCTACGATCCCAAGGCGGTATACGCCGGGAAGGAGCACGACGTGACCTGGCGGGCGCTTCCGCAAGGCCACGCGCCGTACGGGTTCGTCGATCTCTCCGCCGCGGTGTACCCGCGCTCCGACGTCGCGGTGTATGCGGCAACGGTGCTGCGCGCAGCCCAGGCGCAGGCGGTGGTGTTCCACTTCGGCGCCAGCGGCGCCACCCGCGTCTGGCTGAACGGCAAGCTCGTCCACGAGGACCCTGCGGTGCACCCGTCGCGCTTCGATCAGAGATCGTTCGCCGGCGAGCTGCGGGCGGGCGACAATTTCCTGCTCCTGAAGATCGCGCACAATCACGGGCGGCTCGGCTTTTCCCTGCGCGTGGCGGACGCGAAGGACGTCCCTCTCGTCGCCCTGGCGAAGGCTGCGCTCGCCCCTCAGGCGAAGGCGCCGGCGTTCGCGGCGATCAGCGAGAGAGGTCGCATCCATCCCTCCCCCGTGAAAAAGCCGGTCGACGCCTGGGACGAGCTGCGGACAGCTGCCGCCGCCAGTCCCCGCGATGCGCGCGCGCAGGAGGACCTCGCGGTGCTCCTGCAATGGCGCAGACCGACGGACGATACCGAGCGGATGCCGCTGCGCGCGATGGAGCGCGTCACCGATCTCGTCCCGACCGAGGCCGAAGCGGCGCTTCGCCTGGCGCGACTCGAGGACCGCGATGCGAACAAGCGCCGCGGGGCGCTCGAGACCGCGCTCGCAGCGCATCCGGAGGACGCGGCGCTCCTCGACGCGCTCGCGAACTACCGGCTCGATCGAGCTGAAGGCTGGGCGGCCCTCGATCTGGTCCGCAAGGCGCGGGCTTCCGCCCCGCGGAGGGTCGACCCGATGCTGACCGAAGCGCGCGCTCTCGATGCGGTCGGCCTCTCGGCGCGGGCTGCCTTGCTGCGGATCGAAGCCGCGAAAGCGCGGCCGGACCTTTCCCGCGCCCGCCGCGCAGCGGCCTCCGCTTACCGGCGACTCGGCCGCAACGAGGAAGCGATGGCGGAGCTGAAGCAGGCGCTGGCGCTCCGATTCGACGACGCCGAGGCGCGCGGCGAGCTGGTCTCGCTGGCGCTCGATCGCGGCGACCTGGACGGCGCGGTGAAGCTCCTCGGCGAGACGCTCGCCATCGAGCCGTCGACGCTGTACCCCCGGCTCCGGGCCGCCGAGCTGCTGTCGGAAAACGGGCGCGTCCAGGCCGCGGATGAAGCGTACGCGCAGGCCCTCGCGCTCGCTCCGGACGATCCCGAGCCGCATGAGCAGCTCGGACGCCACCGGCTGCGCGCGAAGGACGATTCGGGCGCGCTCGCCGCCTTCACCCGCGCGCTCTCGCTGCGCCCGCAGAACCCGGCGCTGCGCGAACTGCTGCGGTCGATCCGGCCCGAGGAGCGGTACGCAGCCCCCTACCTGTACGACGCGAAGCACCTGGCGAAGCTCTCCCCGATCGCCGGCGAGGACGTCGAGGTGCTGGCGGACCTCGCGGTGGTGAAGGTGTTTGCGAACGGGCTTTCCTCGCGCACGCGGCAGCTGGTGCTGCGGGCGAACTCTGCGCGCGGGGTCGATTCCGCGCGCGCCCAGAGCGTGCAGTATTCCCCCGACCGGCAGGTGGTGAAGGTCGAGCGCGCCCGCATCTTCAAGAAGGACGGCAGCGTCCTCGAGAGCAAGTCGGAAGGCGAGCGCAACCTGTCCGAGCCCTGGTACGGCCTGTACTACGACCTGCGGGCGCGCGTCGTCTCCTTCCCGCAGCTCGAGCCCGGAGACGTCCTCGAGCTGGTGACGCGCACCGACGACTCGGCTTCGAACTTCTTCGCGGACTATTTCGGCGACTTCGCGTACCTCCAGGGGACGCAGGCGCGGCGCGTGTCCGACTACGTGCTCCTCGGCCCGCCCGGACGCACCTTCTACGTCAGCGCGACGCCGCTGAAGGGTCTTCTGCACAGGGAAGGCAAGCTGCCGGACGGCGGCACCTGGCGGCGGTGGACGGCAAAGGACGTCCCCAAGCTGGTGCCGGAGCCGGCGATGCCGGGTTACAGCGAGATGCTCGCGTACGTGCATGTGTCCACCTACCGGACCTGGGACGACGTCGGGCGGTTCTACTGGGGCCTGGTCAAGGACCAGCTCCGCGTGACCGACGACATCCGCGCCGCGGCGCAGGAAGCGGTGAAGGCGATCCCCCAGAGCGACGAGCTGGCGCGGATCCGCGCGGTGTACGACTTCGTGGTCTCGCGCACGCGCTACGTCGGACTGGAGTTCGGCATCAACTCCTTCAAGCCGTATCCGGTGGAGACGATCCTCGCCCGCCGCTTCGGCGACTGCAAGGACAAGGCGTCGCTGATGCACGCGATGCTGGAGTCGCTGGGGATCGACTCGCGGATCGCGCTCCTGCGCATGCGGCGGCTGGGCGGAATCGATGCAAGTCCCGCCTCCCTGGCCGTGTTCAACCACGCCATCCTCTACGTGCCTGCGCACGACCTCTTCCTCGACGGCACGGCCGAGTTCCACGGATCCGGCGAGCTGCCGGGCGACGATCGCGGCGCGGAAGTGCTGGTGGTCGAGCCCGGAGGAGGGTCGAAATTCTTCCGCACGCCGGACGCGATGCCATCCGACAATCTCGATGAGACCCACATCTCGGCGAAGCTGCTGCCCGACGGGAGCGCGGCCATGCAGGTGACGGGGAGCGCCCGCGGCGCCTGGACCGCCGAGCTTCGCCGCATCTTCGAATCCGCCGACGAGCGGCAAGCGCGCGCCCAGGAGCAGCTCTCCCGGGCGGCGTTCCCCAACGTCAAGGTGACGGCGGTGGCGGTCTCCGACCCGCACGACATCGAGAAACCGTTCGAGACGCGGATCACCGCGACCGCCACCGGGTTCGCCAACCCGAAGGATGGCGGCCTCCAGTTCGGACCCTTCGGGCAGCGGCAGAGCTTCGTCGAGGCCTATGCGCAGCTGTCGAAGCGGTCGCTTCCGCAACGGCTGCCGCTCGCCCAGCGCACGGTGATCGAGTCGCAGATCGAGCTTCCAGCGGGCTGGACCGCCACGATGCCCGAGGCAGCGCGCGAGGCGGGACCGCAGGGTTCCTACGAGATTGCCTACACGCGCGAGGCGGCGAAGATCGTCGCCCGGCTGACGCTGACGCTGAACGGCGGCGTGCTGCAGCCGCCGGACTACGCCGCGTTCCGCGCGTTCCTCGGCCGGCTCGACGATGCGCTGCAACGGCGCGTGGAGGCGACGCCGCTGGCGCAGACGGCGGCGCGTTGATGCGACAGCGCCTGTTCGCGGCCCTGCTGCTGTCGGGCTGCACCCTCGGGAGCCACCGCGACGCCGTCGCGCGCTTCAATCCCGAGGACGCGGCGCGAAAGCTCGAGCAGGCGGAGACGGCAGCGCAGGGCGATCCGTCGCTGCTCGCCCGGGCCGGATGGCTGCGCTACTTGATCGCCTCGGACCCGAAAGGGGCGCTGCCGAAGCTGGAGGCCGCGGCCCGCACCGGGACGCCGGCTCAGCGCGCGCTCGCGCTCGCGGGCCTGGGGGAGATCGCCGAAGATCGAACCGATTCCAGCGCCGCGGCCCGGCATTTCATCGCGGCGTTGCAGACCGCTCCGACGGACCCGATCGCGGAGCTTGCCGCGGTGCGCCTGCTCGATCTGGAGGGCGAATCGCCCCGGATCGACGATCTCATCACCGACGCAGCGCGCGCCCTCCGTGCCCCGGTGGCGCCGCGGGCTGCGCGGCTCCTCCGGGAGGCCGCGGCGCGGATCTCGACGCGACGCGCGGAGGCAGCGCGGGACCCGGCGATCGAGCGGGAGGCCTGGCGGGCCGTGGGAGCGGTGCAGCGCTGGCGTGTGGGCGGGCCGTTCGCTGCGCTGCGGCTCTTCGATCTGCGCCGGGCGCTCCCGCTGGACGGCCGCGTTGCGGCGGCCGCGGAGGTGAACGATCGGGCGCTCGAATTTCCCGACGGCGACGTCGGGCTCGAGTCGGAGCCGGCGGACGGCGACATCTTCTACGCGGTCAGCGAGATCACGCTGGAGCGCGGCGGCGAGTATCTGCTGTGGGTGGAAGGGGCCGCGGCGCTGGAGGCCCGCCTCGATGGCGCAGTGGCGATCGCGCGCGTCCCGTATCCGATCGAGAGCCCGCGCGCGCAGACGGCGGCGGTCCGCCTCCCTCCGGGACAGCACCAGGTTCTCGTCCGCTGGAGCCGCGCGGAAGGGACCCGGTTCCGGCTCACGCTGGCACGCGCAGACGGCGACGCGTCGGACCTGACCAGCGCCGTTCCCAGGGAGCTGGCTGGGGCGCGCGCCGCCGCGGTGTGCGAACTGGGGGAGCCCTGCATCGGCCCCCCGGCGTGGACGGATCGAGCCGACCTGCGCGCGGCGGCGTCGGCGATGCTGGAGGCGGACCCGGCAGATGCGCTGGCGGCATGGCTGCTCGCGCGCGCCGCGATGGGCGACGATCGCGCGCTGTCGCGCGCCGCGGTGGACCGCTCGGTGCTCCTCTCCTCGAGCGGCGCGCCCTCGCTCGCGCTGCGCGCCCAGCAGCTGCTGCACGACCCGGAAGTGCCGGATCGGATCGGTCGCGCGCGCGCATTGGCCGATCTCGTCGAGGCGGCGCGCAAGGACCCGCTGCTCCTGCGCGCCCGGCTCACCGCCGCGGCGCTGGAGCGCGATTCGGAGCGTTTCGACGACGCCCAGCAAGAGCTCGACCGGGCGGAGGCGGCGCTGCGCGAGGAGAAGGCGCCGCCATCGCCGCGTGTGCTCGCAGCGCGTGCGCGACTGCTCGACGCGCGGGGAAATTCTGCTGGGGCGCGGGCCCGAGCCAAGGAAGCGCTGCAGGCGGCGCCCGGCCGTTGCGACACGCTGCAGCTGCTGCTGGATCTCTCCCGCCGCGACGGCTCGTTCTCCGACCAACGGGAATATGCCGATGGTCTGGTCGGGTGCGTCGACGGGCTGGTGAGCGCGGCGCAGGCAGCGCGCAGCCGCGGCGATCTGTCGCGCGCCGAGGAGCTGCTCAAGGTCGCCGCTGCGTTCCGGCCTGCGCAGCCCTCGCGCCTCGAACAGCTCGCGGACGTGCAGTCTGCCCGCAAGGAGAACCGCTCGGCGGTGGCCTCGCTTCGCGCCGCATCTGCGCTGGTGCCGCGCAGCCCGGAGCCGCTCCGGCGTCTGGGCGGGGCGCTGGAATTGCTCGGAGAATCGAAGGCCGCCGCTGACGCGCGCCGCGCAGCGCTCCGGCTCGCCCCGGGCGATCTGCAGCTGCGGCAGCAGATCGCGCTCGACGAGGGAGTGCGCCTTCTCTCCTGGAGCGACCGCGACGGCGCCATCCTGGCGAAGGGCTCGAAGGACGCGCCGCCCGGCGCTAGCGCGGTGCGGCTGCTCGATTTCGGCGCTGCGCAGATGTACGCGGACGGCGGCGGAGTGGAGCGTGTCCACACGGTGGCGCGCGTGTTCGACAAGAAGGGGGTCGCGAAATTCGGCGAGGCGCAGATTCCTTCGGACGTGCAGGTCGTGCACCTGCGCACGATCAAGGCGGACGGCCGGGTGCTCGAGCCCGAGTCCATTCCGGAGAAGGAGGGGATCAGCCTGCCGGGGCTGGAGCCCGGCGACGCGGTGGAGATCGACTACTTGCGCGGAATCTCGCCGCGGGGCCCGGACATGCCGGGCTACTCGCTCGGGGCATTCTTCTTCCGCGACGACGAGACGCCGATGGGCGAGTCGACCTACGAAGTGCGCGCGCCGGCGCCGCCGGAGATCGATGCGCACAACCTGGACCTTCCGAAGGACGCCATCCAGCCCGACGGCAACTCGTTCCGCTTCCGCTATTCCGCGCGCGACGTGAAGCCGCTGCAGAACGAACCGCACCAGGTGGTAGAGAGCGAAGTGATGCCCTGGGTGCAGCTCGGCTCCGGCGCGGGGCAGAAGGACCTGATGCGCTCGCTGGCGGACTGGGCGCTGATGCGCGCCCGGCCAGGCAGCGCGACCCTGGAGCTCGCGAAGCGCTCGTTGGGTACCAGCGTCGAGAATACGGCCCGGAAGATCCACGCCAATGTGGCGGAGGCGGTGCGCGGCCGGTCGAACGGCAGCGATTTCCAGGCCAGCGCCGCGCACGTGCTCGCCCACGGCCGCGGGAACCGCCTGCTAGTCATGAAGGCCGCGCTTGCGTCGGCGCAGATCCCTTCGCACATCGTCTTCGCGCGTACCTTCCTCGCTGATCCGGCGCCGCATCGCTTTCCGCGGGGGGATCTCTACGGGTACGCCGTGCTGCGCATCGATCTACCCGGGGGCCCGGCCTGGGTCGATGTTTCGTACCGCCTGGCGCCCTTCAACCAGCTCCCCGCGTTCCTGCGCGGCCAGGATGCGTGGGTGGTCCCCGAACCGGGCGAAGAACCCGAATACATCCGCCTCCCGCAGACGTTGCCCGGGCAGCGCGACGGGCGCAGCTTGCAGATGGAGCTGACGCTCGATCCCGAAGGCGTCGCCTCGGGAACCGGGCGCGACGAGCACCAGGGGTTCGAGGCAGCGACCCTGAAGGACGCCCTCGAGCGCCTCGACGCCGAGCAGCGCAAGCAGGCGGTGGAATCGACGCTCGGGCGCGGCCTGCGCGGGGTCACGCTGGAATCGCTCGCCACCGAGCATGAGAACGACATCGGAGGAGCGGCGACGCTGGTCTACGGTTTTCGCGTCCAGCTCGCCCGGCGTGACGGGGCGCAGCTGTTCGTGCCGAGCTCGCTGGTCCCTTCCCGGTTGGCGCGGCGCTGGCTGCAGACCGCGGAGCGGAATGTGCCGCTGCTGGTCGACTCGCCGGAAGTCCTCTCACAGCGCGTGTCGATCGTCCTGCCGCCGGGCCGGTTCCTGCGGAGTGCGCCCAAGCCGGTCTCGATCGCCACTGCGTTCGGCGCCTATACCTTTCGCGCGCGGTCGGAGTCGGGGAGGTTGGTGATCGAGGAGTCGCTCTCGATGCCGCAGCAGCGGGTTCCGCCGGAGCGATATCCGGCGTTCGCCGCCTTTGCGCGCGAAGTGGACGAGGCGCAATCGCAGGAGCTGCTGGTGGGGCCCTAGAGAGCCGAAGGCGGCTTAGCGACTATTGTTTTTGGGCTGAACAGGTTGTGGAATGTGTGCTCTAGAAAAATCGCAGGGAGACCTCGCTGTGCAGGTCGAGGCCGCGATCATTGAGGCGAAGGTACACGCCGTCGAACGAGCCCAGGCCTTCGCCGGCGATCCGCGCGATCACCTCGCCGTACCTGTCGCGGACGGGCAAGTCCAGGTCGCGTTCGAGGGTCGCGAGGTCGATGCCTTCGGCGAGACGCAGGCCGGTGAAGATTCGCTCCCGCAGGTGTTCGTCCGGTGAGACGCGCTCCGAAGAAGCGTCGCCGGTGCCGGCGCGCTCCACCCGCTCCATGTACCTCTCCGGCGAGCGGTCGTTTGCAAATCGGACGCCGCCGCGGCCCTCGCGCAAGAAGCCGCAGGCGCCGCAACCCGCCGCCGCATACTCCCCGCCGCGCCAGTAGAGGGAGTTGTGCACCGCCTCCCGGCCCCGGCGTGCGTAATTGCTGATCTCGTAACGCGCGTAGCCGCCTTGGGCGAGCTCGGCGCGGACGGCGTCGCCCATGTCCGAGACCACCTCGTCGTCCGGAAGCGCGAGCTCACCGCGGCGCAGTGCTCTCGCCATCGGGACTTCTTCCGCCAGCCCGGTCAGGGTAAGGGCGTAGCAGGAGATATGCTCGGGGCCGAGCGCGACTGCCGACGCGGCGTCGCTGGCGGCCAGCTCCTTGGTCTGCCGCTCCACGCCGTGGATCAGATCCAGCGAGACGTTGCGGAACCCCGCCGCCCGCGCGGTCTCGAATGCGCGCACCGCGTCGCCGCCGCTGTGCTTGCGCCCGAGAGCGACGAGCTGCGCTGGCGCGAACGACTGCACGCCGATCGAGAGCCGGTTGACGCCAAGCTCGCGGAACGCGGCGAACCGCTCCTCGTCGGTGGTGCCCGGATTTGCCTCCAGGGTGACCTCGGCACCGGTCCGGACCGACCAGAGCGAACGGATCTCGCGGAGCACGCGCCCCAGTTGAGGCGGATCCCAAAGCGAGGGCGTGCCGCCGCCGAAGTAGATGGAGACGGCCTCGCGGCCAGGAAACTGCGCCGCCCGGGCGCCAAGCTCGCGCAGGACCGCCTCGGTGTATCGTTGCTGCGGGATCACCGCCTCGGCGCGCGAGGCGAAGTCGCAGTACGGACACTTCGACAGGCAGTACGGGAAATGGATGTAGACACCGAACTGCATCAATCCTCGTGGAACTTCGCCCGCAGCGTCTCGCGCTGCGCGTCCGCCACCCAGGCCTGCAGCGGGGGCCACGCCCAGACGGTATCGCAGTAGGCCTTGGCGGCGCCCGAGACCGGAATCGAATAGGTGCGCAGCCGCGATACGACCGGAGCGTAGAACGCGTCCGCGATGCACGGCTCCTTGCCGAACAAGAACGGACCGCCGCTCTGCTTCAGGCAGTCCTCCCAGATGGCCACGATGCGGTCCACCTCCGCCTGCGTCTCCGGCCGCAGCGCCTTGTACGGATACTGCTGGACGATCTTCATCGAGCAGTCGTTGCGCAGGTTGGCGAAGCCCGAATGCATCTCCGCCGCCAGCGCCCGCGCGCGGGCCCGCTGGGCAGAGTCCTTCGGCCAGAGGCGCTTGTCCGGGAACTTCTCGTGGAGATATTCGGCGATGGCGAGAGAGTCCCAGACGGTGACGTCGCCGTCGATCAGCGCCGGTACGCGTCCGCTTGGCGAATACTTGCGGATGCTCGCGGCCGTATCCGGCATGTCGAGGGGAACGACGATCTCCTCGAACGGCACGGCGGCGTGCTTGAGCACCAGCCAGCCGCGCAGCGACCACGAGGAGTACTTCTTGTTGCCGACGACGATCTTCAGCATGGGACGCTCCTGATAACTACTGCGGCGGCCGGAGGCGAGCGAGGTTATCACGACGCGGCGCGTGGTAATCTGCCTCAGATGGCGGACAAGAACCTTATCGATGCAATCGCCCGCGGAATCGTCGTTTTCGACGGCGCCATGGGCACGACGCTGCAGCGGATGCAGCTTGCAGGCGATCTGACCGTCAAGGACTTCGAGGGAAGGCAGGGCTGCAACGAGATCCTCTCGCTCACGCGGCCCGACGTGGTCGCCGGCGTGCACCGGTCATACCTGGAAGTCGGGTGCGACGTCGTGGAGACGAATACGTTCGGCGGGAGCCGGCCCAAGCTGGACGAATTCGACCTCGGCGCGCGCGTGGTCGAAGTGAACGAGCAGGCGGCGCGGATCGCCTGCCAGGAAGCGGACCGGGCGCAGCGCAGTGACGGACGGCCGCGCTACGTCGCCGGGTCGCTGGGGCCGAGCGGATTTCTCCCTTCCTCCAGCGATCCCGACCTGGGGCGCGTCCGGCCCGCCGAGCTGGTGGAGATCTTCCGGGAGCAGTCGGTCCCGCTGCTCCGGGGCGGCGTCGACTGCCTCATCGCCGAAACGGCGCAGGACCTGCTCGAGCTGCGCTCGCAGATCTTCGGGGCGCGCAAGGCGATGGAAGAGGTGGGACGGCGCGTCCCGCTGATCGCCCAGATCACGCTCGATCCGTCGGGCCGCATGCTGCTCGGCAGCGAACCGCTCTCGGCGGCCGTGCTGATCTCCGCCTGCGGGGCCGACATCATGGGACTCAACTGCTCCACCGGTCCGCGCGAGATGGTCGATCCGCTGCGCGCCCTGGCCGAGCACGCGCCGCTGCCGCTCTCGTGCCAGCCGAATGCCGGCATTCCGGAGAACCGGGAGGGTGTCGCCGTGTACCCGCTGCAACCGGGCGAGCTGGCCGAGCACCTGGCCCGGTTCGTGCGCGACTTCCGGCTGGCGGTCGTCGGCGGCTGCTGCGGGACGACCCCGGTGCACCTGAAGCAGGTGGTCGAAGCGATTCGCGGGACCGGGCCGGCCCGCAAGCCTCCACGGCGCGTCCCCATGCTCTCGAGCGGGCTGAAGGCGGCTGCGCTGCACCAGGAGCCGCGGCCGCTGATCATCGGCGAGCGCGTCAACTCGCAGGGCAGCAAGAAGATGAAGGAGCTGCTGCTCGCGAACGACATCACCGGGATCCTCGGCGTCGCGCGCGAGCAGGTGGAAGGCGGCGCGCACGCCCTGGACGTCTGCGTCGCGCTGACCGAGCGCGCCGACGAGCAGGACACCATGACCCGTGTGGTGCGGGTGCTCTCGGGACAGATCGAGGCGCCGCTCTGCATCGACTCGACGGAGCCGGAAGTGATCGCCGGCGCGCTGGAGTGGCTGCCGGGCATCGGCATCGTCAATTCGGTGCATCTGGAGCGCGGCTGGGAGAAGATCGACAAGATCTTCCCCCTGCTGAAGCAGTACGGCGCCTGCACGGTGGCCATGGCCATCGACGAAAAGGGCATGGCGCTGACCAGCGATCGCAAGCTCGAGGTGGCGCGCCGGATCTACGAGCGGGCGCTCAAGGACGGGCTGCAGCCGTGGCAGCTGCTCTTCGACGTGCTCACGTTCACGCTCGCCACCGGCGACGAGCAGTACAAGAACAGCGCGGTCGAGACCATCGAGGGAATCGGGCTGGTGAAGGAGAAGCTGCCCGGCGCGCTGACCGTGCTCGGCGTTTCCAACGTCAGCTTCGGGCTGGCCAGGCAGTCGCGTCCGATCCTGAATTCGGTCTTTCTCACGCACTGCCTGAAGGCGGGGCTGGACGCAGCGATCATCAATCCGCGCGACGTCCTGCCCTGGAACGAGATCCCCGCCGATGCGCGCGCTCTCGCCGAGGACCTGGTGCTGGCGCGCCGGGACGACGCGCTCGCCCGCCTGATCGCGCATTTCGAGGCGAAGGGGCCGGCGAAGGCGGCGGTCGAGGAAGAGCGGCAGTTCGACACGCCGGAGGCGCGGCTGCACCACATGATCGTCGATCGCCAGCAGAAGGGATTGATCGAGGCCATCGACGAGTGCCTGAAGACGCGCTCGGCGGTGGGCGTGATCAACGACGTCCTGCTCGGCGCGATGAAGGAGGTGGGCGACCGTTTCGGCGCCGGCGAGCTGATCCTGCCGTTCGTGCTGCAGAGCGCCGAGGTGATGAAGAAGGCGGTCGCCTATCTCGAGCAGTTCATGGAGAAGAACGACTCGTACTCGCGCGGGGCCGTCGTTCTCGCCACCGTGTTCGGGGACGTCCACGACATCGGCAAAAATTTGGTGAAGACGATCCTCTCGAACAACGGCTACACCGTGCACGACCTGGGCAAGCAGGTCCCGGTCGATCGGATCGTGAACGCGGCGGTGGAGAAGAAGGCGGATGCGATCGGGCTCTCCGCGCTGCTTGTCTCCACCTCGCGCCAGATGCCGCTGGTGGTGCAGGAGATGGACCGGCGCGGGCTCAAGCTGCCCATCCTCATCGGCGGCGCGGCGATCAACCGCAAGTACGGCTGGCGCACCGCGTACGTCGAGGGCACCGACAAGCTGTACGACGGCGGCGTCTACTACTGCCGGGACGCCTTCGAGGGGCTCGATACTATGAACACGCTCCAAAACGAGGAGGAGCGCCCGAAGCTGCACGACAAGCTGCGCCGGGAGGCGCACCTGCACCGGAGCATGGTGATCGCCGGAGCCGAGCGCGCTTCGGGGCAGCAGCTCGCGGCGGTGACCGACGTGGCGCCGCGCAGCGTCTCTCCGCCGCCCAAGGTCTCGCCGCCGTTCTGGGGGGCGCGGATCGTGCCGCCCGAGGACCTGGCCCTGCGCGACATCTTCGACTGCCTCGATCTGATCGAGCTGTACAAGCTGCAGTGGGGCGTGAAGGTGAAGTCGCGGGAGACTTACCAGAAGCTGATCGCCGACGAGTTCGCCGCCCGGCGCCATGAACTGCAGGAGGAGTGCATCCGCAAGGGGTGGCTCACGCCCAAGGTCATCTACGGGTACTTCCCCTGCTCCGCGAAGGGGAACGATCTGACCGTCTTCGACCCGGAGACGCGAAAGCCGACCTGGACGTTCAAGTTCCCGCGCAAGCTCGAGGAGCCCCGCAAGTGCCTCGCCGATTACCTCTCGGAGGACGACGTGGTCGCCTTCCAGGCGGTGACCGTGGGCGATCGCGCGACGCAGCTTTGCGCCGATTGGGAGGCCGCCGGCGAGTTCACCAGGTCGTACTTCCTGCACGGCCTCGCCGTCGAGACGGCGGAAGCGCTGGCGGAGTACTGGCACCGCCGCGTCCGCGCCGAGATGGGATTGCCGCCCGAGCAGGGAAAGCGCTACTCGGCGGGATATCCGGCCTGGCCCGATCTCGCCGACCAGACCGGCGTCTGGGCGATCCTCCACCCGGAGCGGATCGGGATCACGCTGACGGAAGCGCACCAGATGGTGCCGGAGCAGAGCACCAGCGCCGTCATCGTCTGGCACCCCGAGGCCAGCTACTACTCGGTGCGCACGGTCACCGGGATGCCCTGATGAGCTTTGCCACCTGATCAGGCGCGTCGAGATGGACGTGGTGGCCGGTGCCTGGGACCGTGTGCACGGACATCTTCAGATGCGGAAGCCGGGCGCGCAGGTCGGGCTCATGCGGGAGCATCCCGGTCTGGCCGCGAATGACGAGGATCGGCGTCGTCACCTGCGCGCACACGAGCTGCATCACCGGCTCGCTGATCGGCAGCGGCGAGTGGGCGCGCAGCAGCGGGTCCCACTTCCAGGCGAGCGCGTTCTCCTGCTCGGGATCCGGCGCGATGCCTCCCGCCGCCAGCAAGCGCGCCGCCTTTTCCGAAAGGGAGGGGTTGTTGCGCGACAACCGCTGGGCGGCATCCTCGATGGACTCGACCCGCCGCCGCTTGCGCGGGATGTGCCTCAGGTCCTCGAGATAGCTCGCGAGCCGCGCCGGGATCTCCTGCGTCGAGATGCGCAGCGGTACCGCGTCGATCATCGTCAGATGCGACACGCGCCCGGGCCGCAGCGCGGCGTAGATGAGCGCCGCAGCCGCGCCCATGGAGTGCCCGACGATGCGCACCGGTTCCTGCGGCGACAGCAGCTCCAGCGCGCCGTCCAGGTCCGCGATGTACTCGACGAAATGGTAGAAGCCGCCCGGCCCGACCCACTGCGAATCGCCGTGGCCGCGGAAGTCGAGCGCGACCGTGCGCCCGGGGAGCAGCGGCGCGAGCAAGTCGAAAGAGCCGGCGTGGTCGAGCCAGCCGTGCAGGAGCAGGGTCATCTCGCCTTCGCCCCGCTCGATGCAGTGCAGCCTGAGGCCACGGACGTCCAGCAGTCGGTGGTTCACGGAGGCGAGCGTATCAGCTTGACCCGCATTGCGCCGTTTGCTACCCGCGTCGGATGGCGAACCCTCTCGTCGGCATCATCATGGGGAGCAAGACTGACCTGGAAGTGCTCAACGGCGCGACGGAGGTGCTGAAAGAATTCGGGATCGAGCACGAGGTCCGTGTGCTCTCGGCCCATCGCACGCCCGAGCAGGTGCTGGAGTGGTCGTCCGGCGCGGAGGGGCGCGGAATCGAGGTCCTGATCGCCGGCGCCGGCGGCGCGGCGCACCTGCCCGGCGTCGTGGCGGCGAAGACGGTGTTGCCGGTGCTCGGCGTCCCGGTTCCGTCGACCACGCTGGGCGGCGCGGACGCGCTGCTCTCCATCGTGCAGATGCCGAAGGGGATCCCGGTCGGAACGCTCGCCATCGGCAAGTCCGGCGCGGCGAACGCGGCCCTGCTCGCCATCGCCATCCTCTCCGGCAAGCGACCCGAGTTGCGCGAGCGCCTGCGCGCGTGGCGCAAGGCCCGGGCCGACGAGGTGATCAAGGCGGACAGGTCCGTCAGCGGATCTTGACGCCCATCGCCAGACCTTCCGCCGTCGGCAGCATGGTGGCACGGAAGCGGCCGCCGCGCGCCAGCTCTTCGTTGAACTTCCGCAACCCCGCGCGGTTTTCATCGCCCCCCGGCAGGTGGACCTGACCGAAGCCGAAGGCGTTGTCGGCGAGGACCACTCCGCCCTCCCGCAAGTGTTCGGCAGCCCAGGTCAGGTAGGCGGGGTAGCTCACCTTGTCGGCGTCGATGAACACGAGATCGAACGGCGCCTCCGCCTCCACTTCGGGGAGCATCTGCAGCGCGACCCCGACGTGGACGTGCGCCCGCGCGCCGACGCCGGCCTTGTGGAAGGAGTCCGAGGCGACCCTCGCGTGCTTCTCTGAATACTCGAAGGTGTGCAACACGCCGTGCACGCCCATCCCGCGCAGCAGGCAGACGCCGCTGTAGCCGCCCAGCGTCCCGATCTCGACCGCCTTGAGCGCGCCGATGGCGCGCGCGATCACCTCCAGGTGCAACCCGTCGAACCTGCCGACCGCGATGGCGGGCAGCCCTTCGCGAACGCTGCGCTCGCGGATCTCGCGGAGGACGGCGTCCTCCGGGCGGAACACTTCCTCGGCCCAGCGCGCGAGCGCGGGGTCGCCCTGACCGAATCCCTTGTTCTCCGGCGAGCTCGGCATGGCGCGGACACTACTCCGGTCGCGCTCGGACGTCCTCCGAGCCAGTTCAATCCTGTGCGGTCGCGCGCCGCAGCGCCTTCTTGCGCCCTTCGCGTTTCTTCGCCTCCAGCCGCCGCTCCTTCGCCGCACGCGACGGTTTGGTCGCATGCCGCGGCGGCGGCCGGTACGCGCGGCGCGCGAGCTTCTCGCGAAGCCGCCCGAGGGCGATGCGCAGATTCTGCGTGCGCGAGCGCTCGTCCTTGCCTTCCACCGTAACACCGGACGGCAGGTGTACGAGGCGCACCGCCGTCTCTGCCTTGTTGCGATGCTGTCCGCCCGGTCCGCTCGCGCGGTGCCCCTGCACGTCGCATTGCGCGAGCAACGCCTTGTCCGACAGCAGGTGCCAGCCGCCCGCCTCCACGGCCGCAGCCTAGGCCATCTGGTCCTTGGCGGCCGCCTCGATCTGCCGGGCGAGACGGAAGTCCCGATCGGTGATTCCGCCCTTGTCGTGGCTGGAGGTCGTGATCGTGACCTTGTGGAACTGGATGAGGATGTCAGGGTGATGATCGGCGCGGTCGGCCAGCTCGCCCACCGTGCCCGCGAACGCCATCGCCGCCTTGAAGCCTTTGAGATCGAACGTCTTCTGCAGCGAGTTGTTCTGCCGCTTCCATCCCGGCAGCTCCGCGAGGGCGGCCTGGATCTCGGTGTCGGTCGCTAGGCCCTTGTCCGCCATGCACGAGTCCTTTCCCGAAGTCGCACCGCCAACTTAACAGACGTGGCACCATCCCGCAGCCCCCGGACGAGGAAAAGTCCTGTTACAAGAGGACGCATGCCGTTGACCCCCGCGTTCGAGGCCAGCGTCTACAAGACCCGCCGTGACGAGGTGCTCCGCCGGATGCGCGAGATGGCGTCCGGCGCCGCGATCGCGATCTTTCCGGCCATGCCGGTGGCGACGCGCAATAGCGACGTGGAGCACCCGTATCGGGCGCACAGCGATCTCTACTGGCTCACCGGATTCGAGGAGCCGGAAGCGGTTGCCGTGCTCTCCACGCAGGGCGACAAGCCGTTCACGTTGTTCGTCCGCCCGCGCGACAAGGAGAAGGAGATCTGGACGGGTCGGCGCGCCGGAACCGAAGGAGCGATGAAGAGCTTCGGCGCCGACCAGGCGTTCGAGGTCGGCAAGCTCGATGACGAACTGCCCAGGCTGGTCGGT
>MNFJ01000117.1:0-23265 GCA_001918155.1 Deltaproteobacteria bacterium 13_1_40CM_4_68_19
TTGAGCATCTGCTTGAGGTTCTCGCGGTCGAAATCGGTCGCATGGCTGAACTCGCCGCCGCTGCGCAGCCATTCGCCACCGTCGATGGTCAGGCAGTCGCCGGTGACGTACCCGGCGCCATCCGACATGAGATAGACCGCCGCGTCCGCGATCTCCCGGGGCGTTCCGAACCGCTTCAGCGGGATGCGATTGCGCGCCATCTCCTCGAGGGAAGGATCCGGCAGCAGGCGCGAGAATGCGCCTTCGGTCGGCACCGGGCCCGGCGCGATCGCATTCACCCGGATGCGATACGCGGCCCACTCGACCGCCAGCGAGCGCGTCAACGCCAGCACGCCGGCCTTCGCGCAGGCCGAGGGAAGCACGAACGCGGACCCCGTCCAGGCGTAGGTGGTGACGATGTTCAGGATGGCGCCGCCCTTGCCCGACTCGATCATGCGCCGCCCGAACGAGCTGGTGCAGTGGAACGTCCCGTTGAGCACGATCTCCACCACCGCCTTGAACGCGTTTGCCGAGAGGTCCTCGGCAGCGGCGAGGAAGTTTCCCGCCGCGTTGTTCACCAGGCCGTCCACCTGCCCGACGCGCGCGGCCACTTCCTGGACGGCGCCGAAGTCGCGCACGTCGCATGGGTAGCCGCTCGCGCTTGCGCCGGAGCGCTCGATCTGCGCCACCACCTCGTCGAGCTTCTCCTTGCGCCGCCCGAGGAGGACCACGCGGGCTCCCAGCTCGGCGAAGCGCCTGGCCATCTCCGCGCCCAGCCCGCTTCCCCCGCCGGTGATCACGAAGGTCTTGTCTTTCAGCAGCCCGGCCTGGAACATGCGCGCACAATGCAGGGCCGGGCGGAATGGATCAACCCCGGCGCCCACACGCACGCCAAGTGGCGCACGCCGGCGCAGATGCACTTCTTTTGACGCGTCTGCGTCACTCGTCTTACCTGAGATGCGCCAGTTTCCCGGCGCAGGGGGACCAATGATCCGAGGAATCCTGATCGCAGCGACCTTCGCAGGGGCGGTGCAGGCAGCTCCGCCCAGAGAGGTGAAGCTCGGAGCGGCGCTGCCGCTGAGCGGACCCGAGAGCAAGAGCGGCGGCCGCCTGCGCGACGGCTACGAGCTCGGGGTGGACCTCGCCAACCAGCAAGGGGGCGTGGAGATCGCGGGCGCGCACGTTCCGGTGAAGCTCACGCTGGTCGACGACAAGAGCGACGGAGCCACGGACGAGCGCGCGGTCGAGGACCTGGTGAACCAGGGCACCGACCTGGTCCTCGGCACCTTCGGGTCATCGCTGGTGGAGAAGGGGAGCGCAGTCTCCGAGAAGTTTCACGTGCCCTACGTCGCGGCGACCGGCGCCAGCAAGGCGCTCTACCAGCGCGGATTCAAGCACCTGTTCGGGCTCCAGTCGCCCGTCGAGCAGCTCGGGAACGCGCTGATGCGCTGGGCGGAAGAGGAGCAGCAGAACGGCAAGCTGCCCACGCCCGCGCGCGTGGCCATCCTCTGGGAGAAGACGTCACACGGCAAGGAGTACGCGGAGGCCGTCAAGGACTTCACCGGCAAGACTCCCCGGCGCCGGGCCGCGTGGCAGATCGTGATGGACGAGTCGTTCGATCTGAACAGCAAGGACTTCAAGCCCGTGCTGGAGCGTCTGAAGGGCATGAACGCCGACGTGGTCCTGGTCGATGCCCACCTGCCCGACTACATCACCATGCACGGCCAGTACGCGAAGATGGGCCTCTGCCACAAGCTGATCTCGTACGGCGCGCGCGGCCCGGAGCGCGAAGCGCGCGAGCAGCTCAAGGCCTCCGCCGACTACGTCACCTCCGCCGTCTGGTGGAGCGACGAGATGGCCCACAACGCGCGGACCGCGGAATTCGTGAAGAGGTTCAACGACAGGTACAAGCGGTCGCCGGACTGGTATGAGGCGCTCGGTTACGAAGCGGTGCGCGTCGCCCTCGACGCCGTCCATCGCGCCGGGACCACCGATCGCGCCGCCGTGCGCACCGCCCTCACCCAGCTGAAGATGGAGTCGCTGCTGCCCGGCGGCTTCCTCGCCTTCCCCGACCAGTACGGCGGCCAGGCGCAGTACCTGTTCGTCGTGCAGCAGAACCTGCCCGACGGCAGCGCTCCGGTCATCTATCCTCGGATCGCGGCGATGAAGGAGGGCGTCGCGCCCAACCCGGGCTGCCCCGGATCGAAGCTGGCCGGTAAGTAGGCCCAGAAGGCCGACGTTGACGTTGACGTGACCGTACCGTCGCCGTGGACGGCGACGGCGACGTGGCCGTGGGCGCTGCCCGGTGGCGCCGATCCAGCTCAGACCAGCCCGTCCGCGCGCTTGCGCTCGCGCTCGAGCCGGTAGCGATCTCCCGCCGGGAGCACCTTCTTGCGCAGGCGCACGTTCTTCGGCGTGACCTCGACCAGCTCGTCCTCGTTGATCCACTCGAGCGCCTTCTCCAGCGACATCTCCCTGGGCGGGCTGAGGATGATGTTCTCGTCGCGCCCCGCGGCGCGGATGTTGGTGAGCTTGCGTCCGCGGGTCACGTTCACGTCCAGGTCGTTCGGGTGCGCGTGCTCGCCGCAGATCATTCCCTCGTAGACCGGCACGCCTGGCCCGTAGAACAGCCCCCCGCGTTCCTGGATGTCGAAGAGCGCGTACGCCACGGTCTCGCCTTCGCGGTCGCTGACGATGGCGCCGTTGGACCGCCTCGGCACCTTGCCCTGCCAGACGTCGTAGCCGTCGAACTGCGACGACATGATGCCCTCGCCGCGGGTGATGGTGAGGAACTCGTTGCGGAACCCGACCAGACCCCGCGCGGGCACCCGGAACGTGAGGCGGACCCGATCGGACCCGATGTTCTGCATCTCCGTCATCCGGCCCTTCCGCGGTCCGAGCCGCTCGGTGACTACGCCCACGGCGGTCTGCGGGACGTCGCAGACCATCAGCTCCATCGGCTCCTGCAGCTGGCCATCCACCTCCTTGGTGATCGGCTCCGGGTTCGAGACGGTGAGCTCGTAGCCTTCGCGGCGCATCGTCTCCACGATGACGGCGAGCTGCAGCTCGCCGCGGCCGATCACCTTGAAGGCATCGGGCGATTCGGTGTCGAACACCCGGATGGAGACGTTGCGGTATGCCTCGCGCTGGAGGCGCTCGCGCAGGTTGCGCGAGGTCACGTACTTGCCCTCCCGGCCGGCGAAGGGGCCGTCGTTCACCTTGAACACCATCGACATCGTCGGTTCGTCGACGTGGATGCGCTCGAGCGGGATCGGGTGCTCCGGATCTGCGATGGTGTCGCCGATCGAGACCTCCTCGATGCCGGCCAGCGAGATGATCTCTCCCGGTCCGGCTTCGGAGATCTCGACCTTCTTCAGCCCTTCGAAGGCGTAGATTTTCGTCACCTTGCCGCGGGGCGTGCTCCCATCCGCCCGGCACACCGCGACTTGCTGCCCGACCTCGATGCTGCCGCTGGCCAGCCGGCCCACCGCTAGACGGCCGACGTAGTCGTCGTAGTCGAGATTCGCAACCAGCATCTGCAGCTTGTCGTGCGTGGTCTCCGCCTTTCGCGGCGGGGGCACCGTCTCGAGGACGGCGTCGAGCAGCGGCTCGAGGGTGCGCGCCCGCGATCCCGGCTCCTCTCCCGGATGAGGCGCTGCGCCCGGCGCGGCGGCTTTTCCGGCCGGGAGGTCATCGAAGTCGGAGAGCCGCAGCGAGGAGCGCCCGGCGCGGGCGACGGCGTAGATCACCGGGAACTCGATCTGGTGCTCGTTGGCCCCCAGGTCGATGAACAGCGAGTAGATCGCATCGAGCACCTCCGGCACCCTGGCATCCTGGCGATCGACCTTGTTCACCACCACCACCCCCGGAAGCCCGAGCGCGAGCGCCTTGCCGAGCACGAAGCGCGTCTGGGGAAGGGGCCCTTCCGCAGCGTCCACCAGCAGCAGGACGCCATCCACCAGCCGCAGGCCTCGCTCCACCTCGCCGCCGAAGTCGGCGTGACCGGGGGTATCGACGATGTTGATCTTCACGCCCCGGTAGTTGACCGCAGTGTTCTTCGCGAGGATGGTGATCCCCTTCTCCCGCTCGAGATCGTTGGAGTCCATCGCCCGCTCCTGCACCTGCTCGTTGGCCCGGAAGGTGCCGGTCTGGCGGAAGAGGAAGTCCACCAGCGTCGTCTTTCCGTGGTCGACGTGTGCGATGATGGCGATGTTGCGGATCTGCTCGCGGGAAAGCATGCCGGCCTCCTTTATACTTGCCGGATGCCGCAGGTCCACGGACATCACCATCTCGCCATCCAGGTGAAGGACCTTTCCGCCGCGGAGAGGTTCTATGTCGAGGCTCTCGGGCTGAGGGTCTTGAGGCGTTGGCCCTGGGAAGACGGACGGCCCGGCGAGCGTTCGGTGTGGCTTTCCGTCGGCGCGGGAGAGGAGTTCCTGGCGCTCGAATCCTGCGATGCCGAGCGCCCTCCCACGCCGTTTCGCGATCCCCACGGTGGCCTCCACCTGCTCGCTCTGCGTATCGTTGCCGGGGAGCGGAAGGCCTGGGAACAGAGGCTCGCCTCGCTCGGCGTGGAGATCGTGCACCGCACGCGCTGGTCCCTGTACGTCCGCGATCCCGAGGGGAACCGCATCGGTCTTTCGCACTTCCCTCATGAGGGGTAGGTTGAGGGGCCATGGAGGGGCTTCGGACGCCGTTGCGCGAGGGCCAGCTGGTGCGGCGCCTCATCGAGCAGGGGATCCGCGACCCCCGTGTACTCGCCGCCTTTGCCCGCGTGCCCCGGCGCTTCTTCGTCCCGGACGAGGCGCAGCCGTACTCCGAAGGAGACCATCCGCTCGAGATCGGCTACGGGCAGACCATCTCCCAGCCCTACATCGTCGCCGCCATGACCGAGGCCTTGCAGCTCGAAGGGCGGGAGCGCGTGCTCGAGGTGGGAACGGGGAGCGGATATCAGACTGCGATCCTCTGCGAGCTGCTCCCCCTGGCGAGCACCGTGCGCACGATCGAAATCGTGCCCGAGCTGTCCGGGCGCGCGGAGCGCACCCTGAAGGAGCTCGGCTACGAGAACGTCGAGTTCCGCGTCGGCGACGGCGCGAGCGGCTGGCCCGAAGCCGCCCCCTACGATGCCATCCTGGTCGCGGCGGCTCCCGAGGAAGTGCCTGCGCCTCTTCTGGAGCAGCTCTCGCCCGGTGGCCGGCTGGTCATTCCGGTGGGGCCGGATCCCGAGCACCAGGAGCTGCAGCTCTGGCACAAGCTTCCCGTCGGCGGTGGCGTCGACCGCAAGATCCTGATGCATGTGCGTTTCGTGCCGCTGACCGGCCACTCGCGACTGCACTAGGCGCTCCCGCACCGGAGGTGCGGGATTGCGCCTACGCTTTCGCGTTTTCGGATCGCGTCCAAGTCTTCGCGATTTTGCCTGTTCGGCGCGCGCCCCCGCGATGGTAGGCTGCGCGCCCCATGCGCTGCCCCGTCTGCGACTCCGACAACCTGGATGATTCAGCGGAATGCGTGAGCTGCGGCAAGGCGTTTCCCTCCCGCGCGGAGGATGGCCGCGCCGCGGCGGCGCTCGAGGAGCTGGAGATGACCCAGGTCGCGCCGCCCGAGGCGCCGGTGCGGGTCGAGCCGCTGGCGGGACTGGAGCACACGCGCCTTCCGGCGGACCGGGCCGCCCAATCGCAATGGACGGCGGAGGCGATGCCGCTGGAGCGCACGCAACACGAGGTGGACGCCGAAGCGCAAGGCGCCTGGGAGGGCGAGATCGAGGTCGATCCCGGCCGCGAGCCGGATAGTGGCGAGCGCACTCCGCTGCCGGCCGAGACGGCGATCTGTCCGTGGTGCGGCGCCGCATCGCTCGCCGCCATCTGCGACGGCTGCGGACGGCGGAAGGCGCGGTTCGCGGCGCCGCCGTCCGAGGCGCCTCAGCGCGCGAGCGAGGAGGGGACCGTCACCTGCCCGGCCTGCTTCGCGCGGGTCGCCAGGGAAGTGCGCTGCAGCGACTGCGGCATGCCGTTCCCGCTGCAGGAGCTCTGATTGACTGTCGGGACCACGGGGAGTACAGCGCGCGCGATGCACGAGCGGGTTGCCCTGGAAGAAGAGCTCTCCGCCCTGGCGGCGGCGGCGCGCACCCGCAGGTCCGTCGACCTCTTCCTTCGCGCCGCCGTCGAGGGCCTTTGCTGGGCGCTGCTCGCGGCCGTGTGCGGCAAGCTGCTCTGGGATTCCCTGATCCCGCCGCTCTACTTCTGGCCGCTGGCGCTGCTCGACCTGCTCCTGCTCTGGGATGCCGTGCGCAGCTATCGCGACGGCCGCGCCCACCTGCACCGCGAGCTGCGGCTCGAGGCGCGCGTCCGCGAGCTGCGGAAGGCGATGGGGATCGATCCATGAGCTCCCCGGGCCGCTTCATCGTCTTCGAGGGGCTCGACGGCGCCGGCACCACCACGCAGGCGCGCCTTCTCGCGGAGCGGCTCCAGAAGCAGGGGCGCACGGTCCATCAGGCGCACCAGCCCAGCGAGGGCTCCGTCGGACAGCTGATCCGCCAGATCCTCGCCGGACGCGCCGCGACCACGCAGGCGGACGGCAAGCTGGGCGTGGTCGACGAGCGGGTGATGGCGCTCCTGTTCGCCGCCGATCGCCTCGATCATCTCGTGTCGCAGATCGAACCGCGCCTCGCCCGCGGCGAGGACGTGCTCCTCGACCGGTATACGCTCTCGTCGCTCGCCTACCAGGGCTCCAGCGTCTCGCACGAGTTCATCAACCAGGCGAACCGCTTCGCCAGGCGACCGGACCTGACGCTCTTTCTCTACGTCCCCGCGGCGGTCGCCCTGGAACGGGTGCGCAGCCGGGGCGCGAAGCTGGAGCGCTACGAGACGCCGCAGCAGCTGGCGCTGGTCGAGCGCGAATATTCACGGCTGGTCGGCACCCTCGCCTCGGTGGTCTCCATCGACGGCACGCGGCCGATCGCCGAGGTGGCCGAAATGTGCCATGCGGCTCTGCAGCAGCAGCTCGGGTGAGCGCCATGCCGATCGACTCCACGCGCCTGGAAGAGCTCCAGATCGTCCGCCGGATCCGGGAGACGGTCCGGCGCTGGTGGGGCGTCGAGCTGTCGTTCACGGATGCTCGCGGCCTCGTGCTCGACCAGGGCAAGGGCATCATCGTCCCGCCGCAGAACCGCATCTGCACCGCCTGCCTGGGAGACCGGGAGGGATTGCGCCGCTGCAACGAGAGCATCGAGAAGGCGCTGCAGAAGCTCTCCGCAGGCACGGAACTGCTCGGCCCCTGCCACATGGGGCTGGAGATCGTCGGCACGCCGATCTCGTTCGCGGGCGTACGGCAGGGGTCGCTGTTCGCTTGCGGCTTTCTCGTCCAGGAGAAGGCGCGGCACGCGCGCGATCGCGCAGTCTCCACCGTCAAGGCCTTGTCGCTGCCGGTGGTCCAGCCGGAAGCAGCGTTCGAGAGCGTGCAGCGGATCGAAGCGCGCGAGGTCCCGCGCCTGGCGGACCTGATGGACACCACCGTCGAGGAGATCGACGCCTACCACGCGGCGGTTGCGGAGCGCGAGAAGCGGATCCACGATCTGCAGGAGGAGCTCGAGGGCCGGTACCGCTTCGCGGACATCATCGGCAAGAGCGAGCCGATGCGGCGGCTCTATGGTCTTCTCGACAAGCTGGTGGCGAGCGACGTCACCGTGCTGATCCATGGCGAGAACGGCACCGGCAAGGAACTGATCGCGCGGGCGCTGCACTTCAGCGGGCCGCGCAAGGACAAGCAGTTCGTCGCCCAGAACTGCTCGGCCCTGAACGATCAGCTGCTGGAGTCGGAGCTCTTCGGCCACCTCAAGGGCTCCTTCACCGGCGCGACTCGCGACAAGCCCGGGCTCTTCAAGGTCGCCGACGGCGGGACCTTCTTCCTCGACGAAGTGGCCGACATGAGCGCGGCGATGCAGGTGAAGCTCTTGCGCGTGCTCCAGGAGGGGACCTTCGTTCCGGTGGGCGGCACCAAGCCGGAGAAGGTGGATGTCCGCATCATCGCCGCCTCGAACAAGGACCTGCGCGAGGCCGTGCTCCGGCGCGAGTTCCGCGAGGACCTGTTCTATCGGCTGCACGTCGTCGCGCTCGAGGTGCCCGCCCTGCGCGAGCGGCTCGCGGACCTGCCGCTCCTGGTCCAGCATTTCCTCGACGGGGTCGCGCAGCGCACGGCCAAGCCGCGCAAGAGGCTGCATCGAGAGCTGATGGCGACGTTCTACGAATGGCACTGGCCCGGCAACGTCCGCGAGCTGGAGAACGAGATCGAGCGGCTCTGCGTGCTGGCCGGGGACACCGATGTGATCCCCCCCGAGCTGCGCGCGCCATGGCCCACCAAGGCGCCGGAGAACGGCGCCCACCTCGCGGCTCTCGTGCAGCGCGGGCTGGGTAGCGACCTGGCCACCGCGGTCGAGGCATTGGAAAAGGAGCTGATCGAGACCGGACTGCGCGAGACCCGCGGCAACCGCAGCCGGCTGGCCAAGCGGCTCGGCGTCTCGCGCACGACGCTGATCAAGAAGATCCGCGAATACGGCATCGCCGAATGAGCACCGCGGCCATCCTGGTGATCGGCAACGAGATCCTCTCCGCCAAGGTGCAGGACGAAAACGGGCCGTTCCTCGCCCGCGAGCTGCGGGCGCTCGGCGTCGAGCTGCGCCGGATCGAAACCATGCCCGACGAGGTCCCCCTGATCGTCGACGCGCTCCGCCGCTGCCTCTCGCAGGCGCAGTGGGTGTTCACCAGCGGAGGGGTCGGACCGACGCACGACGACGTCACCATCGCCGCCGTCTCGCAGGCGTTCGGGCGCGCCGTGGTCCTCGACGAGCGGACGCTGCAGCTCTTGCGCGCGCATTTCGGAGAGCCCCTGAAGCCTGCCTTGCGCCGGCTGGCGGAGGTGCCGGAGGGGTCGCGCGTCGAGTTCCACGAAGGGTACCTGTTTCCCGTGATCTCGTTGGAGAACGTGGTGATCCTGCCCGGGGTGCCGCCGCTGCTGCGCGAGGGGTTCTTGCGCATCCGCGATCGGTTTCGCGTCGCTCCCATCCACTCGAAGGCCCTCTATTTCACCATCGGCGAAGGCGCCCTCGCCGAGCACCTCGACGCCACCGTGGCGCGCTTTCCGGCAGTGGCGATCGGCAGCTATCCGCGGTTCGATACCGCCGACCACCGCGTGAAGGTGACCTTCGACGCGCGCGATCAGGCGCAGGTGCGCGCGGCCTGCGAATTCCTCAAGGCGCGGCTGCCCGCCCAGGTCATCGTGCGGGAGGAGTGAAGCTCAGCGGGCCCGGATCGCGAGGTGCGCTTCACTGACCGCGAAGCGGGCGAGCCGGGCCACCTCCGGCCTCTCCAGACCGCCGCCGGTCTCCGCGCAGACGATGGAGATCGCCGCGGCCGGGTCTCCGCAGATCGCGAGCGCGACCCGCTCGGCGCTCTCGCGCACGCCGAGCGCGAGCGTATCCCAATCGACGGCGGGCTCCGCGGCGACGCGGGCCGCGATCCAGGAGAGTGCCTCCCGCGCCTCCTGTCCGAAATGAGGCGCGAGGCGCTCCGAGAGCGGCGGGTCCGAAGCAGGGAGGGTGGAGAAGTCCGTCCCCAGGGGCGCGGTGAGGCGGATCACCTCGCCGACGAGTGCGGCCAGGCGCTCCGGAGGCAGTCCTGCGATCGCGTGCGTGCCGCGCCGGATATGGGCCAGGGCACGGGCGTAGAGGAACCGCTGTTGGCGCGGCGACCAGAGCTTGGGGACTTCGGAGCCGACGAGCAGCCCGGGCGTCTCGGCCGCGACAGGCGCCACGATACCCGGCGCCGCGCGGGAGAGATGGAGCTGAGGCTCCGGCATGGAGAGGGCGCGCGCGATGGCGGCGACGACGCGCCGCACCGGATTGTCGCCCTTGACCAGGGCGCCACGGCCACCGCCCAGGTCGGTGGCGAATGCCCGGGCGATCTCCGGCATCGCGGCGGCGAGCAGATCGCGCGCCGTTCCCGCGTCGCTCGAGGCGCGGACGGCGACGTCGTCCGCGACCTGCGGCAGATCGACCGGCGGGGGCCGGCTCGCGGTCCCCTCGTACACGCTGCGCTCCTCGGGATCCGCAGCTTGCGCGCCGACCAGGACGGCGGCCGCGCAGAATGCCCCGTCAGGCCGGGCCTGCGCAGAGAACATCCTGCACAGCGCATGGATCGGCTCCGGCGACGGGCTCACTTCGAACAGCGCAATCTGCGCCTCGACGCCTTCCGACGCGCCGCCCAGCTCGGCGAGGTGCCGGAGCGCCGCGACGTTGCCGGGCTCGTGCTGCAGCGCCAGGCGGAAGGCTTGCAACGCCGCCTGCGGCTGCCCCTCTCCAAGCAGACGCCGGCCCAAGGCTTCGGCCCAGCCGGCGAGTTGCGCTTGCGTCGGGCCCGTTTCCACCGGTGCAGGGAAGACCTCGAGCAGGCGCCGGTAGATGCGCACCGCGTCCGGCGCCGGCAGCGTCGGGGCGCCCGAAGCGAGCTTGATCAGCAGAGGGGGCTCGACGCCCTGCAGTGCCGGGTCGAGCAACGGGAGCGCCCTGCGGGCGTCTCCGATCGCGGCGTAGAGCCGTCCCAACCGGCCGTTCCAGGCCCCGGCGCGCGCATCCGACCCGGCGAGGTCGATGCGTTTCTGCAGGGCATCGGCGGCATCTCGCGCGCGTCCCGCCGCCTCGCCAGCGTCGGCCCGCAGCTCGAGGGCCTCCAGGTTTTGCGGGTCTCGCGCGAGCGCCCGGCCTGCGGCGAAGAACGCGGCGGGCGCGTCCGCCAGCTCACCGAGCTCGATTCTTCCCGCCTGGAGCCAGGCCACCGCGCCCTTCCTCGCGTCGGCATGCGCGTGTCCGATACGCTCGTAGATCGCGGCGAGCGGGCCCGCTCCGCCCTGGCCGAGCACGGCGCGGAGCTTTGCCGCCACGTCCGTGTTCCCCGGATCCGATTCGAGGACGGAAGCGAGCCGTTCGACGGCGGCGTCGTCGTGGCCGATGTCCGCCGCGAGCAGCGCGGACTCGACCATGGCGCCGAGGTTGTTCGCCAGCCCGGCCTCGGTCGCGAGCAGGCGCGCCACCTCCTCCTTGTCGCCGCGCAACTCCGCGATGTGCCGTGCTCCTTTCATCGCGATCAGGCACTGCGGATCGCTCGCGAGCGCCTGGCGGAAGGCTGCGCCGGCTTCCTCCATCCGTCCCTGCTCGACGAAGATCTCCGCCTGCTCCAGGGCCAGGGCGGCGCGCGTCTCGCCATCGGCGAAGGCGGAGCGGAAGGCCAGGTGGTCGGCGAGGACGGATCTCTGGCCGCTGCGGCGCAACACTTCCTCCACCGCGTCCAGCGCCACCCGATCCTGGGGATTGAGGGCCAGCGCCCGGCGGTACTCCGAGATCCCCTGATCGCGTTCGCCGGCGGCCAGGCGGTCTTCCGCGGATTCGGCGCGCAGCAGCGCTGCGACGCGCGGATCCTGGCAGCGGGAGGCGAGCCGCCCGCGCAGCTCCGCGCGCTCCTTGCGCGCGTTCGCGCTCGTGTCGTGGCCGATCAGGGCCAGCAGCTCTGCGGCTGCCTCGAGGTCTCCTGGCGCCTCCGTCAGGAGGGCGCGCAGCAGCGCCACGGCCTTCTCCGGCTGGCGGGCGCCGTGCGCATGGAGCGACGCCGCCCAGCGGCGCGCCTCGTTGCGCTCGGAAAGCGACTGCGCCGCGGCAGCGAGGTGCGCGTATGCCTCCGCGGCTTCCACCGGCCGGTCCGTCCAGGCGAGGAGCCTGGCTAGCTGGGCCCAGGCGAATGCCGCCTGGGGGTGCTCGCGCGAAGCCGCCTGGTACAGGTCGATCGCGCGCGAGGGATCGCCGACGCGCCACTCCGCCAGCTCGGCAGCGCGTCCGAAGGCTTCGGCGCGGGCATGTCCCTGCGGGATCGCCTCTGCGATCTGCACCAGCACGGCCAGCGCCGCCGCGTGGTCGCCGCGCCGGAGCTGCAGCCGGGCAAGTCGACGGAGCACGGCGAGATCGACGCCCCCGAGCGCCAGCGCCTGGGCGCAAGCCTGCACGGCCTCGTCCACGCGCCCTAGCTCCTCGAGGACCAGCGCGCGCTCGGCCTGCAGCGCGGCGCCGCGCTGCGGCGTCGTCTGCCGCGCTTCTTCGAGCAGCAGCTCGGCGCGCTCGCGCGCCGGGATGCTCGGCAGGGCGAGCAGGGCATTGCGTGCCGTGGCCGATGCGGGATCGACCCAGCGAGCCTTGCGCAAGAGTGTCGTCGAGCGCACGTCGTTTCCGGAGACGCGCGCCAGCTCGCTGGCCTCGATCAGCAGGTCGGCCGCATCGGATCCGGAGCTCGAGTCCGCCCGCGCTTCCAGCGCCTGGGAGAGCTGGCTGAAATCGCCCGTCTTGAAGGCGAGCGTGCACCAGGTCTCGAGCCACCGCGGGCTCACCAGGCCGCGCGCCATCTCGGCGGCCCGGCGCGCCAGGTTGACGCTCCAGCCAGGGTCGGTCTCGCTGATCACGGCGGCAGCGCGGGCCAGCAGCTCGGCCCCGACTGCGCGCGGGAGCTGCGCCGCGGCCTGCTCGAGCACGCTCGCCAGCTCGGGACCGGCACCGATCGATGGCAGGGTCCGCGTGAGCAGGCGCAGCGCGGCGCCATGGCGGGGGACGAGCTTCAGCGCCCGCCGGGCGAGCGCGGCGGCTTCGGCGCGGTTCGCGGCCCGCTCGTGCCAGACTCCCGCTTCCAGATAGTGCCCGGCGGCTTCCTCCGCCGAGTGCGACTCCAGCGACTCTCCGAGGGCGACGAAGCGTTCCGCGGCGGGCCCTGGGTCTCGCTGCGTCACCAGGCGGGCATGAAGCGCGATGACCGCCGCATCACCGGGATTGTCCCCCAAGGCCTCGGAGAGAAGCTGCTCCTGCTCCATCGGGTCCGAAAGCAGCAGGGCCGCCCTCGTCTTGAGGTGCGCACGTTCGCTCGGCTCGATGCTTCCTTCGGCGCGCTGGCGGAGCATGTCCGTCAGATCCGGCGATTTCTGCTGCTCGGCGAGATCGCAGCGGAGCGCGAGCAGGGCCCCGTCGCGGCGGTTCTCTTCCAGGGCTGCCGCGGCTTCCGCGAGACCTTCCGAGACGCGGCCGAGGCGATATGCCGCGATGGCGGCCACCAGGGCCCGGTCGGCGGCGCTCGCGGTCCGATCCGCGCGTTGCCGGCAGAGCCGCAGGACTGTTTCCCAGTCGTTGCCCGCACGCGCCCGTTTCAGGGTGGCGAAAAAACCCACCGGATCGTTCGAATCCGCCTGGTACAGCTTGCGGACGGCTTCCTCGTGCAAGGCAGCCAGCTCCGCGGACGCCGGCGCAGCGCCATCGACCGGCGGCGCACCGCCCTGGGGTTGCGCCTGCGCCTCGTCGAGGAGCAGCACGGCGCGGCGGAGGAGCTGCGCTCTGTACACGGGGTCGCGGGTCGCGCCGCCCGAGCGGATGAGCAGCCGCGCGGCGAGCGCGCGGTCGCCGTCGCGCTGCGCGGCACCGGCGCTCGCCTTGAGCAGCGCCGGATGATCGGGAGAAAGGCGCAGCGCGGCTTCAATGAGCTCTCTCGCCTGCTCGGGCCGCCCGAGATCGCGCAGAACGTTCGCCTGCGCCCGCAGCGACTCCGCGCGCTCTGCGTCCTCGTCGAGCAGGGCTTCCTCGCGCTGGTGCAAGGCGAGCGCCCGGTCGTGACGGCCCGCGCTGGCGAACAGCCGCCTTGCAGCCTCGAGGTTCGGCCGGTACTGCGGATTGAGCAGGAACGCGTTCTGGTAGCAGATCGCGGCGCTCTTCGCATCGCCGAGCTGATCGATGTAGATGCGGCCCATCGCAAGGTGCACCTGCGCCGCCGCCGCGGTGGGCCCGAGCGTGCCGATCTCCGCTTCGAGCTGTGCCAGCGCATCCCTGGCGGCGCGGATGTCCGCATCCGTCGGCTCGCGTTGCGGGATCGGAACCGCGAGCTCCTGGGTCGCGATGGGGTCCATGCGAGTCCCAACCGTACCAGACCCCTCCCGGTGCAGTCCGCTTCTGCGCGCAGGAAGCCGCGACTAGCCGCCCCGGCCGAAGGCCGGTCAGCGGCTACTCTTGAGCGCAAACACTCGCAGGCAGGTTATGAAATGTGTTCTAGACCAGGCCCGCGGCAGCGCGCGCCACGCTCTCGATCTCTCCGAGGATCTCCCGCACCGCCGCGATGTCCCTGTGCAGCTCCCGATCTTCCTCCATGTGCGGAACCTTCCTCCGGATGACCTCCTGCGCCGCCGCCGCTCCCACTCCCGCCTTCAGCGGTCCGCGCAAGTCGAGCGCCTGCGCCGCCACCAGCAGCTCGATCGCCAGCCCGCTGCCTGCATTCTCCACCGCCGTCCGCGCCTTGATCGCCGCCGTCATCCCCATGCTGACGTGGTCCTCGCGCCCCGCCGACGACGGAATCGTGTCCACGCAAGCCGGGTGCGCCAGGACCTTGCTCTCGGCAGCCAGCGCCGCCGCCGTCACCTGCGCGATCATGAACCCCGAATTGAGGCCGCTGTTCCTGGCCAGGAACGGCGGCAGCCCGGAGAGCGACGGATTCACCAGCTGTTCGACGCGCCGCTCCGAGATGGTCTGCAGCTGCGCGCAGGCGATCGCGAGCAGATCGAGCGCCTGTGACACGGGCTGCCCGTGGAAGTTTCCCGCGCTCACCACCGTGCCCGCGTCCACGTCTTCGAAGCCCTGCGCGAACACGAGCGGGTTGTCGGTGGCGGCGTTCGCCTCGATCGCCAACGTCCTGCGCACGAAGGTCAAGGCGTCGCGGGCGGCGCCGTGCACCTGCGGCACGCAGCGCAGCGAGTAGGGATCCTGCACCTTGGCGCAGTGCTCGTCCTGGTGCGCGGCATTGATCTCGCTGCGGGCGAGGAGCGCGCGCAGGTCGGCCGCCACGCGCACCTGCCCCTCGTGCCCACGGATCCGCTGAACGGCTGCGAGGAACGGCTTGTGCGAGCCCATCAGCCCCTCGACGGTCATCGCCGCCGCGACGTCCGCGATCCGCGCGCACCGCTCCGCCTCCAGCAGGGCGAGCACACCGACCGCCTGCATCGCCTGCGTGCCGTTCACCAGCGCGAGTCCTTCCTTCGCCTCGAGCACCACGGGCTGAAGCCCGCTGCGCGCGAGCGCCTCCCGCCCAGGGAGTCGTTGCCCGCCCACGAACGCTTCCCCCTCGCCGATCAGCACCAGCGCGAGGTGCGCGAGCGGCGCCAGATCGCCGCTCGCGCCCACGGACCCCTTCTCGGGAATGACCGGAATGACGTCGCGATGCAGCATCTCGAGGAGCAGCTCCAGGGTGCTCTCACGGATGCCCGAATATCCCCCGGCGAGCACGTTGGCGCGCAGCAGCATGAGCGCCCGCACCTCGGGCAGCGGCAGCGGCGCGCCGGTGCCCGCCGCGTGCGAGAGGATCAGGTTGCGCTGCAGCTTGCGCAGATCGGCTTTGGGAATCGACACCTCGGACAGCGTGCCGAATCCGGTGTTGATGCCGTAGGCCGGCGTGTCGCCTTCGGCGATGCGCTCCACCAGCGCCCGGGCCGCCCGCACCCGCTCCCGGGCGGCGGCGGCGATCTCCACGCGCGCTCCTCCGCGCGCCGCCGCGCCCACCTCTTCCAGCGAAAGCCTGTCGCCCGAGAGGACGATTCGCATGTAGCCGCTTCTACACCTTTCGCGGGCACCCACGGTGACGCCTTTACCGACCCGCTGCTCGTCCACTATATGTTCCGGCGCCATGCTCATCGTGCAAAAGTACGGTGGTACTTCTGTCGGGGACGCCGAGCGCATCCGCAACGTCGCGCGCCGGGCGATCTCGGCGCGCAAGGAGGGGCACGACGTGGTGGTGGTGGTCTCCGCCATGGCCGGCGAGACCAATCGCCTGCTCAAGCTGACGTGCGAGATCGCCCGGCGTCCGAGCCAGCGGGAGCAGGACGTAGTGGTTTCCACCGGCGAGCAGGTCTCGGTCGGGCTCCTGGCGCTCGCCATCCAGGAGATGAAGGCGAAGGCGCGCAGCTTCCTCGGCCACCAGGTGCGCATCCTCACCGACTCGGCGTTCGCCAACGCGCGCATCCGCAGCATCGACGACACCAACCTGCGGGAGAGCTTGCGCAAGAAGGAGATCGCCGTCGTCGCCGGCTTCCAGGGGATCGACGAGCACGGCAACATCACCACGCTCGGGCGGGGCGGCTCCGACACCACCGCCGTGGCGCTCGCCGCCGCCCTCAAGGCCGACGCCTGCGAGATCTACACCGACGTCGACGGGGTCTACACCACGGACCCGCGGGTCTGCGAGCGGGCGCGCAAGCTCCAGCGCATCTCCTACGAGGAGATGCTGGAGCTCGCTTCCCTCGGCTCCAAGGTGCTGCAGATCCGCAGCGTGGAATTCGCGATGAAGTACAAGGTCCCGCTCTGGGTGAAGTCGTCGTTCACCGGGGATCCGGGGACCCTGGTGTGCGAGGAGGACGCGGCGATGGAAGACGTGCTGGTCAGCGGGATCGCGCTCACCCGGGACGAGTCGCGCTTCGTGGTGCGAGGCGTCCCGGACAAACCCGGGATCGCCGCCAAGGTCTTCGGCTCGCTGGCGGAGCAGGGCGTGGTGGTCGACGTGATCGTGCAGACCCCGGCCAGGGAGGACGGCCGCACCGACATGGCGTTCACCGTCGGCCGCCTCGACGTGGAGAAGACGAACGAGCTGGTGCGCCGGATCGGCAAGCAGATCGGCGCGGGCAAGGTGGACCATGAGGAAGGCATCGCGAAGGTGAGCATCGTCGGCGTCGGCATGCGCAACCACGCGGGCGTCGCGGCGAAGATGTTCCAGGTGCTCGCCGACGAGGGCGTGAACATCCGCGTGATCAGCACCTCGGAGATCAAGATCTCCTGTCTGATCGACGAAAAGTACGCCGAGCTGGCCGTCCGCGCCCTGCATACCGCGTTCGGGTTGGACAAGACCGAAACTGCCAAGAGCTGACCGTGCTGATCGAATGCAGCCGCTGCCACGCCGTGTTCTCCGTGCAGGACGGCATCGCGGCTGAGGGCACCCGGTTCAGCGTTCAGTGCGGGCGTTGCCAGTTGGTATTCGACCTCGTCGCCGAGGGGGAAACGGCCGGCGCGGGCCAGGAGCAGCAACCGCCGTCGGACCCGGAACCCGACTCGCTCGTTCCTGCGCCACCGGCGGAGCCGCTGGCGCAGGCCGTTGTGGAGCCGGTGGCGCCGGTCGCTCCCGGGAAGCTGGCGCAGGCCGCTTCCGAGCCGGTGGGAACGGTAGAGAGCGCGCTGGCCGGGATGGTGCTGGAGCCGGAGCGCGCCACGCGGGCGCGCTGGCTCCTGCTTCTCGGGATCCTCGCCGCCGCAAGCGCAGCCGGGATCGTGCTCCACCAGCGCGAACGCGCGCGCGAGCTCGGCGAGAAGATGCGGGTCGGCCGCGAGAAGCTCCTCCGCGACGACTCGGCGAGCCTGCAGGATGCGGCCAAGCTCTTCACGGAGGCGGCCCGAGCCACGCCGGGGCGGGCGCCCCTCGAGGCGGAGTGCGCGTTCGCGCTCCTGCTCCAGGCGGCCGCGCAGAAGGACCTGGCGGAGCGCCTCCCGACGGCGGAGCGGGACGAACCGGGGCGCGCCGCATCGCGGCTGCTGCAGCAGGGAGCCGCCGCGGCAAGGCAGGCGTTCGCCGACGACAAGGATGACCCTGCCGCGCTCCGCGCGATGGCGCTGGCGGAGTCGATCTCCGGTGCCGCCGATCAGGCTGCGGTCCACGCGGAGCAGGCCGAGCAAGCCGCCCCCGGCGATCCCTGGGCGCTCTATGCGAAGGCTGCCGCCGCCTTTGCAGGCCATGCGCACGAGCGCGCCGTCCAGGCGCTTTCGGCCGCGCGCGAGGCGGAGCCCAGGCTGCTGCGGGCAGACGTCGATCTCGCTGCCATCTCCCTCGACCGCGGCGACCCCGGTGGAGCCGGCGAGCTGCTCGAATCCGTCCTGCGCCGCAACCCGCAGCACGACCGGGCCAGACGCATGCTGGCCCTGGTCTCTCGCTGAGCCGTGGGCACCCGACGTCCCCTGATGGGAACTTCCCTTCCCATCCGTTGGAGACGGGACGCGGGTGGGTCCGCTCGTGCGCCCGCAACGCCAAGGCACGCCGATTGCTGCCAAGTGGCGCATGCTCGTCGTCGTGTTCTGGATCGCCGTCTGTTGCGTCCTGCACACGTACCTGATCTATCCACTGCTGCTCGTCGCCCTCGACGCCATCGCGCAGGCGCGGAGCGCCTGGGGGTACCTGGGGGGAAACGAGCGCCGCCGTCCGCTCGCGCAGCTCGGGTTGCCCAACGTATCCGTGCTCATCGCCGCATACAACGAGCAGGGCTGCATCGGCCCCCGGATCGAAAACCTGCTCGCCCAGGACTATCCCGCCGACAAGCTCGAGATCCTGGTCGGGTCCGACGGATCGACGGACGAGACCGACGCGATCGTCCAGCACTACGCTGCCAGGGGCGTGAAGCTCTCGCGCGCAGAGCGGTGCGGCAAGGCCGGGGTCCTCATCCGGCTCGTCGCGCTGGCAGAGGGCGAGGTGCTGGTGATGACCGACGCAAACACCGAGTTCGAGCGCGACGCCATCCGACACCTGATCCAGCCGCTGCGCGACGATGACGTCGGACTGGTGTGTGGCCGGCTCCGGCTGCATTCGCCCGCGGGGGCCCCGCTCGCGGAAGGCGCGTACTGGAAGCTCGAGAGCTTGCTGAAGCTCTATGAGTCGCGCCGCGGCTGCGTGATGGGCGCCAATGGCGGCATCTACGCGGTGCGCAAGTGCCTGTTCCCGCCGCTGCCCGCGGGGACGGTGGTCGACGACTTCGTGGCCGCGCTGCGGGTGCTCGCGGCCGGCTCGAGGGTGTCCTACGAGCCCGAGGCGGTGGCGCACGAGGAAGCGGCCCCCGATCACGCGAACGAATACCGGCGCCGCGTGCGCATCGCGGCAGGCGGGTTCCGCGCGCTCTCCCAGCACCGCGACCTGCTCTCGCCCCGACACGGTTTCACCGCGTTTGCTCTCTGGTCGCACAAGGTCCTGCGCTGGTTCGTTCCGCACGCGCTGGTGATGGCGCTGATCGCGAACGTGTTTCTCGCCGGCGTCAGCGCGTTCTACTCGCTCGCCTTGCTCGTGCAGCTCGCCACCTACGCGCTCGCGACGGTCAGCCTGCTGGGGATGACTCCGCGGCACGTCCGCGGCTTCGCGGACGCAGCGGCGCACTTCGTCGAGATGAACGCGGCGCTGCTGGTCGGTTTCGTGAAGTACAGCCGCGGAGCGCAGGGCCAGACCTGGGTGCGCACGGACCGGCCGGCCCGGGCAGCCTGACTCCTCGCCAGGTCAGCGCTGCGCGCAAAGCGGCGCGCAGATCAGGAGCGCTGAAGACGACAGCTGCCGGCAGGCGCCCTGGATGCCCCGATCCTTGAACGTGAACGAGCAGGCGTCGCCGGCTGCGTGCTGCGCGCAGGCGTCGACGGCGGCCTGGATCGGCGCGGCGAGGCCGCCGTCCTTGTGCCGTAAGCCACCATCGCCGTCGTCGTCGCCTGGCACGCCGGCGTCGCACGCCCGGTGATGCTCTGCGCCACCGTCGTCGGCGTCATCGTCCCTACCGCATTCGCCTTCCTCGGAATTCTCGTCCCCCTCCTCCGTGCCGGCGCACACCAGCCGGCCGTCGTGGAGTGCCTTGCACGACGCCTGGCCCGCGTCGCGGTCGTCGTCGGTGACGGAGCATGCCGCGCCCGCGTCGAGCCCATCGCAGGCGTGGAAGGGCGGGGCCTCCCTGTGGACACATCGGTTGCCGGCGTCCGCCAACTCCGCGAGGACGGCGGTGGAAGACGTATCGCTCGACGGCGTCCTTCCGCCGCTGCAGGCGAGCGCAAGCGTTACCAGGGACAAGAGGGACGTGCGGCGCATGAGGGCCTCGAGACGCGAAAGCGGGGTAGGGAATCGTCCGCTGTCCGGGGGCGACAGGCAAGGGCCTGCTGTCGTATGCGCCGATGTAACGAAAACGGCCCGCCAGTCTCACCCTGGCGGGCCAAATGGTGACCCCAACGGGATTCGAACCCATGTTTGAGGCGTGAGAGGCCTCCGTCCTAGGCCGCTAGACGATGGGGCCGCCTTCCTTTGCCGTCCGCGGCTCTGACCCGCAGTGTACTTCCTCCATGGTTGGGGGACTAGGATTCGAACCTAGATACACGGAGCCAGAGTCCGTGGTCCTGCCGTTAGACGATCCCCCAGCGAACGGGGACGCGCTAAGTACAGAAGCACCCTCGCGGTGTCAAGGCGACTTGGACTTCGACGGCGGGGGCGGTGGCGGCGGGGTGGCGGCGGCCAGGATGTACACGCGGACCTCGCCTCGTCCGGCCTCGTACAGGTTCACGCCTTCCCACTCGCCGCGCTCCGGATTCTCGATGTGCATCGCTCGAACGGCGGTCTGGCTGTGCAGCGTCCGGCGGGGAAACTTCCCCGGCGGGTACGCGCGCCGGTAGAACTTCACGGCTTCGTCCCAGGGCTGCGGGAGCCGATAGCGATCCTCGTCGATCTTCACCGCCCCATCCGGAAGGATGAAGCCGCGCGCCTTGAATCCCTCTCCCGCGCCGGCGGCGGCGGTCGCCGCCAGGAGGAACGCGAAGGCAACGGCTCTCATTTGATCCTTTCCAGCGCGGCGTCGACCCGCCGCAGCGTCCGCGCCTTGCCGAGCAGCGCGATGGTCTCGAAGAGGGGAGGGCTGACGGTGGTCCCGGTCACGGCGACGCGCACGGGCTGCGCAAGCTTGCCGAGCCCCAGGCCTCGCTGCTCGGCGAGAGCGCGGAAAGCATGCTCCATGGCCTGCGGGCCCTGCTCGAACGTCCGGTCGATCGCCGTGCGCGCCTCCTCGAGCAGCGGGCGCGTCTCCTTCGTGAGCTGCTTCGCCACGGCCTTTTCGTCGTAGGCGGGGAGATCGGGCACGATGTACGCGCGGTACGCCTCGCGGATCTCGTTCAGGTTCCGCGCCCGCTCCTGCATCAGCGCGGCGAACTCGGGCGAGACGCCGGCCGCCTTGGCGATCTCGGCGGGCGGGGTCCTCTTGATCCACTGCTGGTTCACCCACTCCAGCTTCTGCGGATTGAACACGCCTGCGTTCGCGCCCACGTGCTCCCAGTCGAAATCCTCGATCAGCTCCTGGATGGTGAAGATCTCCTGGTCGCCATGCGACCACCCGAGGCGCGCGAGATAGTTGACCAGGGCGCCGGGGAGGTAGCCGTCGTCGCGGTACTGCAGCACGCTGACCGCTCCGTGGCGCTTGGAAAGCCGCTGCTTGTCGGCGCCGAGGATCATCGGCAGGTGCGCGAACTGGGGGATCGGGTACTTCAAAGCCTGGTACATGAGGATCTGCCGCGGCGTGTTCACCACGTGATCGTCGCCGCGCGCCACCAGCGTGATCTCCATCTCCACGTCGTCCACCACGGCGCCGAAGTTGTAGAGCGGCACGCCGTCCGAGCGCAAAATCACCTCGTCGTGCAGCTCTTTGTGCTGCGTGGTGATCTCGCCCTTGACCAGGTCCTTGAACGTCGTTGCTCCCTCGTCGGGCATGCGGAACCGCACCACCGCTCCCGGCGTTCCCCGCGGCAGTTTCTTGTCGCGGCAGATGCCCGGATACTTGAACCCGCGCTTCTCGCGGGCGGCCTGCTCGCGCAAGCGGTCCAGCTCTTCCTTCGTGCAATCGCAGCGGTACGCCTTGCCCTGCGCGATCAGGAACTCCGCGTGCCTGTCGTACGTGGCCAGCCGCTGCATCTGGAAGTAGGGCGCGTGCGGGCCTCCCACGACCGGGCCCTCGTCCCAATCGAGGCCGAGCCACTTGAGGCCGTCGATGATCGCCTGTTCGCTCTGCTGCGTGCTGCGCGACTGGTCGGTGTCCTCGATGCGGAGCACGAACGCGCCCTTGTTCTTCCGCGCCCACAGCCAGTTGAACAGCGCGGTGCGGGCGCCCCCGATGTGCAGGTACCCGGTGGGCGAGGGCGCGAAGCGGACGCGAACCATAGGGGCAGGCGAGATAGCAGAAGTTATAGTGCGCCGCCATGCTCATGCTCGCGCTGCTGCTCGCGTTTCCCGCGGTCTCCCCGCGCGGCGCCGTCGCGGCCGCTCATCCCCTCGCGGCCGAGGCGGGCGCTTCCATGCTGCGGCGAGGGGGAAACGCCGTGGACGCGGCCGTCGCCGCCGCCTTCGCCCTGAGCGTGGTCGAGCCTGTGAGCTCGGGGCTCGGGGGCGGCGGCTTCGCACTGGTCTACACGGCGCGCGACCGCCAGGTGCACGTGCTCGACTTTCGCGAGGTGGGCCCGCTCGCCGCGCGGCCCGACATGTACGTGCAGGACGGCCAGGCGCGGCAAGACTTCGCCAATGCGGGCCCGCTCAGCGTCGCCGTTCCCTCGGCGGTGAAGGGTTACGCGGAGCTCGCCAGGCGCTTCGGAAAGAAACCCCTGGCCCAGCTCGTCAGCCCCGCCGAGCAGATCGCTTTGCGCGGGTTCCAGGTGAACGTGCAGTTCGCGCACGTCGCAGAGCATCGTCTCGATTGCCTGGCGGCGGATGCGGAAGCGGCGCGCATCTTCCTGCGCAAGGGCGAGGACGGGGAGTACGAGCCGAAGCAGCCGGGCGACAAACTGATCCAACCGGATCTCGCGCGCACGCTGCATGCGATCGGCGAGCGTGGGCCGGACGCGTTCTACAGAGGTCGGGTGGCGAGGAGCATCGTGGACAGCCTCGCCTCCCGGGGCGGGATCGTCAGCCTCGACGATCTGGCTCGCGTCCAGGTTCGCGAACGGCGGCCGCTCGAGTCCACCTACCGGGGCCACCGGATCGTCACCATGCCCCTGCCTTCGAGCGGCGGGTTCATCGTCTCGGCGCTGCTGAACGCGCTCGAGCGCGAGCAGCCGCGCGCGGGCGGCTACCGGCCCGACCGGTTCCTGCACGCGATGATCGAGACCGAGAAGCGCCTGTACGCCGTCCGGCAGAGGCTCGGCGATCCCGCCTTCAATCCCGGGGTGGAGGAGCGGGTGCGGCAGATGGTCGGCAAGGATTTCGCCGGCGATCTCTGGCGGCAGATCGGCGAGCAGGCCACGCCCGCGGCGGAGGTCGTGGTGCACCCGGAGCATGGGACCACCCACGTCTCGGCGATCGACGAGGAAGGCAACGCGGTCGCGCTCAGCACCACGGTCAACGACGCGTTCGGGTCCTGCATCGTCGCAAAGGGCGTCGGATTCCTGCTCAACGACGAGATGGACGACTTCGCCGTGGCGCCCGG
>MNFJ01000117.1:23302-23722 GCA_001918155.1 Deltaproteobacteria bacterium 13_1_40CM_4_68_19
GCCGGGAAAGGTGCCGCTGTCCTCGATGGCGCCGACATTCGTGTTCGGCCTGGACGGAGAGCTCCTGCTGGCGATCGGCTCTTCCGGCGGCGCGACCATTCCGACCACGGTGGCGCAGGCCATCGTCCATCTCATCGACGACGGCATGGCCGCCGATCGGGCGATCGCGCAGCCGCGCCTGCACCACAATCTGTTCCCGGACCTGGTCCGCGTCGAGCCGAGCGGGCTCGAGGCGGCGACGGCGCGGGCGCTGGAGCAGCGCGGCCACAAGCTCCAGTTCGGAGGCGAGCCTTTCCAGGAGCACGGGCCGGGTTTCTTCGACACCTTGTGGGGAAAGGCCTGCGCAGTGCAGGTGGACCCCGATACGCGCTGGCGCATCGCCGCCTGCGATCCGCGCAACGACGGGGGCGGCGCGATTCC
>MNFJ01000134.1 GCA_001918155.1 Deltaproteobacteria bacterium 13_1_40CM_4_68_19
CGCGGACTGCGTGGTGGCCGGCTTCCGCTGGCACAAGAACGGCCCGGGCACCATGATCGGATCGCTGCTGCTCGGTCTCTACGACCGCGAGGGCAAGCTCCATCACGTCGGCGTCACCTCCTCGTTCACGGCGGCGAGTCGCAAGGCGCTCGTGAACGAGCTCGCCCCCTTGCGGGAAGGCGCGGCCGAGGGCCATCCCTGGCGGGAGTGGGCGCAGTGGAGCGGCGACCAGCGCATGCCCGGGGCGTCCTCCCGCTGGAACCGGGGCAAGGATCTCTCCTGGGAGCCGTTGCGCATCGAGCGCGTCTGCGAGGTCGCCTACGATCACCTGCAGGGCGACCGCTTCCGCCACGCCACGACGTTCCTGCGTTGGCGCCCGGACAAGCCGCCCGGCGAGTGCCGCTACGATCAGCTCGAGGAGACCGCGCCCGCCGAGCTCAAGCAGATCTTCGGCGTCTCCTGATTCGTCGGCGCTATGCTCCGCCGATGCCTGCTCGCAAGGAGCTCCTCCAGATCGAGGGACGCGAGATCCCCATCTCGAATCCGGAGAAGGTCTTCTTCCCGCAGCGCGGATACACGAAGCTCGATCTGGTCCGCTATTACCTGGCGGTCGCCAGGGGCGCGTTGCGTGGGGCGGGTGGCAGGCCGATGGCGCTGAAGCGGTACGTGAACGGCGCGGAGGGCGTTTTCTTCTTCCAGAAGCGGGCCCCGGAGGCGCGGCCACTCTGGATCGAGACCGTGGAGCTGAAGTTCCCCTCCGGGCGCACCGCCCGCGAAGTGGTGCTGCGCGACGCGGCCCAGCTCGCCTGGATCATCAACCTCGGTTGCATCGATCTCCACCCGCACCCGGTGCGCGCGGACGACCTCGATCATCCCGACGAGCTGCGCGTCGATCTCGATCCGGTGTCGGGCGTGCCCTGGCCCCAGGTGCGGGAGGTGGCCATGCTCGCGCGCGAGCTCCTGCGCGAGCACGGTCTCACCGGTTGGCCGAAGACGTCCGGCTCGCGGGGCATGCACGTGAACGTTCGCATCCAGCGGCGCTGGATGTTCCAGGAAGTTCGCGCGGCGGCCCTGGCCCTCGCGCGGGAGGTAGAGCGGCGCGCGCCTGCCCTCGCCACCAGCAAGTGGTGGAAGGAGGAGCGGCACGGCGTGTTCATCGACTACAACCAGAACGCGAAGGACCGGACGGTCGCCTCGGCATATTCCGTGCGCCCGACGCCGGATGCGCGCGTATCGACGCCGCTTTCCTGGGACGAGGTCCCGCTGGTCGAGCCGGAGTCGTTCACGCTCGCGACCGTCCCGGACCGATTCGCCCGCGCCGGCGACCCGCACGCGGGCATCGACGAGGAGCCCGGTTCGCTGGAGTCGCTGCTCGAGCTGTCTGCGCGCCAGAAGGGGGAAGGACAGGCGGACGCGCCTTGGCCGCCGCACTACGCGAAGCAGCAGGACGAGCCGCCTCGCGTGCAGCCATCGAAGAAGCGAAAGCGCTGATCCACTCGACCCGCGAGACCTAGGCCGCGACGCGCAGCTCCGGTGCGGGACGGTCGAGGGCCGCGGTCAGCACCTCGTCCATCCGCTTCACCAGCACGATCTCCAGCTCGTCCCGGACGTGCTGGGGAATCTCGCGCAGCTCGGCAGCGCAGGCCTGCGGGATCACCACCCGCTTGAGGCCGAGGCGGTGCGCAGCGAGCACCTTCTCCTTGATCCCGCCGACCGGCAGCACCCGACCGCGCAGCGTGGCCTCTCCGGTCATCGCCGTATCCGTGCGGACTGGGACGCCGGAGAGCAGCGACACCAGGGCGGTGAACAGCGTCACGCCGGCGCTGGGCCCGTCCTTCGGAGTTGCTCCCGCCGGTACGTGTACGTGAACGTCCCAGCCGTCGAGCGGTTTCTCGCCCACGCCGAGCTGGACCGCGTTCGCTTGCACGTAGCTGAGCGCCGCCCGCGCGGACTCCTTCATCACGTCGCCGAGCTGGCCGGAGAGGATCAGCTGGCCCTTGCCAGGCATGCGCAGCGCCTCGACGTACAGCACCTCGCCTCCGACCGGTGTCCAGGCCAGGCCTGCGGCGACGCCGGGGACACCCGCGTCCTCGCGCACTTCGGGCTGGAAGCGGTCAGGTCCGAGGATCGGCTCGATCTCCTCGAACTCGACCCGCCGCGGCTCCACCAGGGTTCCGCTCGCCTTCTCCACAGCCAGCGTCCGGCAGACGTCCGCGAGCCGCTTCTCCAGACCACGCACGCCGGCCTCGCGCGTATGCGCGGCGATGATGCGGTTCAGCGCCTCGTCCGTCAGCTCCACCTTCGCGCCGGAAAGGCCGTGCGCCTCGAGCTGCTTGGGCAAGAGGTGCGCGCGCGCGATGGCTGCCTTCTCCTCGGAAGTGTAGCTGGGGATCTCCAGGACCTCCATGCGATCCCTCAGCGCCGGCGGAATCGTCTCCAGCGTGTTCGCAGTGGCGATGAACAGGACCTTCGAGAGGTCGAACGGCACCTCGAGGTAGTGGTCCGCGAACGTCCGGTTCTGTTCCGGGTCCAGCACCTCGAGCAACGCCGCCGAGGGATCGCCCTGGTAGCCGGCGCCCAGCTTGTCGATCTCGTCCAGCATCAGCACCGGGTTGGCCGTGCCCACGCGCTTGAGCGCCTGCACGATCCGGCCGGGGAGGGCGCCGACGTAGGTGCGCCGGTGACCGCGGATCTCCGCCTCGTCCCTGACGCCGCCGAGCGACACGCGGGCGAATTTCCGCCCCATGGCGCGGGCGATGCTCTGTCCCAAGGAAGTCTTGCCGACGCCCGGGGCGCCCACGAGGCAGAGGATCGGTCCCTTCAGGTCGCCGCGCAGCCTGCGCACGGCGAGAAACTGCAGCACGCGCTTCTTCACCTTCTCGAGGCCATGGTGGTCCGCATCGAGCACGTTGCGCGCGTTCTCCACCTCCAGGTTGTCCTCGGTGAAGACTCCCCAGGGCAGATCAGCGATCCACTGCAGCCACGAGCGCGACACCGACCGCTCCGGAGACTGCTCGGGCAGCTTCTTCAGCCGCGCCAGCTCCTTGTCGACCTGCGTGCGCACGTCCTCCGGCAGCCTCAGCGAGGCGATCTTCTTGCCCAGCTCGTCGCCGTCGGAGGCGGGGCCTTCGCCCAGCTCGTTCTGGATGGCCTCCAGCTTCTTGCGCAGGATGTGCTCGCGCTCCGCCTTGGAGACCTTCTCCTGCACGGCGCCTTCGATGTCATGCGCGGCCTTCAGCACCTCGCGCCTGCGGACGAGCAGGGCGACGACCAGCTTCAGCCGCTCGACCGGGTCGAGCGCCTCCAACACCTTCTGCTTGTCGGAGGCCTCCGCGGGCACATGGTGGGAAAGCAGGTCCGCGAGAGCTCCCGGATCCTTGACGGCGTCGAGCGCCTGCGCGACCTGGGCCGGGATGGCCGGCAGCAGGGCGAGGATGTCGCGGGCGATCCGGCGCGCCTCGAGCGCGAGAGCTTCCACTTCGGTGCCCTGCGCCGTGGCGACGGGGACTTCCTCCGCCCGCACCGACGGGAGCGGCTCGCCCTCCTCGAACTCCAGCACGCGCACGCGGCCCAGGGCCGTGACGATCACTCCGCCGTCCCTGCTCACGCCCTCGACGCGGGCGAGAGTGGCGATCGGGTGGACGCCCAGCTCGCTCTCGGTGCTGAGGGCGACGACGACGCGCTTTTCCTCCGAAGCCGCGACGGTCCGCGCCAGCGCGGCGCCGTTCGCGTCGGTATCGAGCCGCGCCACCGCTCCGGGGAGCAGCACGGCATCTTCCAGGACGAATACCGGTAGCTTCAGTTCCAATTTCTTCTCCTCCATCGTGCACGAACGTAAGGCCTACGAAACCCGTGTCAAACGAGGGCACGGTTTCCAATTTTTGCGGACTCGCCGAGGACAGGACTGATCCCCGACGGTCCTTTTGATGCCACCGGCCGCCGCCCGATTCGATCCTCGAGCTGCTCGCCAAGCCGTCGGTGCACGTCGGCATCAGCCTGGTCGCCGTGCCGGTCAACGATCGTCCGTTATTTTTCGCCACCCTGCTCCCCCGGCTACAAGAAATGCGCACCCGCACGGGACGTCCTCACTGGATCGTAATCGACGAGGCGCAGCATCTGTTCCCTGCGTCCTGGCAGCCGGCGCCGCTCACGCTGCCGCGCGAGCTCGGCGGCGTGCTGATGGTCACCGTGCATCCGCAGCACGTCTCTGCGGCGATGCTGGAAGCGGTCGACACCGCGCTGGCGGTGGGAAAGGCGCCGGAGCGAATGCTGCAGCCGTTCGGGCGGGTGCCACCGGTCGAGCTCGAGGACGGCGAGGTGCTGGCCTGGTCGAACGGGCAGGCGGAGCCGCTCCGTCTCGTCCAAGGGAAGGCGCAGGTGCGGCACCGGCGCAAGTACGCGGCCGGAGATCTCGGCGGCGAAGCGTTCGTCTTCCGCGGGCCGCAGGGCAAGCTCAAGCTCCGCGCGCCGAACCTGGGCATCTTCCTGTTGATGGCCGAAGGCGTCGACGACGAGACCTGGATGCACCATCTCGCGCAGCGCGATTATTCGAAGTGGTTCCGGATGGCGCTCAAGGACGACGGCCTCGCCGCCGACGCCGAGCAGATCGAGAGCCGCGGCGGCCTCGAGAGCCGAAGTCGGATCCGCGACGCGATCGAGAAGCGCTACACGCTGCCGGCTTGATGGGCTACGGCGTGCAAACCCAGGTGCAGACCTGTGAGTCGTTTTGCACGACGATGGGGATCTCGACCTGGCCCGCGAGCTGCTTTCCGCTTCGCGCCAGGGCATGGCCATGGAACTGTAGCAGGTGCGGGCCGTTCGCGAGCGTGCGGGTGTCGAGGTTGACGGTGCGCATCTGGGTCGTGTCGTGGAACTCGATGATGTCGACGCCGTCTACCAGCAGCGACATTTGCACTCCAGACCAGCGGGAGCACGGCGCTCCTGCCAGGAGAAGGGGTGAGCGGTGCGCTGGAACCCCTGCAACCTAGCCGCAGCTCTGTAGTACGGAGAACACTTTTCTCGCCCGTGGGGACATGTGCGCGCGCCTCCGCGACGACATCGGCTCTCGGGCGTTCGGCTACGCTGGTTCGGCGATCGTCCTGCCGCGCGGAGCGGGCTCAGGGGCGGGACCGCGCTGGTACCACTCGACCACCTTGTAGCGGCGCGCCACGAGCGCGAGGCCTGCCGCGGCCAGGTACGCGAAACCGGCGTAGTAGAAGAACAGACCGGTCCCGTGGAAGAAGGCCAGCGCCGAGGCGAGCGCAACGGCCAGGTTCGCCGCCGCGGTCGTCAGGTTCCAGAAGCTCTGGATCACGCTCTTCATCGTGAGCGGCGCCTGCGTGTACGCGAACTCGAGGCCGGTGACGGACACCAGGATCTCGCCGATCGTCAGGACGACGTACGGCAGCACCTGCCAGACGACCGAGATCTTCACCCCCGCGGCAACCGGGACGTTGAGCAGGCCGGCGATCACGAACGATGTCGCTCCCAACGCCATCCCGATCGGCATCCGGCGCAGCGGCGTCAGCTCCCAGCCGAGGCGCTTGAAGAACGGATAGGCCACGCCGGTCGTGAACGGGATGAGGAGCATGACCAGCGCGGGGTTCACGAGCTGCATCTGGGCGGGCTCGAACGTCCACGGCCCGATGCGCAAATCCATCGATCGCGCCTGCACGACCCAAGTGGACGCCTTCTGATCGAACAGCATCCAGAAGAACGGGATGAACGCGAAGATGGAGAGAAGGCGAAATACCGCCTTGACGCCCTCGACGGCGTCCTCCGGATGCTCGTCGCGGGCGCGGTCGAGGATGGGCCCACCCTGGCCGCGCTTGCGCAAGGCGCTGCGAACGACCGCCAGGAACGAATGCGGATCCTTCCGGGTCGGCGGGACCTTCACGTAGTAGTGGCGACCCAACCAGAAGACGATGGTCGCGATCGCCATGAGGATGCCGGGAATCCCGAACGCGACCGCGGGTCCGAAGAGCCGCAGCGTCTTCGGGATCAGGAGCGAGGCGAAGAACGATCCAAGGTTGATGCTCCAGTAGAAGATCGCGAACACCTTGTTGACGAGGTGCTTGTTCTCCGCGGTGAACTGGTCGCCCACCAGGGCGGAGACGCAGGGCTTGATCCCGCCCGATCCGAGCGCGATGAGGACGAGCCCCGCGTAGAAGCCGGTGGGCTGGTCGGAGAAGAGCGCCAGGCAGCCGTGGCCCGCGCAGTAGAGCAGGGAGATGTAGAGGATGGTCCGGTACTTCCCGAGGAAGCGGTCGGCGAGGAACCCGCCGAGAAGCGGCGTGAAGTAGACCCCGAAGACGAAGAGGTGGAAGACCGCCTTTGCCGCCGCCTCGCGGTCCGCCTGGGCCGCGACGTGGTCCTTCAGCAGCCAATCGATGAGGAACACGGTGAGGATGTTCCGCATCCCGTAGAAGCTGAATCGCTCGCACGCCTCGTTTCCGATGATGTACGGGACCTGGGGCGGCATCCGCGAGGCGCGCGCTTGGCTGGGCACGCCGCGATCTCTACCGCGTGTCCGCGGCAGGATGGAAGCCAAGCGGCCGTCGAGCCCGTTAAGATGTGCCGATGGAATTTCGCAGGTTCCGGGGAACGGACAAGTATCTCACTTCGTCGGCGCTCGAGTCCGCGGTGAATTGTGCCCTGGCGCTGGAGCGGCCGCTGCTCGTGCGCGGCGAGCCGGGGACCGGCAAGACGCTGCTCGCCGAGGCGATCGCGTCGGCTCTGGGGTTGCGCTTGATCCACTGGCCCGTGAAGTCGACCACGCGGGCGCAGGACGGGCTCTACGTCTACGACACGGTGCAGCGCCTGTACGACTCCCGATTCGGCGACGGCGACGTCAAGGACATCCGCCGGTACATCAAGCACGGGCCCCTCGGGCAAGCCTTCGCCTCGCGCGATCGGGTGGTGCTCCTCATCGACGAGGTCGACAAGGCGGACCTGGAGTTCCCGAACGACTTGTTACACGAGCTGGACCGGATGCGGTTCGTCGTCACCGAGACGGGCGACGAGGTGATCGCGCGCGAGCGTCCGGTGGTCGTGATCACCTCGAACGCGGAGAAGGAGCTCCCGGACGCTTTCTTGCGCCGCTGCGTCTTCCACTTCATCGAGTTCCCCGAGCAGGACCTGATGGCGCGCATCGTCCGCGTCCACCATCCGGACCTGGACCAGAAGCTGCTCGATCAAACGCTGCGGGCGTTCTACTCGCTGCGCGACGTGGACGGGCTGCGGAAGCGGCCTTCGACGAGCGAATTGATCGACTGGATCGCGGTGTTGCGCCGCGCGGGGATCGCCAGCGTCGAGCTGGATGCAGGCATGCCGTTCCTCGGCGCCCTGCTCAAGCGCGAGCAGGACCTTCTCGCCTTTGCCGAGGCGACCTCGCGCGGACGGCGGCCGAGGGCGTAGCCATGTTCGTGCCCTTCCTCTACGAGCTGCGCGATCGGGGCGTGAAGGTCGGCGCACAGGAAGCACTCTCGCTGGCGCAGTCTCTCGGCCTGGGACTCCACCGCGGCACGCTGGACGGCTTCTACGAGGTCGCGCGCGCTCTCTGCGTGCACCGCGAGCAGGACCTGGACGCCTTCGACCGCGCGTTCGCGCATCACTTCCGCGGAGTCCCCGACGACGCGCTCGCGCTCACCGACGAGCTGCTGGAATGGCTGGAGCAGCCCGCCGCGAAGCGGCGGCTCACCGAGCTGGAGCGCCAGCTCCTCGAGCGGATCGATCTCGCCGAAGCGCGCGAGCGGTTGCGCGCCCGGCTCGCCGAGCAGCGTGAGCGGCACGACCGCGGCAACCGCTGGGTGGGAACGGCGGGGACCTCGCCGCACGGCAGCGGGGGTATCCATCTCACCGGGATCAAGGTGGGGGAGGCGCCGGGCGGACGGGGAGCGCTGGAGGTGGCCGCAGAGAGGCGTTTCCGGGATCTGCGCTCGGACGTGACGCTGGATACGCGGCAGATCGAAGTCGCGCTGCGGCGGCTGCGCGCGTTCGTGCGCGAAGGCGCGCTCGACGAGCTGGACGTCGAGGCCACCATCGACAAGACCGCGCGAAACGGCGGCGAGCTGGAGATCGCGATGCGGCCGCCGCGGCGGTCGAATCTGCGCGTGCTCCTGCTGCTGGACGTCGGCGGCTCGATGGACCCGCACGCGCACGTCTGCGAGCGGCTGTTCTCCGCGGCGAGCCGGGCCACGCATTTCAGGGAGCTGCGCACCTACTATTTCCACAACTGCGTCTACGGCCGCGTATACGAGAGCGCCGCGCTGATCCGCGGCGTCCCTGTTTTGCAACTCCTTCAGGATTGCGACCCCTCCTGGCGCCTGATCGTCGTGGGCGATGCGCTCATGAGTCCCTGGGAGCTGCAGTCGAGCGGTTCCCGCTGGAGCTTCGGCGACGACTCCGGCGCGCCCGGCATCGCCTGGCTCGCCCATCTCGCCCAGCATTTCCTCCACTCGGCCTGGCTCAATCCGGAACCGGCCGTCGCCTGGTACGGCACCGCCGAGGTCATCCGCCGTGTCTTCCCCATGTACCGGCTGACCCAGGATGGCCTGCTCGAAGCCGTCCAGCACCTCATGCGCGGCGGCGGGCGACTCTGAGCACGGGCGCGGGGTACCGCTCATTACGACGCCGCCGGGGTGCATGGCCGGGCGCCGCCGCAAGCAGAAACCGCTCCCGTTGTTACGACCGGAGGACCGGGTAAAGGAGGCGCGGTTTCTGAAGCGGCGTCGCCGCGGCCATGCACCCCGCCGGCTACGAGCGCGCGTCGTCTTCTTCATGCCCGTCGCGCCGCGCTCCCATTGTTGCTGCTCATGGCGGATCGGAGCCGAACCTAGACGGTGAGACGGACACCCAGAAACAGGCTCGCGCGCCCATGAAGGGCGTGAAGGAGCACGCGTCGCGCGGCGTCGCTGCACCCACAAACCGCATAACCAAGCTAAGGCCGCTTAACGCGCAGTGTCTCGCCTCGTCCGGAGCGAAATCCTTCGACGGCTCCTTCCCGCAGGTAGACGACGAACGGCGCTCCGTATGACGCCATGCACACCTTGCACGGCGCGTAGAGCAGGACGGAGAATGGCGACTCGAGCTGCCGCGTCTTCCACGGCTTGCCCAGCACGGCCCGCACCCGCGCCTCGTCGGCTCCGAGCAGACCCGCGCTCCTCGCCTTCTCGAACAGCGCGCCCTGCAAGAAGCTGTCGACCGGCGAGAGCAGGTACGCGTTTGCCAGCGGATTGCCGAGCAGCAAGACGAGGAAGCCCAGCACATAGACCAGCGCGCGCCACCACGTCAGCCGGCCCGACCGCGCCGCGACGTAGAATGCCCACGCGCACCAGAGCGGCAGCGCGAGCAGGAGAACAGCGATGAAGACCTTCATCTTGCGAAGTGATCGGCGATCACGCTCGCCACGCACGCCGTCAGCCGCACGCCGGTGGGAACGTGCAGGAACTCGTTGGGCCCGTGCGCGTTCGAGCCGGGTCCGAGCACGCCCGTGATCAAGAACTGCGCCTCCGGGAACTTCTCTCCCAGCATCCCCATGAAGGGGATGCTTCCCCCTTCGCCCAAGGCCATCGGCGGCTTTCCGAAGAAGGTGCGCGAGGCGCGATCGACCGACGAGGACAGCCACTGTGCGAGCGGGGGCGCGTCCCAGCCGATGGACGCCTTCTCCCCTTCGAAGGTGACGCGCGAGCCTGAGGGGGGATCCTTCTCCAGCGTCTCCCTCACGGCGCGCATCGCCACGGCGGGGTCGACGCGCGGAGGAATGCGCAGCGAGATCTTGCAGGCCGTGTAGGGTCGCAGGACGTTGCCGGCGCTTCCCAGGGGAGGCAGCCCCTCGATGCCGGTGATGGCGAGCGCCGCCCTCCAGGAGCGATTCAGGATCATCTCCACCTTGTCGCTCACCACGGGGCGGGCGCCCTGCACGAAGGGGAACTTGTTCCACACCTCGTCTCCCAGGATCTCGGCGGTGAGCCGCGCCTGCTTCAGCCGTTCATTGGAGATCTGCACCTGCAGCGCGTCGAGCTTCACCCTGCCGGTCTGCTCGTCGTCGATGCGGCTGAGCAGCTGGCGGAGGAGACGAAACGACTCCGGCACGATGCCGCTGGCATCGCCCGAGTGTACGCCCTCGTTGAGGATCTCCACCCGCAGGTTGCCGGAGACCATCCCGCGCAGCGAGGTCGTCATCCAGAGCTGCTCGTAGTTGCCGCAGCCCGAGTCGAGGCAGACCACCAAGGAAGGCTTGCCGATGCGCGGAGCGAGGTGCGCGATGTAGGCGGGCAGGTCGGTCGACCCGCTCTCCTCGCAGGCCTCGATCAAGACGACGCAGCGGGCATGCGGCAGGTTCTGCTCCTGCACGAGCCGCAACGCCGCCAGCGAGGCGAAACTCGCGTACCCGTCATCGGCGCCGCCGCGCCCGTAGAGCTTGTCGCCCTCGCGCAAGGGCGCCCATGGCGACAGCCCCTGCCGCCATCCGGTCATCTCCGGCTGCTTGTCCAGGTGGCCGTAGAGCAGCACGGTCTCGCTGCCCTGCCCGGGGATCTCCATGAAGATGACGGGCGTTCGGTTCTCCAGCCGGACGACTTCGACCGACAACCCGGCCACGGGCTGCCTGCGGCACCAGCCCTCGATCAGCGCCACCGCCCGATCCATGTTCTGCTGCCATCGTGGATCGAAGGCAGGCGACTTGTTCGGGATGCGGATGTACTCGTACAGGGCGGGGAGGATCTGCTCGTCCCACATCCGCTGCGAGGACTGCAGTGCGCGCGGCGCGTCGAGAGTCGGCATGGCCGCGCTCTCCTATCACAGGACCGCGCCGTGTAGGCTGCCGGCGTGCTGCTGCGCCTCGTCGACGATTTCAGGCGCGCGATGGACCTCTCGCTCGTCCTCGACGAGGAGGGCATCGCGCACGAGCTGCGCAGCGCGGGGGAAGAGCGCTGGGCGCTGATGGTCGACGAGGCCGACCTTGCGCGCGCGCAGGCCGCCCTGACGACCTTCGAGCGCGAGAACCCACCGCCGGCGCCGCGGGTGCAGACGTCGCGATCGCCTACACCGGCGCTCGCCTGCGGGCTCCTGTTCTTCCTCTCCATTCTCGCCTTCCACGTCTGGACCGGTCCGGAATCCTCCGCGTCGCCCTGGTTCTCGCGCGGAAGCGCGGACGCGGCCGCCATCCTCCGGGGCGAATGGTGGCGGACCGTCACGGCCCTGACGCTGCACGCGGACGCCGGTCACGCGGTAGGGAATGCGGTCCTCGGAGGGCTCCTGCTCGCCCTGCTCGCTCACGCCCTCGGTCCGGGTCTCGCCGCCATTCTCATTGTGCTGGCGGGCAGCGCCGGCACGCTCGCGGCCGCGGAGCTGCTGCGGCGCGACTTCATCTCGGTGGGCGCGTCCACGGCGGTGTTCGGCGCGCTGGGTGTTCTCGCGGCCTTGCGGCAGCACCGGCGGCGCGCCTGGGTGCCGCTCGGCGCCGGGCTGGCGCTGCTGGCGTTTCTCGGCACCTCGAAGCGCGCGGACCTCGCCGGGCACCTCTGCGGCTTCGCCGCTGGCGTGCTCCTCGGTGCCGGCGTATCGCTCTTGCCGCCGCTGCGCGGTCGGCTGGCGCAAGGGGCGCTCGCTTCCATCGCCGCGGCAGCTCCGATGGCGGCTTGGCTCGCCGCTTTCCGCTGAACCTCGCACCGCAGCGCACCTTGCCCGGAGATCGCGCACGTTCGCGCAATCTCGCTGCTGTGGCCAGCGTCTGTTTACTGGCGTCCCTATGGCAATCTGTTGCCTACAGATTTTTCCCGAGGGGAGCCAATCACAATGCGAAGGATTCTGATTGCAGCAACCATTTGTGCCGCTGCCTGCGGCGGCAAGAGCACGATCATGGCCACGGCCGCGATCAAGGCGAGCGCAACGCAGGCCCAGTCCGGCATGAGCTCGGCGAGCACGAACACGGAAGCGAGCATCGGCCTGCAGGGCATCGGCAGCGCAGTGGGCGGGGCCGCCGCGTCGGGCAACGTCTCCACCGTGGACCTGAGCACGGGCTTGCAGGATCCCGGCCAGCTCGCCGCTGCAGCGCTGGCGCCGTCTTCGGGCAGCGTGCACCAGGCGCTGCGCTTGTCGGGTGCCTCGAATGCCGCCACGTCCATTCCTGTCGGCTGCGTGCGCCGGGACCCTGGCACGGGCTCGCCGACGCTGACCCCGCCGGGACCAGCCTGCGCCGCGGATACCTATCTGGAAGTCGACTACGACAACGGCGACGTGGTGAAGGTGACGTGGTCGGAGACCGCCACCAGCTTCGACCTGAAGTTCGAGGTGACCATGGGCCCCTGGACGGGCACCAACCTGCACTACACCGGCAACCTCAACGGCAACACCGCGACCGTAGGCGTGAGCGGATCGATGCAGTTCTCGCGGAGCGGCAGCCTCGTGCACGTCAACGCCGACTTCAGCGTCACGTACGTCGTCTCCGTCTCGCAAGGCACGAACAGCACGACCGTGAACATCAGCGTGAGCGGGACCGCAACCGATCACATTGCTCTCGTCCGGGCGCATGAGAACTTCGGGCTCGGCTTGGAGAACTCGACGAGCGGCCAGACGACGACGGGCACGGTGCGGTGGAACGGCGGTGTCGGGATCGACCTGCTCAAGGCCGACGGCGTGACCACCGATCACTCGGTGGCGTTCAACGTGAACGCGACCGTCACCACCCAGACCACGGGGACTGCCTCCACCACCACCTGGTCGCTGAACGGCGACGTGGAATACGACGGCGCGGTGGCCGGCAACCTCGTGACGAAGAACAACCAGGTCTACGTCGACTGGACCGACGGCATGGAGGACACCTTCGATCCGTCGGTGCTGGCCCACCAGCTCTAGGCAAGGTCAGCTCGAGAGTGGAAGGGCCCGGGCGAAGCGCTCCGGGCCCTTCTTCTTTCGATTCCGGGCCATCGCCGGTTACCGCTCGGAGCGGTGCTGCGCGTGCCGCGCGATGGCGAGCTGCGCGCAAACTTTGCATCCGGAGGCAAGGCGGCGCCGGCATCGGTGACGGC
>MNFJ01000180.1 GCA_001918155.1 Deltaproteobacteria bacterium 13_1_40CM_4_68_19
ACCATCTGCACCTGCTCGTCGAGGCGGACTCGCACGAGTCGCTGTCTCGCGGAATGCAGGGGCTCGGGGTGCGCATCGCCAAAGCGTTGAACAAGCTCATGCAGCAGCACGGCTCGGTCTTCGCCGACCATTACCATTCGCGCCTGCTGCGGACCCCGACGGAGCTGGTGAACGCGCTCGCGTACGTGCTGGGCAACTACGCGAGCCACTTCGGCGGGAAACCGGGGGCGGATCGATTCTCTTCGGCCACCTACGACGCGCCGATGCGTGAGCGGGTGCTCTGCGTTCCGCGCACCTGGCTCATTCGTGACGGCTGGCGTCGTGCGAAACGGATACCGCAGTGGCTCGCTGCCACCGGCTGAGCATTTCGAACCTCAGTCCTCCACCTCCACCGACGATCCTCCCGAGGTAGCGACGCTTGCGCGAGCGCCGCCGCGGACGTGCAACTCGCACCCGCCCGAGAGGCTGCCGCGGATGCGCCCGCTGGCACGCAGATCTCCCTCGGACCCTCCGCTCGCGTGCACGTCGACGTCCTTCACCGCGAGGTCGCGGCCATGCAGCCGGGTCCCGCCCGACATGTCCAGATCGAGGCGGTCGGCGCGCCCTTGAAGGTCGAGCTCCGATCCGCCGGAACCCTGGACGAACAGCCGCGCCGCATCCACGCTGCGGATGCGCACCTCGCTTCCGCCGCTCGCATGAATGGCGCTTTCGTCCGCTCGGGTGAACGTCGCGCGCACTCTCGGTCCGCCGCTCGCGTCGACCGCACGCAGCTGCGGCGTCTGGATGGTGACCGAGACCCGATGTTCGCCGCTCAGGCGGGTGTTCGGTCTGAACCCGACGTGCAGCGCGCCATCCTCGACGCGCGTCGCCACCAGCGGAAGGACCTCGTCATCCGCCTCGATGTGGACGGGCTTGCGCGGGCCAACCTCCACGGACGCGCGGATCCCGGCCGCGACGCTCACCGCGCTGAATTCGGGGACCTCCCGATCCTCGCCGCGCGCAAGAGCAGCGGTGGAAGACAATGAGGATCGCAAGAGCGACTGCGCCACGCGGCATGTGCACCTCCGGTGAGTCGTGATCTCGAGCACGCTGCGGTTTCACTGCTGTGACTGGCAGGTGGGTGTCCAAGGATCCGCTGAACTTCGCCGGAGGGGAGTGGAATCTGTGTTCATATAGCGGGAACGATCCCATCAATCACATTGATCCGGACGGACATGACTGGTGGTCCGCGGCAGAGAACTTTGCTTTGGGAGTCGGGGAAGGAGCGCTGGGTGCCGCCGTTTGGTTCGGTATTGGTGTTGCGGCTTCGTCTTCTGTTCCGATTCTGGCGGTCCCTGGTGCAGTGGCAGGTGTCGGACTCGCCTTTTATGGGGGATTCACTCTTGGCGCAGAGTTGTATGACATTGTTACAGGCGAGGGTTTTTACAGCGGTGGCTGCCCGCTCTCGGCAAGTGAGCGTATTGACAAACTCGCAAGACTCGCGGGGCAGGTTGCGGTTCTGGGGTTGCTAAATCGCGGTATTCAGCGCGGAGGTTGGCTCAACAGCAACCCGTATTAGCGTTACTTCCGTGTTGGGTGGGGACGATTCGGGGAGAACTCGAATCCTTCGCGCGGCGGGAGAATGGCTGCCCTGGCCTCACCTCGATTCCTGGAGCGGCGGGCCGCTATGATACCCTTCGCAACCCGGTGCAAAGCAATGGTAGAAGAATGGCTTCGCAATCGGGGTTCAACGGCGGCCTTTGAGGAAATCCGAGGACGAAGAGAACGATACTGGAAGAGCGCCCCGATCCCGCTCGGGGATCATCGCGCGGAAATCTTCATCTATGAGGACGAAGCCGGTGTCATGGTTGACGGGACGCACTGGATGATCTGCGAGAGGCCCGATTTCGATTCTGAAGACGCCCTTATTGAAGCTTTCTTGCGAGTGCTCGCCGACATACCGGCGAGCGGCCCGTACCAAGGCAAATCGAAGATCGTCGGTCCGGATGGCAAACACGGTCGCCGACGGCGGAATCGGTAGACATCGACCATACTGCGAGACAGGTCGTAGAAGAGCTGGCTGGCCGCACTTGCCATCGAACAAGCGCTGGGCGATCGTGGACTGATGAGCTGGACAGCCGGTGGAGAGTGATAGGTGAATGACTAGTTGTCTCAACATGACCTATGGCATTACAAACCATCAGGTTCCATGTACAAGCTTATCTACAGTATCAAGGGCGACTCTTGCGGCGGAATCTTCGCTCTCCTCGGCTTGGTGCCAGCCGTCATTGGAGTGGTGATCCTTTTCGCGAGACCTCACTGGTCAGCTCTGCGAGCTCGTGGGATCTGGTATCCGGCTGCCATGATCGTCGGCGGATGCGCCTGGTCTTTGGCAGGACTCTTGTTCTTCCTCAACTGCGCTGAGCTCAGGGCGGCCCTCAGCGCAGGGCGAACGGAGGTTCTAGAGGGCATCGTTCAGCAATACGCGGAGACAACCAAGGAAGCGGCATTCACCGTCGCCGGCCGATCATTTTCGGTGTCGCCCTACAGAATCGGACCGGGATACAAGCGCCTCAAGCGAGATGGTAGTCCTCTTCAAGATGGTGTGCGAGTGCGACTCCATTGTAGAGGACAACAAATCCTGATGATCGAGCTGGCGGAGTGACGAGAGGTTCGACATGGTCGCGCGCTTGCTCGGACAACTGGTCGGGGGCTGGGCTAGTTCTCGTGGATTCCTCTCCAAGCGAGAATTCCGACTGTTCGCGTCGCGCCATGGGGCAATCGCACAGGTGACCCTCGGCGAGCTTCCGCACTACGATCGACGGATCGTCGGCCTCGAACGGGGAGACGGTCCCCGGTGGCGGGATCGCTCGACACCGCCCATACGAGGATGGTGATGTCTAATCTCGCACCTCCGATCATCGTTTCCGACTCGGGAGACATATACGTCTTCGCCGACGCTCGCGAACTGGAGAGAAAGCTCGAGGCAATCGATGTCAGGGAGGCTGGCTATCGTGCATATGACAGTGAAGGCCGCCGCCTCAACCTCGGGACACGACAGAAAAGGCGCCGGATATTCGGCTTCATTCCGACCACACTTGAACGGGCGGCAATAGTGGGAGTAGACCCAAATCCGGTGCACGTTGCCGAACTCGAAGCACTCCTCCGGGGCTTCTTGTCGCGGATAGGGATCGACCCCGGCAATCGTGATCTCAGAGCGCTTGTGCAAGCAGTCGTGGCAGTATCGCTCGAGGCGAGGCGGTGAGGTCAAATTGGTGACCCGCGTTCCGGAGTCGGTGCTCGCCGTCGAATGCGAGGACAACAACACGACGGGTCCCGGATTTGTCGATCAAATCTGGCCGCTTCTCGAGTCATATGCCGCTCATTTGGAGATCTACGAATTCGACTCGAGAAAACGATTGTTCAGACCTTCGCCACCACGGTCCATCCGTCACCTGGGCGTGCTGGCGGGATGCGATCGCAGGTCGAAGACTCACGTCCGCATGTCTTCTTGGTATGGCGGGCATTTGAACATTCTCTGCGAGACGAAGGATGTCGATCTGCCCGGGCTACTCGTCTCCCAATAGCCGCGTGCCCGACGGAGGAGGGAGATCGATTTAGGCCTGTCGCCTGACGATGCGAGCACGCTGCTCCAGTTTGTCGTGTCTCGGCCGCCAGAGTCGTTCTGTTTCTCGCTCTTTCATGACGGGAGTCCGCTGGTAGGCTTCGCATCTGCTGCGGGGCCCTTTCAGGCAATCGGGTCGGAATCTTAGGCGTCCAGCCCGGGCATGATGAAGGCATTCCCGCTGTAGTCTCCGGACGCATGACCTGGCCAGCCACGCCGGACGACCTCTCGCGCGAGCAGGACCACATCGCATCCTCGCCCTGGGAGCCGTGGGTCCCACTGCCGGGCACGCTGCGGATCGGCGCATGCGCAGTGGGTGTTCGGGCGCGCGGGACGCGACGGCATCGGCTGGGCGGCAGCGGTCGTCGAGGACAGAGCCGAGATCATCGCCACGTCCACTTTCGTCGGGCGGATCGAGGCACCATTTCAGCCGGGGCTGCTCGCGCTCCGCGAAGGGCCCATCCTCGAAGCCGTGGTGCGACGACTCTCGAGGCGGCCGGATGTCGTCCTCGTTGCCGGCGCCGGCAAGGATCATCCACGCCGCGCCGGCCTCGCGCTCCACCTCGGCGCGGTACTCGACGTGCCCACGGTGGGCGTGACCGACGACCCGCTCCTCGCCACCGGAGACGAACCTGGACCGGCGTGGATGGCAAAGGCGCCGCTCCGGCTCGGAGGCGAGGTGGTCGCGTATCGCGTCCGGACGCGCAAGGGCGCGAAACCCGTTGTCGCGCACGCCGCGTGGCGCACGTCCGCGGAGGTCGCGGAGGAGATCGTGCTCGGAAGCACGGCGCTCGCCCGCTGGCCGGAGCCGATGCGGGAAGCGCGCCGGCTCGCGCGCGAGCTGCGCGATGCGAAGACGTCGCCGAGGCGGTGACAGATGCGGCATGCTCTGGCTGGCCTCCGCGCGCCATTTCAGGCGACACTGCGCGCCTCGGAGGTCCCCATGCTGAAGAAGATCGCCCTCACGGCGGTGGCCTTGGTCGCGATCCTGGCGATTGCGATCGCGACCCGGCCCGCGGACTACCGTGTCTCGCGCTCGCAGTCGATCGACGCCCTCGCGAGCGGCGTCTACGCTCAAGTAGCCGACTTCCACCGCTGGAAGGCGTGGTCGCCGTGGGAGAAGCTCGATCCCTCGATGCAGACGGAATACGCCGGCGAGGCCGGCGTCCCGGGGGCGAGCTACGCCTGGAAGGGCAACGACAAAGTGGGCGAGGGGCGCATGACCCTCATCGACGCCCGGCCCGGCCAGCTCCTCGCGATCAAGCTGGAGTTCATCAAGCCGTTCGCCTCCGTCGCGACGACGCGATTCGATTTCACGCCGCAGGTTGGAACCACGCAGGTCACCTGGACGATGGAGGGGCACAACGACTTCGTCAGCAAGGCATTCTCTCTCGTGATGAACATGGACAAGATGGTCGGCGGCGATTTCGAGCGCGGCCTGGCGCAACTGAAGGCAGTCGCCGAGGGGGAGGGCGTGAAGCCCGCGTCGGCGCAGGCTCCCGCGCCGTCTTCGCGGTAGTTCCCGCAACCCAGGGCCCGTCAGCCGGCCGATGCCTGCGCACGAGCGGCGTTGGTACCGTATCTGCACCGGTGCCCCCGCGCGTCGCCATCGCCGTCGTCGCGACGGCGCTCCTCTGTCTCCGTTGCGACCCGTCCTGCCGGAGCGACGGCGATTGCGCCCCCACCGGGCGCGACACCACGCCGCCGACGGCGGTCCTCCGGGACGTCATCTCCGGGTCGCGGGTCGAGGGTGAGATCGCGCTGACGGCCGGCGCCGACGACGACACCGGCGTCACCTCCGTCGACTTCGCGGTGGACGGCGCCGTCTTCGGCACGGCCACGAAGGCCCCCTGGAGCATCGCCTGGGACACTCTTGCCGCCGACAACGGCGCGCACGCTCTCACCGCCATCGCACACGACGCCTCTGGCAACGCCGGTGCGTCGCCGCCCGTCATCGTCTCGGTGCTCAACGCGCACGGCGCGTCCGTGAGCGTCCACACCGCGCTCGGCTTCCCTGGCGCAGCCCTCGGCACCATCGACAGCGTCACTGCCTATCTCTCCGTAAAGCCGCAGTACGTCCTCTCCTACGACGGCGCACGCCGCGTCCCCAACTGGGTGAGCTGGGAGCTGAACGCAGCCTGGCTGGGCGCGGTAGCGCGACAGAATGACTTCCGCCCCGACGACACGTTTCCGGACGAGATCCCGCAGGCCCAGCTTTCCGATTACGCCGGCAGCGGATGGGACCGCGGTCATCTCTGCCCATCCGGAGATCGGACCGCGACCATCGACGACAACCGCAGCACCTTCTATCTCACGAACATGGTCCCGCAGGCCGACAGCGCGAACGGCGGCCCGTGGGCGCAGCTGGAAAGCTACCTGCGCCATCTCGCCGCCACCGGCAAGGAGCTCACCGTCGTCGCGGGCGGCGTGTTCGGGGGCGAGACGAAGACCATCGGCGCCGGCGCGGTTGCGATTCCCTCCGCGACGTTCAAGGTGGTGGTGGTGCTCGATCGGCCAGGCCAGGGAATCGGCGACGTGACGTTTCAGACGCGGGTGATCTCGGTGGTGATCCCGAACGAAGCGTCGGTCTCCAGGAGCGCGGACTGGCGCTCGTTCCGCGTCCGGCCGCGCGACGTCGAAATGGCCACGGGCCTGCGCCTCTTCGCCGACGTGCCGCACGAAGTCCGGGAAGTGCTCGTCGACCGGGTCGACGTGGCGCCGTGAAGGAGCGCCCAAAAAAAAGCAGGGGCACGCCTCTGCGACGTGCCCCTGCGGGCAAAACGCTTACAGGCCGGCGAACTGGTAGCCGACACCCGCGCTCACCATCAGGGCGTCGCCGAAGTGGCCGAAGTCCTGTGCGTGCAGGTTGATGCGCGCGTTCCACTGCTTCATCTGCCAGCCGGCGCCGATGCCGCCGCCGAACTTCACATCGTTGGCGCTGCCGCCGGTCGAGTCACCCTGCATCAGGTCGAACATGCCGAGCTCCATGGCGCCGAAGAGGCCCTGGTGGTCTGGCATCACGTAGTACTTCGCGCCGAGAAGGACCGGGATCGAGTGGACGTGGTTGTCGACCGTGCCGATGGTCTTGTTGAGCTGGAAGTTGAACCCGACACGCGCCGTCGCGCTGACGGCCTCGATGATCGGATACTCGCCAGTCAGCAGCACGCCGCCGCCGACGCCGTTCACGTCGGAGTAGTTCCCGATCGGAAGGCCGAAGGCGCCGTCAACGCCGAGGAGGAACTTCTCCTGGTGGCTGCTGGACATCGAGGTCGACCGGCGAGAGCTGTCCGCACGCGCCGAAACGGAAATACAGAGCACGAGAGCCGCCACAATCATCGTCAGCTTCTTCATTTCCACATCTCCTGGAGCGAGACCCGGCGCACCGTGCGCCCGTGCGATCGCTCGGTTGGTTGTCCAGAGAGTACGGACACATGAACGGGGGCTTCAACGCGCGTAAGTGCTCAGAACAGCGGGGTTTGCGCCCTCGCTCGCACCCGTCTCGCGCGCACGATATTTTGAACGACGTGGCCCTCGCGTTCCTCACGCATCCGGACTGCCTGCTGCACGAGATGGGAGAGGGCCATCCCGAACGGCCGGAGCGGCTCGCGGCCATCGAGGACACGTTGATCGCCTTGCGGCTGGATTACGTCATCTCGCGCTACGAGGCGCCGCTTGCGACGCGCGAGCAGCTTCTGCGCGTGCACGATCCCGATTACGTGAATCGGTTGACGGAACTCGCGCCGTCCGCCGGCCTCGTGCAGATCGATCCGGATACCGCGATGAATCCGCACACGCTGCCAGCGGCGCTTCGCGCAGCCGGAGCCGCGGTGCTCGGCACCGATCTGGTGATCGGCGGCGCGGCCGACGCGGCGTTCTGCGCGGTGCGGCCGCCGGGCCACCACGCTGAGCGCGCCCGCGCCATGGGGTTCTGCTTCTTCAACAACGTCGGCATCGGTGTGGCTCACGCGCTGGAAGCGCACGGACTCTCGCGCGTGGCCGTGGTCGATTTCGACGTCCACCACGGCAACGGCACCGAAGACATGTTCCACGATGACCCGCGCGTCCTGATGGTCTCGATCTTCGAGCACCCGTTCTACCCCGGCAGCGGAGTCGAGGGCCGCTCGGAGCGGATGGTGAACGTGCCGCTCTCCGCTGGTGCCGGCAGCCGCGAGTTCCGCGAGGCAGTCGAGCAACAGTGGCTCCCGGCCCTGGAGGGATTCCGGCCGCAGATGCTGTTCATCTCCGCCGGCTTCGACGCGCACCGCGACGACGGGATGGCCTTCTTGCGGCTGCTCGAGCCGGACTACGCGTGGGTCACGTCCCTGGTCCGGCAAGTCGCGGCGAAATACGCCGGCGGGCGCATCGTCTCGCTGCTGGAGGGCGGCTACGATCTCGACGTGCTCGGGCGCTGCGTCGCGGCTCACCTCGGCGAGCTCGTCGCCTGGTGACTGGCGAGGAAGGCGACGTCCCCCTTTCGCTCCATCGCCCCCGCGAACATCGCGTTCAGGCGTAGCGCCGCTGTGGCGCCACCTTGTTCCAGGGCGCGAAAACCCCGCTCTCGACGGTCTCGCGCACGAAGCGCGCTGGCACGCGCGATGCTCCAGAGCGCCTCCGGAAGGAGGATAGTCGAATGCGGAAAGTGCGCGAGTGGGGGTTCCCGGTTGCCTTGATCGCCGCCTGGGCGGTCGCGGCGGCCTATACCGTCTCTCTCTTGATCACGCCACCCGAAAAGGCGAAACCGCCGGACGGGAACGAACCCGCTGAAATCGCCGATACGAACGCGCCTGCGTCCTGAGCCGCCCGTGCCGGCGCTGCTCGCTCCACTGCCGTGGACGGATATCCGTCGACCAAAGGGGGGCCCGGGGGCGCGGAAGGAGTTGTCGTCCGCGCCCCCGGACTTTGCGGGAAAGGCCAGGGCATTGACGCGAACCGGTCCGCGGAGCAGCCTGCGGCCGGGAGCACAGATGGAGGTCCTCGGGGATCGGTATCGCGTCGAGCGCGAGCTTGGGCACGGCGGGATGGGCCGGGTCTTCGTCGCCCACGACCTGAAGCTCGATCGCGACGTGGCGCTGAAAGTGCTGTCGTCCGGCGAGCACGACGCGCACGACGTCCTGCGGTTCGAGCAGGAGGCGAGGGCCGCCGGCGCGCTCGAGCACCCGAACGTGGTTGCCGTCCACGACGTCGGGACGCACGGCGGCGCTCCTTTCATCATCTCCGAGCTGCTGCAAGGACGGACGTTGCGGGAGGCGCTCGGTCACGGAGACCTGCCCCTGCCGGTGGCGCTCGATCACGCGCGGCAGCTCGCCCATGGCCTCGCGGCCGCACACGCCAAGGGCGTTGTCCATCGCGATCTGAAGCCGGAGAACCTCTTCATCACCGAGCAGGGAGTGCTCAAGATCCTCGACTTCGGGATCGCCAAGCT
>MNFJ01000068.1 GCA_001918155.1 Deltaproteobacteria bacterium 13_1_40CM_4_68_19
GAACGTGGTCGAGGAAGTCGAGCTCGACCTCGAACGTCCGCTCGCCGGACGGCATCGGACCTGTCGTCAGGCCGCGCGCGGTCACGTAGAGAGTGACGTTCCACCAGTGATTCATCATCGGGACGAGCGCGAGCCGCGTCTTGCCGACGATCTGCGACCACATGTGCAGCGTGGCAAAGGTGTCTTCCCACTGCTCGAGCGGCAGCGCTGGCCAGATCGAGTTGGCAGGGGCCCGCGTCATGTTGCCTCCAAAGAACGATCGTGCACGTAGCACCGCCCCGGGGCGCTCGCCAAATCGTCGGGGCGCGTATGTTCAGCAGCCGCATGGGGATCGACGAGGGAGCCGCGCTGCATTCGCCGAGAGGCCGCGGCATCCTCGTCGCGACCGCGCTCGCCTCGGGGATGGCGTTCCTCGACGGCACGGTCGTGAACGTCGCCTTGCCGACGCTCGGCCGCGAGCTCGGCGCGTCGCTCTCGGGGCTGCAGTGGGTCGTCGACGCGTATCTCTTGACGCTCTCCGCCTTCATCCTCCTCGGGGGATCGCTCGGCGACGTCCTCGGCCGCTCGCGAATCTTCCTCGCCGGCACCCTCGCCTTCGCGGCGACGTCCGCGCTCTGCGGCGTCGCCGGCACGCTCGCCATGCTCTGCTGGGCGCGCGCGCTGCAGGGGATGGCGTCGGCCCTCCTCGTTCCCTCCAGCCTCGCCATTCTCAAGAGCAGCATCCGCGCCGCGGATCAGGACGCAGCGGTCGGGGCCTGGACCGGATTGTCGGGAGTGATGACGGCGGTGGGACCGCTCGCCGGCGGGTGGCTCGTCGAGACCCTCTCGTGGCGCTCGATCTTCTTCCTCAACCTGCCGCTTGCGCTCGTGGCAGCGCTGATCGGGAACCGCTGTCTGCCGCAAGCCGGAGCGCCGGCGCAGGGCGCGCTGGACTGGCCCGGCGCGACGCTCGGCGCCGTCAGCCTGGGCGGCTTCGTCTACGCGCTCATCGAGGGCCCGCCACACGCGTGGCCGCGACCGGCGTGGCTGGGCGGCGTCCTCGGCGTCGTCGCGCTCGTCGCGTTCGTCGCCTGGGAGCGCCATGCCGCCCGCCCGATGCTCCCGCTCGCGCTCTTCGGGCGCCGGCAGTTCTCCGCCGCAAACCTGACCACGCTCCTGATGTATTTCGGGCTTTCCGGAGCGATGTTCCTCGTCGTGCTCGGGCTCCAGCAGGGTCTCGGGTACGGCCCTCTCGGATCGAGCCTCATCCTCTTGCCGCTCGCGGCGATCATGCTGGTGCTCTCGCCACTGGCGGGAAAGCTGGCCGCCCGCATCGGATACCGCGTCCCCATGACCATCGGACCGCTGTGCTCGGCCGCCGGGCTCGCCATCGCCGCGCAAGCGGGACTCTTCGCACGCAATCTGATCTGGCTGCTCGCCGGAATGTGCCTGTTCGCGGTGGGGCTCTCGCTCACCGTCGCGCCGCTCACTTCAGCGGTCATGAGCGCCGCGGACGAGCGCGACGCCGGAATTGCCTCCGCCGTGAACAACGCCGTCGCGCGCGTTGCCGGATTGCTCGGAATCGCCGTCCTGCCCGCCGTCGGAGGCGTTTCCACGGCGATGACCGGCGCGCCCTTCCTGGGCGCGATCCGCGGCTCCTTGCTGGCGACGGCGTTGTTCTGCGCTGCCGGCGGAATCGTTTCCTGGTTCGGGCTTCCCTCCCGCGCATCGCGGCAGACCGTGGTAGAGAGATCGGCGAGCAGCATCCGTTGACGTCGAAGAGGCACCATGGAAGTCGGCGGAGTCCACGCTTCACAGCTCGTATTCGTCCTGCTGCTTCTGGTCGTGGTCGCATTCGGCGCCCTCGCGCGCAGGCTGCAGGCTCCGTACCCCATCGTACTGCTCGTCGCCGGCCTGCTGGTGAGCTTCGTCCCCGGGATCCCGAGGGCGACGCTCGATCCCGACGTCATCTTCTTCGTGGTGCTCCCTCCCCTGCTCTACGCTTCCGCCTGGACGACGTCCTGGCGGGAGTTCTCGTTCAACTTCGTCAGCATCACTTCGCTCGCCGTCGGGCTCGTCGGCTTCACCGTGGCCGGCGTCGCCGTCGCGGCGCCATGGATCTTGCCTGGGTTCGACTGGCGCGTCGGATTCGTCCTGGGGGCGATCGTGTCACCGACGGACGCGATCGCCGCCACCTCCACGGCGAGAGAGATGGGCCTTCCACGGCGCGTCGCCGACGTCCTGGAAGGGGAGAGCCTGGTGAACGACGCGACCGGCTTGCTGGCGCTCGAGTTCGGCGTCCTGATCCTGGCGTGGGGAACCGTCCCTTCCTTGCCGTACGCGGCTTTCCGCTTCTGTTATCTGGTCGTCTGCGGGATCGCGGTCGGCCTGCTGCTCGGCGTCGTCGTGGACTGGTTCGAACACCGCATCGACGACGGTCCGATCGAGATCGCCATCAGCCTGCTCGTCCCGTACGGCGCGTACCTCATCGCGGACGCGCTCCACGCCTCCGGGGTTCTCGCCGTCGTCGCGTCGGGCCTCTTCCTCAGCCGCAGGAGCACGCGCTTCTTCTCCCCGGCGGTCCGGCTCCAGGCCTACGCGGTCTGGGACGCGCTCACGTTCGTGCTGAACGGGCTCGTCTTCGTGCTGATCGGGCTGCAGCTCCCCGTCGTGGTCGGCGGCATCCGCGACGCAGGGCTCGGCCGGATGATCATCGCGGGCGCGGCGTTCAGCGCGCTCGTGATCGCGCTGCGCTTGATCTGGGTGTTCCCCGCGGCGCGGCTCTCGTACTTCATCCGGCGCCGCATCCTGCGGCAGGACGTGTCGCTCCTACCACGCCAGCAACTCTTCGTCGTCGGCTGGTCGGGGATGCGCGGCGTCATCGCCCTGGCCGCCGCCATGTCGCTCGCGCATACCATGCCCGGGCGCGGGGCCTTGCCGTACCGGGATGCGATCGTCTTCATCACCTTCTGCGTGATCGTCGCAACGCTCGTCGTCCAGGGGCTCACGCTGCCGCCGCTCGTCCGCCTCCTCGGGCTCGCCCGCGAGCCCGGACCTGACTGCGAGGAGCAGGAGGCGCGGCGGATCGTGCTCCAGTCGGCGCTGTCGCGGCTCGAGCCGCTGCGCGCCGCCGACGGCGCGGACCTCGCTCCCCTCTACGACGACGTCGCCGAACATTATCGCCGCCGTCTCGCCAGTCTGCGCCTGGATGACACGGACGACAGCCGCGCGGCGGCGAGCAATCGCCGCCGGCTGCGCGAGGTGTCGCTCGAGCTCTTGCGCGCCGAGCGCGAGGCTGCCATTCGCTTGCGCGAGGAGCGCCGCATCAACGACGACGTGCTGCGGCAGATCGAGCACGAGCTGGATCTGCGAGAGGCGCGCCTGCAGGGGATGGGTTAGACAGCCGGTACGAAGCGGGAGAACCTCAAGGAGGACGTTGTGGCAGACACCTGCGGTGACCTCGAGAAACTCGACGAGCAAGGCCGGGATCCGATCAAGCCGAGCGGTCACGGCTGCAAGGAATGCCTCGAGGCCGGAGGCGAGTGGGTCCACCTGCGGCTGTGCATGTCCTGCGGACACGTCGGCTGCTGCGACTCTTCGCCCAACAAGCACGCGACCAAGCACTTCCACCGCTCGCACCACCCGGTCGTCAAGTCGTACGAGCCGGGCGAGGATTGGGCGTACTGCTATGTCGACGATCTGATGGTCGACGGCGTCGCCGTCCTTCCGGGCGAATCCGCGGCGCGCCACTATTCCGCCCCGCAAGCGCCGCACCCGTGAAACCTCCGGATCGCGAAGGCGGAAACCTCTCCACGGAGCTTCACGAGCAGCACCAGCGCAACGAAAAACAGGTGCACCAGAGGCCGCACGCACCCGGGAGCGCGACCCTGGAGCCGCGCGTCCGCCGTCTTGGGCGCGACGGTCCCACGCTCACCCGATTCGGCCTCGGGATGGCTGCGCTGGGCCGCCCCGCCTACATCAACCTCGGACATGGAGCGGATCTCCCCGAAGGGCGCTCCGTGGAGGCGCTGGAAGCGCACGCGCACCGCGTGCTCGACCAGGCCTTCGCCGCTGGCATCCGCTACTTCGACGCCGCGCGCTCCTACGGCCGGGCCGAGCACTTCCTGCGCGGATGGATCGACAGCCGGGGGATCCGGCCCGCGGAAATCGTCGTCGGCTCGAAGTGGGGGTATCGCTATACCGGCGATTGGCAACTCGACGGCCGCGTGCAGGAAGTGAAGGACCACAGCGAGACGATGCTGGACGCCCAGTTCGCGGAATCGACTTCCCTCCTCGGCCCCTACCTCCGCCTGTACCAGATCCACTCCGCGGCGCCGCAGACGCGCGTGCTGGAGGACCGGCAGGTCCTGGAAAGGCTGAGGCGCCTCCAACAAAACGGCCTGTACCTGGGCGTGACGGCGACCGGCACCCGGCAGCTCGAGACCATTCGCCGGGCGCTCGAGATCCGCTTCGACGGCGTGCAGCTTTTCTCCACCGTGCAGGCGACCTGGAATCTATTGGAAGGCTCCGCCGGACCGGCGCTGCGCGAGGCGCACGACGCGGGCTTGACGGTGCTGGTGAAGGAGCCGCTGGCGAACGGCCGGCTCACGCTGAAGGGCGAGGAAGGAAGGGCCGGTCCGCTGCGGACCGTCGCCGATCGGCTGCGCTCTTCGCCGGATGCGGTGGCGCTCGCCTTCGTCGCCCGCGAGCCGTGGGCCGACGTCGTCCTCCTTGGCGCGGCGACCGGAGCGCAGCTCGATTCCAACCTCCGCGCCCTCGACCTGCGTCTGTCCCCGGAGGATCTGGAAGCGCTGGAGGAGCTCGGTGAACCCGCGGAGGAGTACTGGGCGCTCCGCTCCCGGCTCGCCTGGAATTGAACCTCGACAGGGGAGGCGCGAGTGGCCAGGATCGCAATCACCGCGGTCGACAGCGAAACGGGATACGCGCAGCGGATCAAGGCCGGGCTCCACGATCTGAAGGCGGACGAGCCGGTCAGCGCCGGCGGAACCAATACGGGCCCCACGCCTTATGCGCTGCTCCTCGCCGCGCTGGGCGCCTGCACTTCCATCACCCTTCGCATGTACGCCGAAAGGAAAGGCTGGCGGCTGGGGCACATCCACGTCGAGCTGCGGCACGACAAGTCGGACGACGGCGCCGACCGGATCGAACGCGAGATCCGTTTCGCCGCGCCGTTGACGGAAGACCAGCGCCGCCTTCTCGCCGAGGTTGTCGAGAGGACGCCGCTGACGAAGACGATCAAGGCGGGTTCGCCCATCCAGACCCGCTTGCTCTGAGCCGGCGGCGTGCGGCGGGACCGGGCGACGCCGGCCGGCAACGGGAAGCGCTATCATCGGCCGCGTGGAGTCCTGGTTCGAAGAGATGAAGCGCCGCCGCGTTTTCCGGGCCCTCATCGGATACGGGATCGTCTCCTTCGCCGTGCTGCAGGTCATCGAGCCGGTGATGCACGGACTGCGGCTCCCGGAGTGGGTGCTCTCGGCCACCGTCGTGGCGCTCGGCGTCGGCTTCCCGTTCACGCTCGTGCTCGCCTGGGCGCTCGATCTGAAAGGCGGACGAATCGAGCGGACCGGGCCGGCGCCGAGCGGCCGTTTGCTGTTGATCCTCGTCGTGGTCGGACTCGCCCTGGGCGCTCCCGGCGTCGGTTGGTACTTCTGGAAGTCGCATCGCGCCGCCCCCGCGAGAGAAGAGTCGGCGAGCATCGCGGTGCTGCCCTTCAAGGACCTGAGCCCAGCCAAGGACCAGGACTGGATGTGCGACGGCATCGCCGAGGAGATCATCGATGCGCTCTGCACCGTCCCCGGGTTGCGCGTCGCGGCCCGGACCTCCTCGTTCCAGTTCAAGGAGAAGCCGGCGGACGCGCCGGTGATGGCGCGCGCGCTCGGAGTATCGACGCTCCTGGAAGGCAGCGTGCGCAAGATCGGAGACCGGCTGCGGGTGAGCGCGCGGCTCGTGAGCCACGACGGCTACGAGCTCTGGTCCGACAAGTTCGACCGGGGCGTGCAGGACGCCTTCGCCATCCAGGAGGAGATCGCTCGTGCCGTGGTGGCGGCGCTGCAGTTGCGGGTCTCGTCCGACGAGGCGGGCCGGCTTCGCCGCTCGGGGACGACGAACTCGCAAGCGTTCGAGATGTACCTGCGCGGCCGGCAATACGTGCGCACCCTGGGGCCGGAGAACCAGGAGCTGGCGCGGCAGATGTTCAAACGGGCCATCGCGCTCGATCCCGCGTTCGCGCTTCCTCGCGCCGGGCTCGCCGATGCCGACATCACGCTGGTGCAGTGGCTGCTCGTGCCCAAGGAAGCGCAGCCCGCCCTTCGCGCCGAGGCGCTGGCCGCGAGCGATGAGGCGCTGCGGCTCGATCCCGACCTGGCGGAGGCGCACGTCGCGCGCGCCAATGTCCTGGCGGGCCTGGGCCGCAACGACGAGGCAGACGCAAGCTTCCGGCGCGCTACCGCCATCGCTCCCGGCCTTCGCGACGCCTGGTACTATTACGGGCGCTTCCTCTTTTCGCTGGAGCGCTATGCCGATGCGGCGCGGGCGTTCGAGGAATCGGCCAGGCGGAATCCGGACGACTATGATTCACTCACGCTCGCGGCGATGCCGTACGAGAGGCTCAACCAGCCGGCCAACGCCCGCGCGGCGCGCAACCGTGCGGTCGAGGCGGCTGACCGCGTGCTGCGCAACAGCCCGGACGACGTGCGCGCGCTGTACTTGTCCGGCTCCTTGCTGGTCGCGGAAGGTGACCGACAAAAAGGAATCGACCGCCTGCAGCAGGCCATCGCCTTGAGGCCGTACGACTTCACGGTGCTGTACAACGCCGCCTGCGGTTTCGCCGCCGCGGGTGACCAGGAAAAAGCGCTCGAAATGCTCGACCGCGCCGTCGGCACGGGACGCGGTTTTCGCACCTGGATGGAGCACGATCCGGACCTCGACCCCCTGCGAGGGCTGCCGCGCTTCAAGGAGATCCTCGCGCGCCTGCCACCGTGATCGTGACCCGTGCCAGATCGAGTTGGCCGGGGAATTGCTTATGGTGTCCCCAGATCCATCAACGGACTGTTCGAAAAGTCGTCACCGCCGGTACCAGCGGCCGTAGACGTCCCACCAAGCGCTGCGGATGCCGTGGACCACCATCACCAGGCCCACCGCGCAGACCATCGCCAAGGCCTGGCGCGAGTGAACCAGGGCGTCGATCCGTCCGTAGAGATCGGACAACGGCATTGGAAATCGCCGGGGCGCGGCAAGGCGATCGGCCAGCCAGATCGACAGCTTGTGGGCGGCAGTTTCGAGGGCGGCGGGGAGCATCGCACGGCGTTTGATCCAATTCCCGTGCCAGAGGACTCAGACTAAGGCCCGGGCCCGGTCGCCTCCCAGACCTTCCGCTTGACCGCGAGAAATCCAGTGGAGAAACGGGTCTCGACCGAGCGCGGCCGGGGAAGGTCGACGGCGAAGTGCGCCTTCACCTTCCCAGGACGCGGCGAAAGCACGACGATCCGATCGGCGAGATACAGAGCTTCCTCCACGTCGTGCGTCACGAAGAGCACGGTCTTTCGGCGCCGCTCCCAGAGCCCGGCCAACGCGTCCTGCATGCGGGCCCGCGTCTGGGCGTCGAGGGCGCCGAACGGCTCGTCGAGCAGGAGGAGGGCCGGATCGGTGGCGAGCACTCGCGCGACCTCGACCATCTTCGACATGCCCGTGGACAATTCCTTCGGGAAAGCGGACTCGAATTCCGACAGGCCGATGAGGCCGAGGAACTGGTCGCTCACGGCCCGCCGCGCGGCGGGCGCGACGCCCTTTGCCAGAAGGCCGAACTCGAGGTTCTCCCTCACCGTCATCCAGGGAAAGATGGCCTGTTCCTGCAGGACGTATCCCCGCTGCCAGCCGGGGCCGTCGATGCTCGAGCCGGCGCAGCGGACCGATCCCTTCGTCGGGCGAAGGAAGCCGGCGAAGATGCGCAGCAGCGTCGTTTTACCGCAGCCCACGGGACCGAGCACCGCCAGGAACTCGTTCTCCTTGACCTCGAGGCTCAGGTCTTCCAGCGCCCGCGTCGGCGTCAGGCCGGAGTAGGTATAGCTGACGTCCAGGGCCTCCAGCAGCGGCGGGGAGGCGTTGGCCGTCATCCGGCCCGTCCCATCCAGCGCGTCGCCCTGGCGTGCAGCAGGAGCGCCAGCAGGTCGAACACGAGCACGAGCGCGCCCACCGTTGCGATGCCGATCAGCATGGTCGGCACCCGCGGGTACGCGCCGGAGAGCGCGAGGAGATATCCGAGGCTGGGCATCCTGGCGTCGATCAATTCGGCCACCACGATCGTCACCCATGCCAGACCCGCTGCGACGCGGACGCTGTTGAAGATCGAGGGAAACGACGCCGGAAGCACGATCTTGCGGAAGCGCAGCCAGCGGCTGGCGCCGAGCGAGGCGGCGGCGTCGAGGTACACTCGCGGCACCGCGCGCACCCCGTGGTGCGCTCCGAGCAGCGTGATCACCGCCACGTTGGTCGCGATCAGGAGCACCTTGGAAGCCTCGCCGTAGCCGAACCAGACCACGTAGAGCGGCAAGAGCGCGAGCGCAGGCGTGAAACGGAAGAGCGTCACCCAGGGATCGGCCAGCGATTCCACGCGCGTCCCCCATCCGGTGAGAAGCCCGAGCACGATCCCCGCGAGCGACCCAAGGAGGAGCCCGATGAAGACCCTTCCGCTGCTCACGAGCACGCTGTCGAGCAGGATCCCCGATTCGAGGAGGAACGCTCCCTCCTCGGCCAGCGAATGCCACGTCGGCAGCAGCTGGACGTTCTCGACGTAGTGGGCCCCCATCCAGATCCGGTCGGGCAACCGCCCGCGGCCGACCTGAGCGGCGATCAGGTAAACGACCGCGAGTGCCAGCAGCGCAACGGCCCCTCGCCTTACCCTCAGCGACGGCATCAGGTTGCCCAGCGCGTGAGCCGCGCGCTCACGGTCCTCGCCAGCATGTCCATCGCCCAGCCTGCGGCCGCCAGGGCGAGGATGCCGACGACGATCACGGCGGGATCCGATCGCGTCTGCAGCCGCGATGACCACATGCCGCCCCCCACCAGGAGATTGCCCATGCCGTTCTCCGCCATCAGCATCTCCGCGCCGACGGCGGTCATCCAGGCGATGGCGATCGAGTACCGTAGGCCGCCCAGCACCGCCGGCGCCGCGGCCGGCAACAGGATCTTGATGAGCAGGAGCCGTCCCCTCGCGCCGAGCGATCGCGCCGCGACGACGTACTTGCCGGCGACGTCGCGCACGCCGTGATAGGTGGGAATCACCGCCGTGACGGCGACCGCGTACACGACGGGGATCAGCCGGTGCGCTTCGCTGTGCCCGAGCCAGAGCATGATGTAGGTGATGAGCGATAGCGGCGGGACCGAGCGGATCAGCACATAGATCGGGTGCAGGTAGTCGTCGGCGCGGCGGCTCCAGCCCATGAGAAGGCCCATCAGCATTCCGAGCGGCAATCCGACGACCAGACCAAAGAGCACCCGGGCCGTGGTGACCGCGAGTGAAGCCTGCAGGGTCACACCCTCCTGCGTCAGCGTATCGACCTGGTCGCTGGAGTGATGATGATGCGCGGGCATGTCGCTCGCGGGCAGTTGGTGACCGCGCCCCAGCAGCGCCGCGAATGCTCCCGCGATGTCTTCGGCCGGCGGAACGACGTCAGGCCGCGAGATGGCCCGCGCGACCAGCGTGTACGCGACGATCAACGCGGCGAGGGAGAGGATCCAGAGGAGGGAGCGGCGCGCCAATCGGCTACCCGTGGATCGTGCCCATCACTTCCTTGTTGTCCATGACCTGCCTTGGATCGCCTTTATAGATGATCTCGCCGCGGTCGATCGCGTACAGGCGGTCCGCGACCCTGGTCGCATTGGCGAGGTTCGACTCCGCGATCAGCACCGAGATTTTCATCTCCTTGATCTTCCGGACTGCGTCGATCAACCGCGTCACCACCACCGGCGCGAGACCCTCGAAAGGCTCGTCGAGCAGGAGGATGGCGGGCGAGAGCATCATCGCCCGGGCGATGGCCACCATCTTCTTCTGGCCGCCGCTCAGGAACAGCCCGCGCCTCTGTGTGAACTGCCGCACTTCCGGAAATACGGAGTAGACGCGGTCGTTCGCCTCCGACGCCTGTGCCGCCCGGCCGGAGGACTGCGCGAGCAGGCGACAGATCTGCAGATTCTCCTCCACGGTCAGATCGGGAAAGAGGCCGCTGTCCTCGGGCGCGTAGCCGATCCCGAGCCGCGCCCGCCGGTACGGCGGCAGCGCGCTGATGTCCTTTCCCTGGAACGTGATCTTCCCGGCCCGCAACGGCAGCAGGCCGATGATGCTGTCGATGGTGGTGGTCTTCCCGGCCCCGTTGCGTCCCACGAGGACGACGGATTCCTTGTCGCCCACTTCCAGCGAGACCTGCCGGAGGATCTGCGCCCGGCCGCGATAGGTATTGATGGCCTGCAGCTCAAGCATGGGTGGGCCCGAACACTGCGTCCTTCACCGACTCGTTGCTGCGGATCTCTTCCGGGCTGCCGCTGGCGAGAATCACGCCCTGGTGCATGACCACGATCCGGTCGGAGTACTTGAAGATGATGTCCATGTCGTGCTCGATGACCACGGCGGTGATCCTGTGCGACCGGACGATCGAGCTGATCACGTCCATGATCGGCGCCTTCTCGCGGGTGCTGACGCCGCTGGTCGGCTCGTCGAGGAACAAGAGCTGCGGCTTGAGCGCGTAGGCGACGGCAACGTCGAGCAGCTTCCGCTCTCCCTGCGAGATGCCGCCCGCCAGTTGCTTCGCCTTGAGGTCGAGCCCGAACTGCCGGAGGATGTCGTGCGCTTCCTCCCAGATGGCGCCGTAGTGATCGGCGAGGGTGAAGAACCAGCGCGTCTTTCCTTCGCGGGCGAAGATGGACAGCGCGACGTTGTCGACGACGGTCAGCTCGTCGAAGAGATTGACGATCTGGAAGCTGCGCGCGATGCCCGCCTTGATCCGGTCCTGCACCGGCCGGCGAGTGATCTCCTCGCCGCGGAACACGATGCGGCCGCTGTCTGGCTGGAGCAGCCCGCTGATCAGGTTCACCAGGCTGGTCTTGCCGGCGCCGTTGGAGCCGATCAGCGCGACCACCTCGCCCTCGCCGATGACGAAGT
>MNFJ01000059.1:0-951 GCA_001918155.1 Deltaproteobacteria bacterium 13_1_40CM_4_68_19
GCGCGACACAGATGCCGTCGATGGGCCTGAACGGCTCGTGCGCGACACAGATGCCGTCGATGGGCCTGAACGGCTCGTCCAGGAGGAATGGAGAGAGGACGAGCACGTAGGCCGGCCCGGTGTACTGAAGAAAGATGGCGTTCGCGGCAGTGGTCAGCTTGGTCGCCGATACGAAGGTCACGATGCAACCGGCGTAAGCCGCTGCCGTCGTCCAGCGCCCGGCGCGCAAGTCTGTCCGCAGGACCGCGAGGTAGAAGAGTCCGGCGATGAGCGACCTGCCGCAGGCGACGGCCAGGGCGGGCATCGGCGCGAGCTTGATGAACAGCCCGCCCGTCGACCACAGGATCGCCGCCCCCGCGACCGCGAGCACCGCCCGGCGCATGTCCCTGCCGCCGGAGGCGGCCTCGTGAGCGCTGTTCACCCGCTCTCCCCGCTCCCTCTGACAAACGGGCCCGCAGGTTACCGCACAGCGGTTGCGATCAGCGGAAACACCTTCGCCCCGGGTGGCAACAGGTAGAGAGCGCGTTGGCTCACCACCCAGAGGTTCTCCGCCTCGTCGACGGACGCCGAGATCGGCGGCTCGAGCAGCCCTTGCGCCGATCCGTAGATGGTCAACGGGTCCGCGGGAAACGGTCCCAGCCCGAGACCCCCGATGTGGTGCGGATCGGGGCCCGCGTCCGGCGGGCCGGCGTCCAGCGGGCCGGCGTCGGGTGCTCCTGACACGACGACCGGGCCTGCATCCGCGGTCGAGGCCGGCGGAGGCAGCGCGGCGACCGGCGCCCCCGTTCCTCTGTTGCAACCGGCCGCAGCCAGGAGGAGCAAGGCGAGAGAAAACCGCATGCTTGCCATGGTTTGCATCGGCTGAACGCCCTGCAACCCGGCGGCGCGTCGGATGTCCCCCCGGTCGACGTGCACTTCCGAACAGCGCGTCCCGCGCCCAACCTACCGGGA
>MNFJ01000059.1:1091-17274 GCA_001918155.1 Deltaproteobacteria bacterium 13_1_40CM_4_68_19
CGGTGGCTGGCGGCCTCGGGGGCAAGGCAGCGGCGGAGGCCGTGAATCCGACCATCGAGGATGTCGGCGCGACCTCCGCCGCGAGCGATGCGCCCGATCGGTCCGCGACCCGGTCGGACGAGCCGAAGTGATCAGCCCTGCAGCGTCGCCTTGACGCTCATCGGGATCTTCAGCGCCGCCGAGATCGGGCATCCAGTCTTTGCGTCCTCGGCCGCCTTCTGGAAGGCCGCCTGATCGATGCCCGCCACCTGGCCCCGCACCTCGAGCGACGAGGACTTCACCTCGAATCCACCGCCTGCCTTCGGGCCGAACTCCACCGTGCAGGTCGTCTCCAGCCGTCGCGGGGCATGGCCCCCCTGCGCAAGCGCGTGGGACAGCGCCATGCTGAAGCAGCTCGCGTGGGAGGCGGCGAGCAACTCCTCCGGCGTGGTGTTGCTCGCCACACCTTCTGTCGTCTTTCCCTTGCCCGACATCAGATCGCCTTCCCAGTAGGTCGTCGCGCGGCTCTGCATGATCGCTCCTCCTTGTGCCGGCGCGTTGTGTCAGACGCCGGGCGCGCTGGCAACCCCGGTCTTGCCTGAACATGGGTTCAGGTCCATGCTCGGTGGATGATCCCGCGGCCGATCTCCAACCCGCCCAATCCATGGCTCTCGACGGAAGTGGAGTACCTCGACGAGATCCCGCCCGCCGAGCTCGAGGTCTACGAGGACCACACCCGCGAGATCCTCGCCCACAACGACAGCCCCGACGTCGGCTTCAGCTGGAGCGTGAACCCGTACCGCGGATGTTTTCATGCTTGTGCGTACTGCTATGCCCGGCCGAGCCATGAATATCTCGGGCTCGGCGCCGGCACGGACTTCGAGCGCAAGATCACCGTCAAGCCGCAAGCGCCGCGCCTCCTGCGCGAGGCGTTCGAGCGCCCTTCCTGGAAAGGCGAGCTGGTCGTCTTCTCCGGCGTCACCGACTGCTACCAGCCGCTCGAGGCGAGCTACCGCCTCACCCGGGGGTGCCTCGAGGTCTGCGCCGAGTACTGCAATCCAGCCGGGATCATCACGAAGTCGCCACTGATCGAGCGCGACCTGGACGTCCTTCAACAGCTGCAGAAGAACGCGCGCGTTTCCGTCAGCGTCAGCATCCCCATCTGGGACCGGGGTCACGCGCATGCCATCGAGCCATACGTCGCAACGCCGCTGCGGCGGATGAAGACCATCGAGCGCCTTGCCGCCGCGGGACTCGATGTGGGCGTCAACGTCGCACCGGTGATCCCCGGCCTCTCCGACGCGGACATTCCCCGCATCCTCGAGGCTGCCTGCGCGGCCGGAGCGCGGCGGGCAGGTTTCGTCTTCCTCCGTCTGCCCGGATCGGTGAAGCAGGTCTTCGAGCAGCGCCTGCGGGAATCGCTGCCGCTGCGCGCCGACCGGGTGCTCAACCGGGTCCGTGACGCGCGAGGGGGTAAGCTCTACGACTCGCGCTGGGGCGTGCGCGGCCGCGGCGAAGGGACCTATGCGGAAGCCGCGCACGCCCTCTTCGATGCGACCGTCAAGCGCCTGCGCATGAACGAGGGTTTTCAGTCCGCCCTGGAGGCAGATACGTTCCGGCGGCCGGGGCGCGCGAGCCAGCTCCCCTTGCTGTAGGGCGCGGACACACCCGTGACGCCTCGTGAAATTTGCTTACAGACGGCGCGACTTCGTACAGTCGACGCGTGCTGCGCGCGGCCGCGATCCTTGCCCTGATCCTGGCCGCCCCGGCCTGCAAACAGGAGGGTTCGCGGCCCCCGATCGCCACGGCCTCCGCCGGTGCGGGAGTCGGCGCCGCGGCCGTGGTGACCGCGAAGAACGGCAAGGTCCAGGTGCTGCGGGCCGCGGACGGGACGGTCGCGGAGGCCAAGGTCGGCGACCGGCTTTCGGTCCGCGATGCCCTGCGCACGGAGATGGGTGAAGCCGACGTGGCGGTGGATGGCGTGCGGGTCCGCCTTCACGAGGGAAGCCGGCTCGAGCTGAAGCAGGTCGGCCAGAAGAACCTGCGCGCGCGCGTGCGCGGCACCGTCGAATCCGAGGTGGGGCAGAAGGGCAATCTCGATGTGGAGATCGAGAACAGCGACGCCCTGGCGCACAGCCAAGGCGGCCACTTCTTCGTCACCGCCGACGGCCGAGGCGTGGTCGCCGTCGCTTCCGTCACCGGCACGGTAAACGTCTCCGGAGGCGGCAGGTCGATCGACCTGCGCAAGGGCGAGGTCACGCGCATCAGCAAGAGTCAACCGAAGCCGAGCGTGCCGGTCGCCGCCCTCCGCCGGGTGCTGCTCAACGTGCAGTGGCCGAACCAGATGGAGACCAACAAGGCCACGTTCCCGATCGCAGGCCGTGTCGAACCGGGAAGCCGGGTTTTCGTGCAGGGCGAGCCGGTGGAGGTCCAGGAGGGGGGAACCTTCCGCGCCGAGGTTCCGCTCCGCAAGGGCAAGCAGAAGATCGCCGTGGTCACGGTGGACACGCTCGGCCGGCGCAAGGAGGTGGAGAGCGTGGTGCTTCGCGACGATTCCCTCCCCGACATCAAGGTGAAGAAGAGGTTGTGGCAATGGCGCTAGCAGTCCTGATCGCGGCTTCCCTCTCGGCGCAGCCGGCCCAGTTGGTCCTCGGCAAGGACTCCGGCGCCGACCTCGAGATCCGCGCCTCCTCGGGCGCCAAGGTCACCTTTTCCACCACCGTCGGGACGGTGAGCGGCGCTCAGCACCAGGGTGGCGTCGTGCGTGCCCGGTTCAACGCTCCGCCGCTGCGGGTGCCCTCGGTCGCGCTGGTCCTCGCCCAGGTCGACGAGGGCGGCGACCGCGATCTCTACTGGGTCTCCATTCCGCTCTCCGGCTCGGACACGATGGTGATCGAAACCAAGCCGGGCTCGAGGGTAGAGGCGACGGTGGCCGGCCAGATGGTGGGACCGGTGGCTGCGGCCGATAACGGCACCGTTCGCCTGCCGATGGTGGTGCCTCCGGGCGTGCGGCAGGCGACGCTGAAGATCACGGACAAGCTCGGCAACACCACCGAGAGGCCGCTCGATCTGGAACCGCCGCCGTTCTCGCGCGTGCGCCTGGCGGCGCGGGCGGAGGCGGCGGTAGCGTCTTCTCCGCTCGAAGTCGAGATCTTCGTGGTGAAGCCGGACGGTACTCCCGACGACGAGGCGCGAGTGGCGCTCTCGTCGCCGGACGGCGAGACGAGCATGCGCCGGCGGATCGCGCCCGGCGTGTACCTCGCCGAGTACGTGCCCGCGGAAGGAGAGAGCGGGTCGGCGCGTCTGGAGGCCAAGGCGAACGGGCAGCTCGCGACGCTGGACGTCCCCGTGCGGGCCGGCGAGCCGGGCGCTCGCCGTTCGTTCTGGCGCATGGGATCGCACGGGCCCTGGAGCTTCTCGGCGGGAATCCTGGGCGGACTGGGGCGCAGCTTCGACGGCGCGACCGCGGGGGGGATGCTCGGTGAAGTGGCCGTGCGCCTCGAATCCTCGCCGCTGGAGGCCCTCCTCGATTTCGGCGGGAACTTTCTCTCGGAGGTCGACCAATACACCGGGGCCCCGGCACTGGCGGAGAGATCGAAGACGCACGCGTGGCTGGTGCAGTTGGGCATCCGTGGAAGCTACGAAGTCCTGCGTGCGCTGAACGTGCACGCGTCCGTGGGCGCGGGCTTGCAGTCCCAGAGCGTGCGCACCACGCTTCCTCTGAACCTCGGCCGCGTCGAGGATTCCGGGCTCACCACGCGCCTGGCGACGGCCTTTGGCGCGACATACCGGATCGGCCCGGGCCGCGCGCTGGCGCAGGTCGAGTTCGACTGGTCGCCGTCACGGGTCGCGCAGTATGCCGGCAGCACCAGCTCGGTGCAGGGCATGCTCGGGTATCTCCTCAACGTCCGCTAAGCCCCCCTCCCAGGCTGCCCGGTGTACACTCGCGGCATGAACCGCCCCATCCGCGCCACGGCCCCGAACGAGGCGGCCGCGCTGCTCCATTCCTTCACGAACCACCTGCTCTACTCGCTGGCGAAGGACCAGTACTCCGCGACGGAGCTGGACCGCTACATGTCGCTGGCCCTGACCGTCCGCGACCGCCTGATCGAGCGGTGGATCAGCACGCAGCAGCGCTACTACAAGAAGGACGCCAAGCGCGTGTACTACCTCTCCGCCGAGTTCCTGATGGGGCGGGCGCTGGCGAACAACCTGATCAACCTCGGCCTGTACGACACCGCGCGCGACGCGGTGAAGATGTTGAACCTCGACCTCGGCGACGTCCTCGAGCAGGAGGTCGACGCCGGGCTCGGCAACGGCGGCCTGGGGAGGCTCGCGGCCTGCTACCTGGACTCGATGGCCACCCTGGACATCCCCGGATACGGCTACGGCATCCGGTACGAGTTCGGGATGTTCGACCAGGACATCAAGGACGGCTGGCAGGTGGAGAAGCCGGAGGAGTGGCTCAGGCTGGGAAACCCGTGGGAGATCTCACGGCCGGAGTACGGCGTTCCGGTGCGGTTCGGCGGACACGTCGAGGAGCACACCGACGACCACGGACGCCTGCGCGTGCGCTGGATCGGGGGCGAGCAGGTGGTGGGAATGCCGTACGACACCCCCATCGCCGGCTACGGCTGCAACAGCGTGAATACGCTGCGCTTGTGGCGCGCGCGCGCCAGCTCCGACTTCGACCTTCGCTACTTCAACGAGGGCGACTACGAGAAGGCGGTGCTGGACAAGAACCGCTCCGAGACCATCTCCAAGGTCCTCTACCCGAGTGACGTGAAGCAGTGGGGCCGGGAGCTGCGCCTCAAGCAGCAGTACTTCTTCGTCGCCTGCTCGCTGCACGACATCGTCCGCCGCCACCTGGTGGCGTACTCGTCGCTCGCGAACTTTCCCGAGAAGGTCGCGATCCAGCTCAACGATACCCACCCCGCCGTTGCCATCCCCGAGCTGATGCGCATCCTCGTCGACGACCACGCCATCGCCTGGGAAAAGGCCTGGGAAGTGACGCAGGCGAGCTTCGGGTACACCAACCATACGCTGCTCTCCGAGGCGCTGGAGACCTGGCCGGTGGAGCTCTTCCAGCGGCTTCTGCCTCGGCACCTCACCATCATCTACGAGATCAACCGCCGCTTCCTGCGGCAGGTGATGAACCGCTTTCCGAACGATGAAGCGCGGCTCACCCGGATGTCGATCGTGGACGACGGGAACGGAACGCTGGAGAGCAAGCGGATCCGGATGGCGTACCTGGCGGTGGTGGGTTCGCACTCGGTGAACGGCGTCGCCGGGCTGCACACCGAGCTCCTCAAGGCGAACCTGCTCCACGACTTCCACGAGACCTGGCCGGAGCGGTTCTACAACGTCACCAACGGGGTGACGCCGCGCAGATGGCTGCTCACCGCCAACCCGCTGCTCGCCGACGCGATCACCGCGCGCATCGGCGATGGCTGGATGACGCAGCTCGAGCAGCTCGCGAAACTGGTCGACCACGCCGACGATCCCGTGTTCCGGGGCGAGATCCGCTCGATCAAGCAGCGCAACAAGGAGCAGCTCGCGCGCTACATCGAAGCGGAGCACGGCATCTCCATCGATTTGGCATCCATGTTCGACGTGCAGGTGAAGCGGATGCACGAGTACAAGCGGCAGCTTCTCAACCTCCTGCACGTAGTGGCGCTCTACCTGAGAGTGAAGAAGAACCCGGATCTCGCGATCGTGCCGCGCACGTTCATCTTCGGCGGCAAGGCTGCCCCCGCCTACGCCACGGCCAAGCTGATCATCAAGCTGATCAACTCCGTCGCCTCCGTGGTGAACAAGGATCCCGCCGTCAAGGGCAAGCTGCGCGTGGTCTTCCTCGCCAACTACCGGGTCTCGCTGGCGGAGCGGATCTTCCCCGCCTCCGACCTCTCCGAGCAGATCTCCACCGCCGGCAAGGAGGCGAGCGGCACCGGCAACATGAAGTTCGCCCTGAACGGCGCGCTCACCATCGGCACCCTGGATGGGGCGAACGTCGAGATCCGCGAGGAGGTCGGCGCGGACAACTTCTTCCTCTTCGGCCTCACCGCCTCGCAGGTCTCGGAGCTCCAGCGGCGCGGCTACCGGCCGCGAGATCACTACGAGCAGAATCCCGAGCTGAAAGCGGTGCTCGACTTGATCAACTCCGGCTTCTTCGAGCCGGAGCACCCGGATCTCTTCAAGCCGCTGATCTATTCGCTGCTCGAGCAGGACACGTACATGCTGCTCGCCGACTTCCAGTCGTACGCCGAGTGCCAGGAGCGCGTCGGCAAGACGTTCCTCGACCCCGACCGCTGGACGCGGATGGCCATCCTCAACATCGCGCACATGGGGAAGTTCTCCTCCGACCGCAGCATCAGCGAATACGCGGAGCGGATCTGGAAGGCCCGCGGCGTCCCCGGGTAACCATGCTCCGCAGGGTGCTGCGCGCGCTCTTCCGGCCGCGTCCACCGCCACCGCCGCCGCGTCCAGCGGACCCCAGGCTGGAGACGGACCCGTGGTTGGGCGGGATGTTCGCCATGCTCGGCGAGCGCTACCAGCTCGGCCCGGACGCCGCGAGCGGGACGCAGGTGCTGCGAAGGACCGGGCGGGCGCGCTTCAATCCGATGCGGGTCTGGCTGCTGCCCGTGCAGCGTCTGGTCCGCGGCGAGTACGAGGTGCGCGGCGACGCGGGAGCGGCGAAGTCGCTGCTCGATCAGCGCGTCTCGGGACGGCTCGTCGCGCTGGGGCTCTCGGCGACCGGCGAGTCGGTCGAGGAGTGGGGCGGAACCGTGCTGACGCGGCGGTATGAGGGGCGCTGCGAGACGGCGGAGTCGGCGGCCGCGGCGGTCCGGTTCCTCTGCGAGGAATCGGAACAGCTCATCAACCTGGCGGCGGAGCTGTAGCGGCGACGCTGGCGACGTTGGTCGCGTCCATCTACGGCGCCAGGGCCGCCGTACTCGCGGCGAAGCAGGCTGGTCTACAGGCGCGCTTCCTCATCCAGGAGCAAGACAACCGCGCGTGGCTTCAGGCGCTGCTGCCGCGGCTGCAAAGGTCGGGTATCGTGGTCCATGGATCTGACACCGCCGTAGCTCTGTTCTGGGTACAGGCCGGCATTCTGGAATGGGTCCCCACCTCCACCACCGGGAGCCCGGACGCGGTCGTGGTCCGCCTCAGGCGCGCATGATCGCGATGCCGCAGCCTGCCAACCACGTCTCGGCGATCCTCGTGGGCGCGCCCTCGCTCGGCGGCGCGCCAGTCGGAAACAGCCGCATCTACGGTGCCAACGATCCGCGGCTGAACACCGGCCTCGCGCTCGGCTATTGACCTTTCGCTGGAACGACCACGCCCCCGGCCGAGCGTGGCAAGTCATGGGAAGCCAGTTCAAGCCGGCCATCAGTGTGCGCTCACGACCGCAGCGATACCGCCTGGGCCAGCTTCTCGCTCACCAGCCTCCCGAGCTCCGTGAACAGCTCGGCCCCCGAGCGGGTGTCGCGCCAGGTCCGGCTCGCGTCCTGCCACCCGAAATGCCAGGCCTGCATGTTGGCGGAGAGCCAGATCTGCTGGGCGGCCGAGTGGGAGTTCACCACGAACTTCGTGCCGTCCTCGAACTCCAGGGTGAGGATGTCGCCGGCCAGATCCGACTCCACGCCCTCCAGGTCCCGGAGGGCGTCATCGAGCTTGCCCAGCGCCTCGCCGGCGCGTCGCCCGAAATCCTTCTCATCCATCGCGCGCCAGCCTTTCCAGCGCCTCGCCGGCGAGGCGGAACGTCTCCCAATCCGGAAGCATCTTCGCTCCGAGGCCGCGGTAGAACTCGAGGGCGGGGGCGTTCCAGTCCAGCACCTGCCAGTTCATCCGGCCGCACTTCTCGCGCACCGCGATCCGGGCCAGCTCGACGAGCAGGGCCCTGCCGATTCCTCTGCCCCGCAGGCGCGGCGTCACATACAGATCCTCGAGGTACAACCCCCAGCGTCCCAGCCAGGTCGAGTAGGTATGGAAATAGAAGGCGAATCCCGCCGGTGTGCCCTCCCAGTCCGCCACCAGGCAGAAGTACCGCGGCGACTGCCCGAACCCGTCGCGGAGCAGGTCTTCCTCGGTCGCCACCACCGCCTGTGGTTCCTTCTCGTACTCTGCCAGCTCGCGGATGAACGCCAGCATCAGCGGCACGTCGCGAGGCTCCGCCTTCCGGATGACGAGCATGGAAGAGGAACATACACTCGCGGCCGTGGCCCTGCGCATCCTGAGCTACAACGTCCGTTACTTCGGACATGCGCTTCGCGGCCTCGCCAGCACCCGAGGAAGCAAGCGCGCCATCGCGGACGCGCTGGCCTCGCTCGAGCCGGCGGCGGACATCATCTGCCTGCAGGAGGTCGAGACCCTGTCGCTGCGCAGCAGCCTGGTTTTCCGTCGATCACACCAGATGGAGACGCAGCTCGAATCGTTCATGGGCGAGCTCGAGCAAGCGTTCGAGAGACGCCCGCCCCCCTTCCCGTACGACGCTTTCTATTTTCGCGCCCACGTCAACCGGATCGGGAATACGCCCTTGCAGAGCATGGGGCTCGCCATCCTGGTGCATCGCTACCGGATCAAGATCGACGCGCACAACTGCGAGAGCCCGCACAACATCACGTACCACCATGTGCTGCGCTGGAAGGACCGCAAGCAGACGCGGATCTGCGCGCACATGAAGTTGATCGGCCCGCGGGGAAGGCCGTTCCACGTCTTCAACACGCATCTCTCCCTGCCCACGCCGTTCTCGCGCCAGTTCTGGACCAGGTCGCCGCGGATGGGCTTCGGCGTGAACCAGCTGCACGAGGCGAAGACGCTCGCGGCCTTCATCCAGCGCCACGCCGGGAACGAGCCGTTCATCGTCACCGGCGACTTCAACTCTCCGCCCGGTTCGCCCGTCTACCGGTACCTGACGGAAGACTGCGGGCTCGTCGGCGTCCAGGAGCACCTTCACCAGATCGACCGCGACCCGCGCGATTTTCCCACCGCCGGTTTCATGAAGCTGCGCATGCACCTCGACCACCTCTTCTCCAGCGCGAGCGTAAACTGGTTGGACCTGGAGGGGACCTGCCGCTTCGGCGATCGCTCGAGCCCGTTCTGGGGAAAGAGCGACCACATGCCGCTGATCGGGCGGTTCGATCTATGAGCTTCGCGCGCCGCGCGGTCGGCTCCTCGAAATGAAATTCTGCTACGATACGCAGATCGAGTCGCAGCCGGACGCCGTCGAGGCCGCGCTGCGCCGTCCGGTCCCGCGCCTGGATTCGTCGCGCCCGCTGCTGTTCTGCGGCCAGGGAACGTCGCTGCACGCGGCGCGGGTCGCGGCGGCGTGGGCCGGATATCCCGCGCTGGCCGTCGAGTCACAGGATGCCGCCCTGCGAACGGGGGTGCCGCCCGGCGCGCAAGTCGTGGTCGTGTCGCATTCGGGCGGCGGCTTCACCCCGGCCGTGCTGCGCAAGGCGCGGGCGGCGGGAGCGACGACGTTCGCGATCTGCAGCGATGCGGCCCCTGCCGACGCCGATCACGTCGTCCGCACCTGCCCTCCGGAGCGAGCGCAGACGCACACCGTCTCGTACGTCACCGCGCTGGCCGCTCTCGGTCAGATGCTCGGCCTCGATCTTTCCAGCGCGCCGCGCCTGCTCCGCGATGCGCTCGCGGAGCAGGCGCCGGTCGATGCCGCGCGCCGTCTCGGTGCCAAGGATCCGCTGCTCGTCACCGGCTTCGGGTTCGACGCGATCGCCGCGGCGGAGGCCGCGCTGAAGCTGAAGGAAGCCACGTTCCAGTGGGCGGAAGGGCTCAGCGTCGAGCAAGCGCTGCACGGGCCTCAGGCGGCGCTGCACCCGAGGATGGGCGCGGTCCTCTTCAATCCCGACGACGATGACGGCGGGCGAACCGCGCGCTTGCGCGAGCTGTGCGTAACGGTCGGTGTCGAAGTCGTCGATATCCGGGTCGCGCGGTGCAGCGAGGCGGTCCGCCCGCTCGTTTCCATCGTTCCCGCCCAGCGTCTCGCGGCGGAGATCGCCCGGCTGACCGGCGGCGATCCGGACCGCTCGCGCAACCCGGTCTGACTACGTCTTCGCAAAACGAGCGACGGCGGCGGCAAGGATCTCCGCCGCGCGTAGCAGCTCGGCGACGGGCACGAATTCGCCCGTCCGGTGGGCGACGCGGATGTCGCCGGGCCCGAACACGCAGGCGCTCGCGCCGAGCTGTGCCAGGTACGGCAGCTCAGTCCCGAACGGGATGGTGCCGGGCGCGTTGCCGGACTGCGCCTGCAGGAACGTCACGATCTCCGAATCGCGCGCCACCGCGATCCCCGCGTCGAGACGCTGCACCGCTACTTCGATGCGGACGCGGTCGGTCTGCACGCGCGCGCAAGCCTCCTCGAGAAGCCGCAGGACCTGTCGCGGGTCCTGCGAGGGGAGGGGGCGCCACTCGACGGTCAGCGTGCACAGGCCCGGGATCACGTTCTTCGCCTTGCCCCCGGAGATCAGTCCGACGTTCAGCGTCGCGTGCGGCGGCGAGAACAGCGGATCGGCCTCCGCGCGCAGCTCTTCGCCGATGCGCTCCACCTCGCGCAGGACGTGTCCCGCGGCGAGAATCGCCGAAGCCCCGGTCTCCGGATAGGCGCTGTGGCCCTCGGCCCCGTGCGCCGTCACCTCGGCGAGGCAGTAGCCCTTGTGGCCGAGGATCGGGATCATCCTCGTCGGCTCGCCGACGACCGCGTGGCGGGGTCGCAACGCGCCTTCGTCGACCAGGCGGCGCGCGCCCAGGCAACCGACCTCCTCGTCGGCGGTGAAGACGAGTTGGAGAGGAGCACCCTGCGTGCGCGAGGCGGCGGTGATCGCGGCGGCAAGGAACGCCTTGGTGTCCGCGGCCCCTCGGCCGGAGACCTTTCCGCCCTCGACCGCGGGTTCGAGCGCTCCCGCCCAGGCGACGTCGAACGGCACGCAGTCGGTGTGCCCCACGAGCGCGAGCCCGCCCTTCTCGCCCCCGCGCTGGGCGATCAGGTTCGCCTTCTGCACGCCCGAAGCGTCCGTCCAGATCTGCCGGCGCGTGGCGAGCCCGAGCGCCCGCGCCTGCCGCTCGAGGACGTCGAGCAAGGGGAAGTTGCTTCGGGCCGAGGTGGAGTCGACCGCGATCAGCTCCCGGAGCAGCGAGACCGGATCGATCATCCCCACAGCCTCCGCATCGCCGCGCGAAAACCCGGCAGCGCGCCCTCGAAGTCGAGCCGGAGCGGCTCGCCATTCACCCAGGTCTCTCGGATGGCGGTCCGCTCCATGGAGAAAACCGCATTGGCCATCAGGTCGTCGCCGTTGCAACCGGCGATCGAGGGATCGTCCAGGTCGACGACGATGAAATCCGCCGGCTCGCCGGGCCGCAAGGCGCCGCCGCCGAGACCGAGAGAGCGCATCCCGCCCTCGCTCGCGATCGCGTAGAGCTTCGCTCCCAGCCCGCCGACGCCGCCCTGCTCCGCATCGAGGACGGCGCGCTGCTCCTGCAACAGCCGCAGGTGGTACTCGAGCTGGCGCGCGTCCTCGAGCGGCGAGAGCTGCGCCTCCGAATCGCTGCCGACGCAGAGTCGAGCGCCCGCCGCGAGCAGCAGGTCCGCCCGCACCACCCCGTCGCCGAGGTTGCGCTCGGTGGTCGGGCAGGCGCACACGGTGGCGCGCGCCCGCCCGAGCGCTGCGATGTCCTGCGCCGTCAGGTGCACGCCGTGCACGGCCGTCGTGCTCTCGCGGAGCGCGCCCAGGCGCTCGAGCACGAGGGCGGGCGTGGCGCCGTGCTCCGCCTGGCTTTGCTCCACTTCCGCGCGCTGCTCGGAGACGTGCAGGTGCAGGGGCCAGCCACGCCGGAACGCCTCCGCGGCGATGTCCCGGATCCACTCCGCGGGACAGGCCCGCACGCTGTGCGGCGCCGCGCCCACCGGAACCTGGCGCGAGAGGGCGTCGAGGTTCTGCAGGTATTCATCGGCCGACCCCTCGATGAAGCGCTTCTGGCGCGGGTTCTGCGGCAGGCGGAATCCACTCCGCGCGTACGCGACCCGCAAGAGGACCACGCGCAAGCCGGCGTCCTGCGCGGCGCGTGCCACGGCCAGGTCCAGCTCGTTCGGGTTGGCGTATGGCTTTCCCGATGCGTCGCGGTGCAGGTAATGGAACTCGCCTACCGCGGTGATCCCAGCCCGCGCCATCTCCAGGAAGCAGAACTTCGAGATGGCGTGGAGATCGTCCGGCGTGAGCCGTTCTGCGGCCGCATACATCGCCTCCCGCCAGCTCCAGAAGTCGTCGCGGGCGTGGCTTCGATGCTCCGTGCGCCCGCGGATGGCGCGCTGGAACGCGTGGCTGTGGGCGGCCACCAGGCCCGGCAAGAGCGCGCGCCCGCGCATGGGGATGACTTCGGCCCCCTCCGGCGGCTTCCCCACGCCCAGCACTTCGCCGTCGCGCACGACCAGCGCCGTCGCAGCCTGGACATGGCCGCCAGAAAAGAGGAAATCCGGAAGGAGGGCGCGCATGGCGGGCGCGATGTAGCCTCATCTGCGGAAAAAAGCCACATCGGCTCCGCGACGCCGGATCGCGCATTGTGTAGCATACACGGACCCTGGCAGGAGCTGTTCGGATGAATCCTCGGTCCTTGTGTGCGATCGCGATCGCGATCGCGCTTCCGGCGCTCGGACAGACGGAACCGCAACTCGAGCCGCTGGTCCCCCCGTCACTGCCGCCGATCGCGCCGCTCACTCCGTCTCGACCGCTCAAGACGCTCGGCGTGCTGGTCCTGGGAGCGCTGGCGGACGAGACCGCCGTGCGGGTCGGAGATGGGATCCGCGCCGCGGCGAAACTCGCGTCGGGCGTGAAAGAGGCCCTGGCTCTCGATGCGCCACATCCATGCGCGGACAAGGCCTGCTGGGTGACGGCGGGAGTGGCGCGGAGCGTCGATCAGGTGGTGGTGGCTACGTACACGGCGCGCACCCTCAAGGTCCGCTTGGTGGACGTGAAGGCGCGGAAGGTCGTGCAGGAGGCGAACCGGCCCGACGTCTCGAGCGATGCGGCCGAAGCGACCGCATGGGCCGAAGCGCTGGTCTGCAGGCTGCTGGTTCCGGCCGGCTGCACCGGCGAGGCTATGGTGCAAGGCGGGGAAGGGATCGCGCTGCAGCTGGACGGCACGCCGTTGGCCGCGGGCGAGAAGCGGCGGGTGCCGGTCGGGGTGCACGTCCTGCGCGTGAAGGAGGGTAGCCGCGAATCGGTGCGCCCGTTGCCCGTGCTGGTCGAGGGCACGCCGGTGGTGACGATCGCGGCGACCGAGGTTGCCTCCGCGAAACCGCCGCCCGCTTCAGTCGTCCCCATCGCTCCCCTCGTGTCGCCGGTCACGCCGCCATCGGCCGCGCCGTCGGCAGCCGTCGAAGCGGTGCCACCGGCGCCATCGCCCTCGCGCGGGTGGACGCGCCCGGCGGGCTATGCCACCGTCGGAGCCGCCGTGGTCGCGGCCGGAGTGGGTGCCTACTTCGGCGCGAAGAGCAGGTCCGACCTGAACGATGCGGAATCCGCGTATCGCGCGAACGGCAACGCCTACACACCGGCGGGCCTGGACAAGCTTCGGTCGGGGAACTCGGCCGGGCACACCGCCAATGCGCTCTTCATCGCCTCCGCGGTCCTCGCCGCCGCGGGCGCCGCGCTCACCTTCGCCTTCTGACCCATGCGCGCGACGCTCACCGCTCTCCTCCTCCTGGCGCTGACGGCTTGCCGCATCTCCGGCCTCGGCAATTGCTCGAGCGACGCGGACTGCTCCCCGGGCGCAGCTTGCGATCTCGCGCAGCACGTCTGCGTTCCCACCGATGCGCCGGCCTTCTCGAACATCGCCGTCTCGACCGCAGCCGGCTACACCGACCCGAACGGCCGGGCATTCTTCGATACCGGAGGGTCGCCCTTGTCGGTCTCGGCGAGCATCAGCGGCCGCGCAGGCGTCGATCCCACGACCGTCTGCCTGCGGGTCGCCGGCGAGAGCGGCGCTTGCCTCCACCCGGGAACTGCCGGCTCCGGAAACCAATTCACCTTCGAGCTGCCCCGGCCCTCGGGTTCTTTCGACGGAACCACGCCCCTGGATTTCACCATCTCCGCGACGAGCCCCACGGGCCGCGCCGCCACCAGCGCCGTCCAGCACGTCTACTTCGACAACCAGCCGCCGGCGATCGCGGTGGCCGCCGATCCGACTCCATATGCGCGGTCCCTCCCCGACGGCGGAGCAGCGCCGATCGCAATCTCGGTCACCATTGCCGACGCCACCGGGGTGGTCTCCCCGCACCTCCTCTCGGGATCGAACGCGCTCGCGCCGGCGGGGGTGAACGGGAGCGTCTACACCTTCGAGCTCGACCCGGCGGGCGCCCCTGCGGGAGCGGAAGGTCCGTACACGTTCAACGTCCGCGCGACCGACGGGCTCGGGCACCAGTCCGTCGTCGCGGCGACGCGCACGATCGACGGCGCTCCGCCCACCCTCGCCCTCATCAAGATCTACAAGGGTGACGCGGAACCAGCGGACGCCGGCGTGACCTATCCGGCGCTCGCGGCGAACACCGGCTGGACCGGGAGCACGTTCATCTACAACGACGTCGTGCACGTGAAGGGCCGCTTTAGCGACATCAGCGGCATCTCATCAGCGACCCTGCGGGTGGACGGGATCGAGTTCGACGGCGGGACCAGCACCGGCACCGCGCAGAGTCTCGGATGCAGCTCGAGCAGCTCGACATGCGCGTTCGACGTCACCGTAGAGCTCAACGACGTGCACAACGGCGCGTTCCATACCGGCGTCGCGACGGCCTCCCTGCCGGACGGCGGCGCGCAGATCCCGAGCGGGATGCTGCATTTCATTCTCGAGGCCCACGACAAAGCGGTCGCGTACGGCGGTACCGCCGCGAGCAGGGCGATCACGCCGTCCGACACGCAGGTCCGCGCCACGCGCCTGCTCTGGAGCCGGGTGCTGAACACGAGCGCGGCCGCCGTCACCGGGCTAGCCGTTCATCCCGACCTCGACTTGATCGCCACGACGGACGGAGGCGTGACGACTCTGTACAGCGTTGCCGCAGATCAGGGAACGATCCGCTGGAGCACCGACGCAGGCACGGTCCTCGGTCCGCCCGCGATCGGCAACGGCGGTGCGGATGCACCCATCTACACGAGCAATCTGGCCGGTGTAATCAGCGCGTTCGCTCCGGATGGCGGCGTCCTCTGGACCGCGGCGACCGGACCCCACGTCATCTCTGTAGGGCCGGCGGTCGCCGCTGCCACGGTCGGCGGAGTGCCGGTCGACCAGGTTGTGGTCGCCGACAACGTGAGCCTCAGCGGGTCCAGTCTGTGGAGCGTCACGGCGCCGGCAAACATTCCAGCCCTGCAATCGCAAGCAGCGGACGATCGAGACCGGCATGCATCACCGATGGTGTTCGACGGCGGCGTGTGGTTCGGCACCTCTTCCAGCGTCGATTGGCACCCCTTGACGGAGGACGGCGGCATCGGCCCGTCCGTGGCCATATCGGGATCGATCGGAAACCCGTACTACGGGACCATCACTGACGGCACAAACGTGTTCGCCGCGTCGCGAAGCTCACTGACTGTTTCTACTTTATCCGCGTTCACGCCACTACTGGATACCGCCTGGTCGAAGAGCCTCACCGACGGCGGCCTCTCCGCAGAACCCACGCTGGGCATCGACGGAAAATTGTACGCGTCGGACGACGCTGGCGTCACGGTCTACGAGCCCGGTGATGGCGGAACCCCAGGGATGCTCGTCTCGGGGCTTGCCGCACCGCCCGGGTTCATCGCGCTGCACGGCTCCGACGACCACTGGTACCTGCCATCAGGAAGCTCAACCAACTTTCGACTGACAGCCCTCCAGGCAGGCCAGACCTCGTGGACCTTCGCCGTGTCGAACAGGATCCTTCGCGGCGCGATGATCGACTGCAACGGCCGGATGTTCGTCGGCGGCGGCGCTTCCCTGCCCACCATCTGGGCGTTCGTCACCGACGATCAGGGTCTCGCCGATACGCCCTGGCCCTCATGGCGCCGCGATGCCCGCAACACCGGCAACGCCGGGGCGCCGAAGTACGGAATCCGCACCCCTCCGAACACCTGCAATCAGTAAAGTTGCCCGCGACCCGCGGCGTGGCATTGCTGCATCGTGCGCGCCATCGCCGCGTCGCTGCTGCAGGGAAGCGATCTGTACC
>MNFJ01000013.1 GCA_001918155.1 Deltaproteobacteria bacterium 13_1_40CM_4_68_19
CCGCACCCCGGATCAGCCTCGAAAGTTCCTCTCCGTTCTCTTTCGGAGAAAGCTGGTCGACCGCGCCGTGGATCACCAGGGTGGGCGCCACCACGGCGCCGAGCCGGTCGCGTGCGTCGTGCGAGAGCGCCGCGTCGACCTGGCCGACGAAGCCTGCCGCCGTCTGCGGCGGCTGCGAGGAGGCGAACCGCAGGGCGGCGCGCACGTTGGCCTCGCTGCGCCAGAAGCGGTCCGTGAACAGCCAGCAGTAGGCTTGCAGCTCCCAGGCCCTGCGCAAGTGCGGCTCGGCGATCGCGACCGGGTACCAGGTCCGCCACGCCTCGAGCAGCGCGCGGGAACGGGGCGGCTGCGCCGCGAAGGTCGAGAGCAACGCCAGCGACCGCACGCGCTCCGGATGCGCCAAGGCGAGCTCCTGCGCGATGGCTCCGCCCAGCGAGATGCCGACGACGTGCGCCCGCTCCACGCCGGCGCCATCGAGCACGGCGAGAGCATCGCCGGCGAGCTGGCGCGCCGTGTACGGACCCGGTGGCGCGTCGCTCTGCCCCACTCCCCGGCTGTCCGGTGCGAGCTCCCGATACGTCTGCGAGAAATGCGCGAGCTGCACGGCCCAGGCCGCGGCGGGAGCATTCAGTCCCTGCAGCCAGAGCACGGCATCGCCCTTGCCTTGATCGATGACGTGCAACCGCGCGCCGTCGGGAGCGGTGACCCACACGCGGGGCGTTGTACCCGCATCCGTAGCGAAGCGGTACTCAGAGCAGATCGACCGCCAGCGCGAAGAACGTCGCGTGCGCGAAGAGCAGCGGCACCTCCGCCCGCCGCCACCTCCGCACCGGCGGCGTCGCGCCGACGCGAGGCATCGCCAGAAGCTCTGCCAGCGCTATTGCCGGGCCGAAGAAGAGCGGCGGCAGGCGCAACGTCTTCTGCGTTACCGCCAGCGCCGGACCGTAGACCCATCGGAGCGTCCGCCCCGCGCGGGCGCTCCCGAAGAGCCGCCTCCCCATTGCGTCGACGTCGTAGATGGGCGGGCGCCCGAGCAGGTTGCGCTCGAGCGCGTCGGCGACGCGCAGAGCGAGAGTGGCGAGAAGGGCCGCGCGGATCATCGGCGCAGCCACGGCTACATGTACTGGCCGCCGTTGATGTTGAGCTGCGCGCCGGTGATCCAGTCGCCCTCGGTGCAGAGGAACCGGACGAGGCGCGCGACCTCGTCGGCTTCGCCGAAGCGGCCGAGGGGAATGCGCCCCTTGACCGCCTCCTTCGCCGCCTGCGGCATGGACGCCACCATGTCGGTGTCCACGAAGCCGGGACAGATGGCGTTCACGGTCACGCCGAACTTCGCCACCTCCTGCGCGACGCTCTTGGTGAACGCGATCACCCCCGCCTTCGCCGCTGCGTAGTTCGCCTGCCCGAACGCGCCGGTCTGCCCGATGATGGAGGCGATGTTGATGATCCGGCCCCAGCCGCGCCCGATCATCGGCTCCAGCACGGCCTTGGTGCAGTGGAACACCGAGTCGAGATTCGTGTGGATGACCTCGTCCCACTCCGAGGCGCTCATCTTGCGGATGCTGCGGTCGCGATTGATCCCGGCGTTGTTCACCAGGATGTCGACCGATCCCAGCTGCTTCGCCGCCTGCTCGAGCAGCCTGTGACAGTCCTCCGGCCGCGCGACGTCCGCGTGGAAAACGCCGACCCGGCTTCCGCCGCGCTCGAACTCGGCCGCCAGCTGGTCGGCATGCTCGCGGCCTTTGCAGTAGTGGACCGCCATCGAAGCGCCCTCGGCGGCGAGCGCACGGGCGATCGCCTTTCCAATTCCCCGCGAAGACCCCGTAACTACGGCCACTTTGCCCGAGAGGCGCCTTTGTGTCGCTGCTCCATCCACCTGCGGCCTTTCTCCGGCCAGGTCTTGCACCCCTGGGTCCAAGCGCATGGGAGGTCCCTCCGACGCGGCACGTTACGAATTTGTAGGCAAGGGCGCAAGCGTCCGAATACGCAGAGTCTGTCAACGCCGCAACGCATCAACTCATCCGGCGCATGAGTTCCTTCGCCCGCGCGAGCACTGCGTCGATCATCTTCCCAGTCAGCTTTCCCGTGTTCGTGTTCTGCTGGCTGACGTGATAGCAGCCGAGGAGCACCGGCCCTCCCGGGATCTTCGCCTCCGCCCCATGTCCGAACTGCGGGCGCGGCCGAGGGATGGCGAGCCCGCGCCGGGCGAAGTGCGATAGCGCGGCGCCCCAGCCGATGCTGCCGAGCGCCAACACCACGCTCACGGAAGGCAGCAGCGCGACTTCGCGGTCTAGCCAGACGCTGCAGCGAGCGAGCTCGTCCGGCAGCGGCTTGTTCCCCGGCGGTGCGCAGCGGCAGGGCGCGGTGATGAACGCGCCGCGGAGCGCGAGCCCATCGTCCCTGCGGACGCTGGTCGGCTGGTTGGCAAATCCTGCGCGGTGCAGCGCGGCATAGAGAAAATCTCCGCTGCGGTCGCCCGTGAACATCCGTCCGGTGCGGTTGCCCCCGTGGGCCGCCGGCGCCAGCCCGACGACGAGCAGCCGCGCGCGCGGATCGCCGAAACCGGGCAGCGGCCGCGCCCAGTAGGTCCACTCCCGGAACCGCTTGACCTTGAGACGCGCGACTTCCTCGCGCCAGGCGACGAGCCGCGGGCAGGCGCGGCATTCGACGATCTGGCGATGCAGCGCCCGCAGCCCGCTCAAGACCCGCGCGTGCCGCCTCGTCCGCCGCCGCGCTGGCTGCCGCGAGGCATGTTCTGCGCCGGCCCGCGCATGCCGAACCCGCGCTGCCCTTGGACGTCCTTGCCGTGCGGCGTGCCCCGGAACCCGCCGCCACCGCCGAACTTGCCGCCGCCTTGCCCCTTCTCCTCGGCCTCGTTCACTTTCAGCGGCCGGCCGCCGAAGTCCTTCCCGTTCAGCTCGGCGATGGCTGCCTTCGCCTCCTCCTCGCTGTCGAGATCGACGAAGGCGAATCCGCGCGAGCGCCCCGTCTCCTTGTCCGTGATGATCTTGACCGAGCGGACCGTCCGCGTATCGCCCTCGATCAGCTGCTTGATCTGCGCTTCCGAGCTGTCGAAGGGAAGATTGCCTATGAACAGGCGAGCCATGTCCTCGTTCCTTTCCCTGATCACCGGCGATCCTATGCCAGATCGCGGGATCGCGCACCGGAACCCGCCTTGTGGCATCTTCCGGACGCCATGCCTGAGGCGGTGAGCCTGCGCGGCGCGACCAAGCGCTACGGCGCCTTTACCGCGCTCGACCACGTCGATCTGGACATCCACCGCGGCGAGGTCTTCGCGCTGCTCGGCCCGAACGGCGCCGGGAAGACGACGCTGATCAGCCTGGTGGCGGGAACCGCCCTCGCCAGCGAAGGCAGCGTGGAAGTGCTCGGACGCGACGTGGTGCGCGATTACCGGTTCACCCGCCGTGCCGTGGGGCTGGTGCCGCAGGAGATCAACTTCGACCCGTTCTTCACCGTGGAGGAGACCCTTCGCTTCCAGGCGGGATATTTCGGCATGCGCCTGTCCGATGCCCGCATCGAGGAGATCCTCGGCAACCTGGGGCTGCGCGACAAGCGGACCGCCAACACCCGCTCGCTCTCCGGAGGAATGAAGCGGCGCCTGCTGATCGCCAAGGCGCTGGTGCACGATCCGCCCGTGCTCTTCCTCGACGAGCCGACCGCGGGCGTCGACGTCGAGCTGCGGCGCGACCTCTGGGCGTACGTGAAGCGGCTCGCGTCCGCGGGCACCACCGTGGTCCTCACCACGCACTACCTGGAAGAGGCCGAGGAGCTCGCCGACCGCATCGGCGTGATCAAGAACGGCCGGCTCCTGGTGGTCGAGGACAAGCGCGAGCTGATCGCGCGGCACTCGAAGCGCACCGTGCGACTCGCGCTGGAGAAGCCGATCCGCGAGCTTCCCGCGCCGCTCGCGGCCGCGGGCGCGGCGCTGGCCGAGGGAGGGGTGGCGGTGGTGCTAACGCCGCGGGTCGGCGAGCCGCTCTCCGCGCCGCTGCAGGCGGTGGCCGAGGCGGGCTTGCGCGTCGCCGACGTGCAGACGCGCGAGCCGCGTCTCGAGAACGTGATCATCGAGCTGTTGAACTCGCCCGCGCCGTTTGCGCCGGCCACCAATGGGGCGACCGCGCGGGAGCGCCCGGTGCCTCCGTTGCCGCCGCCTGCGCAGCCGGTGGAGAAGACGCTCGGCATGCGCACCCTCTACCGCAAGGAGGTGAAGCGCTTCCTGCGCGTTCCCGGCCAGACGATCCTCTCGCCCCTGATCACCACCGCGCTCTACTTCGTGGTCTTCGGCTGGTCATTGGGCGGGCGGTTGCGGGAAGTTGAAGGCGTCCCGTACATCCGCTTCCTCGTTCCCGGCCTGGTGATGCTCGGGGTCATCAACAACGCGTTCCTCAACACCAGCTCCTCGCTGTTCATCCTCAAGCTGCAGGGCACCATCGTGGACCTGCTGGTCACGCCCCTCAGCTATCTGGAGATCCTCGCCGCCTTCCTCGCCGCGGGCGCGACGCGGGCGCTGATCGTCGGCGGGATGACGTGGGCGACGGCGGCGCTGTTCGTCGGCCCCTATGTGCCCCACCCCATCGAGGCGTTCCTGGCCGGTCTGATCGTCGCGCTCGGGTTTGCCGCGGCGGGGCTCATCGTCGCGCTCTGGTCGGAGAAGTTCGAGCAGGTGAACTTCATCCCCACCTTCGTGATCACCCCGCTGGCATTCCTCGGCGGCGTCTTCTACTCCGCCGCCATGCTGCCGCCCGGGTTCCGGGTCGTGCTGCACCTGAACCCGATCTACTACATGATCGAATCGATGCGCTTCGCGCTCATCGGCCACAACGTCGAGCGCCCCTGGGCGGGATTCGCCGTGATCCTCGGCATCGCCGGCATCCTGGTCATCTGGGCGCTCTGGCTGCTGCGGCGCGGCTACAAGCTGCGCGCTTGATCAATGCGCCGGAAGGTGCGCGTCCGCCCGGACCACGACGACGTATGGCGGCGTCTCTTCGCGGCTGCGCACGGTGACGCGCGCCGGACCGCCCAGGCCCGGGCCGGACATCACCGCGGCGATCCCGTCGTGCCGCAGGGACACCGGTCCAGACGCGCGGGTGTCCAGGTGGCGGAGGCGTTCGTGCAGTGGCGACCAGGCGCTTCCGGAGAAGCTGTACGGCGAGCCCGGCTCGTTCGAGAGCATCAGCGCCGACGCCCACTCCGCCATCGCCATCGGCAAGGGAATTCCCAGCGCCGACTCCAGGCCGCCGACTCCGCCCGTTCCGCCCGCGATGCGGCCCGCCGGCGCGATCGGTGAACAGGCGCAGAAAGCTGTGCGCGCCCTGGTAGTTCCCGATCGGATCTCCCTCCCAGCGCGTGAGGCTGCGCCCGTCGTATCCGCGCAGCTCGGCGCCCGGGTGGCCCAGATACGCGGCTCCTTCCGCGCGCCCGCCGGCGACGTTCCAGCCGTAGCCGGCGAGGTCCTCGGCGACCTTGGAGAGCGCCTCGTTGATCCAGGTCTCCTCCGGCCCCTCGCACGGGCGCTGCACGCAGCGGTGGGCGAAATTGAGCAGATGCTGCAGCTCGTGGGCGAGCGTGGCCGGATAGACGGTGGCGAACAGGTCCGCCGCCGATCCGCGCACGACCACGGGCTCTCCGACCGGCGTTCCGCTGTCGAGGTCAGCGAGCTGCACGCGAGATGCGGCGGCGGTCGATCTCCAGGAAACCTCGACGGCGCCGCCGCGCGCCGAAGCGCGAACGTCGCGAGGCCGCATCGGGCCGCCGCAGGCGATGGCCGCGAGAAGACACGCGGTGATTCGCATCGGACCGATGCAACCACGGCGGGACGGCTTGCTCCGAACGGAAAACGGCGCGCGCCCTGGCCGTGTGGCGATGTCCTACATCGGGCTACAGCATCGCCAAGACCCCGGAGCGCTCAGGCTGCGGCGATGATGCGCGCGAAGTCCTCGGCCTTCAGGCTCGCGCCGCCGACGAGCGCACCGTCGATGTCCGGCTGGCCGAGCAGATCGGCGGCGTTCTCCGGTTTGCACGACCCGCCGTACTGGATGCGCACCGCGGCGGAGATCTCAAAGCCGGCGAGCTCCCGCAGCAGTCCACGGATCTGGCCGTGCACTTCCTGCGCCTGAGCGGTCGTTGCCGTCTTCCCGGTGCCGATGGCCCAGACGGGCTCGTAGGCGACGGTGCACCGGCCGATCGCATCGGCCTCCAGACCGGCGAATACGCCGCGCACCTGGCGGGAAACCACTTCCCAGGTCCGGTTCGAGTCGCGCTCCTGGAGCGTCTCGCCGACGCAGACGATGGGATGGAGCTTCGCCTCGAGGGCGGCGCGCAGCTTGCGGTTCACGGTCTCGTCGGTCTCTCCGAAGTACTGCCGGCGCTCGCTGTGTCCGAGGATCACGCCGTCGCAGCCGATCTCGGCCAGCATGGGCGCGCTCACCTCGCCGGTGAAGGCGCCCTGCTTCTCGTAGTGGCAGTTTTGCGCGAAGAGCTGGATCGCCGACCCTTGCAGCGCTTGCTTCACCGCCGCGAGCGCCGTATACGGCGGAGCCACGGCCACCTGCGCCCCGGTCTTCACCTTCTCCCGCAGCTCCCGCACCACCTGCACCGCCTCGGCGCTGGTCTTGTGCATCTTCCAGTTGCCACAAACGAATCTCCGCCGCGTCATTCGTCCAGCACCTTGAGGCCGGGGAGGTCGCGGCCTTCGAGGAATTCGAGGGAAGCGCCGCCCCCGGTGGAGACGTGGGTGACCTTGTCTTCGAGGCCCATCTCCGCGATCGCCGCCGCCGAGTCGCCCCCGCCCACCACCGTCCGGGCGCCCCGCTTCGTCGCTTCGGCCAGGGCCTCGGCGACGGCGCGGGTCCCCGGGGCGAACTCCGGTATTTCGAACATCCCCATGGGGCCGTTCCAGAATACGGTCCGCGCGCCGATGATCCGTTGGCGGTATTGCTCGCGCGCCATCGGTCCGATGTCGAGGCCAAGCATCCCGTCGGGAATCTGCGTCACCGTCCGGGTCGCCACCCCGGCCTTGGGCTCGTTCGCGACCACGTGATCGGATGGCAGCAGCACCTCGACGCGGGACTGTCCTGCTCGTTCCAGAATCCGCCTGGCGACGTCGATCTTGTCCTTCTCCACCCGCGACGCTCCCACCGGAACGCCGCGCGCCGAGAGAAAGGTGTACGCCATCGCGCCGCCGATCAGCAGCGCGTCCACCTTGCCCATCAGCTGGTCGATCACCTTGATCTTGTCGCTCACCTTGGCGCCGCCGAGGATGGCCAGGTACGGTTTCGCCGCGCCCTTGAGCAGAGGCTGCAGATGCTTCAGCTCCGCCGCCACCAGGAACCCCGCCCCGCGCTGGGGCACGTGCTTCACCATTCCCACGGTCGAGGCGTGCGCGCGGTGCACGGTGCCGAACGCGTCGTCGACGTAGACGTCGCAGAGCGCCGCCAGCTCGCGGGCGAAGGCGTCGTCGTTCGCCTCCTCCTCGGGATGGAAGCGCAGGTTCTCGAGGAGGAGGACCTGACCTTCGCGCAACTCGCCGACCAGCTTCTTCACCCCGTCGCCCACGCAGTCGTCCGCGAAGATCACGTCCTGGCCGAGCAGCTGCGACAGCCGCGCGCCGGCCGGCTCCAGGGACATCTCCGGCGCCACCTTGCCGTCGGGACGGCCGAGGTGCGAGGCGAGGATCACCCGCGCCTTCTTCGCGATCGCGTATTTGATGGTCGGCAGCGCCGCCCGGATGCGCGCGTCGTCCTTGACCTGGCGGGTCTTCTTGTCCAGCGGCACGTTGAAGTCGACGCGGATGAAGAGCCGCTTCTGGGCGATCTCGAGCTGCTCGATGGACCGGATCATCCCGGCCAGCCTTTACAGCTTGCCGCCGATGAAGAGGGACACGTCGACCATCCGGTGCGAGAAGCCCCACTCGTTGTCGTACCAGGAGAATACCTTGACGAACTTGCCGTCGTCCGCCACCGCGGTCTGCGTGGAATCGAAGATGGACGATGCCGGGTTGCCGTTGTAGTCGACCGAGACGGTCGGCTCGGTGTTGTACTGGAGGATGCCCTTCAGCTTCCCCTCCGCGGCCGCCTTGAAGGCAGCGTTGATCTCCTCCACCGTGGTCTTCCTCGAGAGCTCCGCCGTGAGATCGACCAGCGAGACGTTCGGCGTCGGCACCCGGATCGAGGTGCCGTTCAGCCTCCCCTTCAGCTCGGGGATCACCTCGCCGATCATCTTCGCCGCGCCGGTCGACGACGGGATCATGCTGAGCGCCGCCGCGCGCGCGCGCCGCAGGTCCTCGTGCGGCAGGTCGAGGATGCGCTGGTCGTTCGTGTAGCTGTGGATGGTGGTCATCAGGCCGCGCTCGAGGCCGAAGCTGTCCATCAGGACCTTGGCGACGGGAGCGAGGCAGTTGGTGGTGCAGCTGGCGTTGGAGATGATGGCGTGCTTCGCCGGGTCGTACTTCTCGTGGTTGATCCCGTAGCAGAGGGAGAGGTCCTGTCCCTTGGCGGGCGCCGAGATGATCACCTTCTTCGCGCCGGCCTGGAGGTGCTTCTCCGCGTCCTCGCGCTTGGTGAACCGCCCCGAGCACTCCAGGACGACGTCGACGCCGTGCTCCCGGTGCGCCAGCTCCCCCGGCGTGCGCTTCGCCGAAACGGCGATCTTCTTCCCGTTGATGACGACCGCGTCCTCGGTCGCCTCGACGGTCCCGTCGAAGATGCCGTGCACGGAGTCGTACTTGAAGAGGTGTGCGAGCGTCTTCGGCTTGTCGACGTCGTTGAGCAGGACGACGTCGAAGTTCGCGCGGCGCTTGATCGCGGCGCGCAGGGTGTTGCGGCCGATCCTGCCGAAGCCGTTGATGGCGAAACGAGCCATGTGGGAGCCTCCTTGGGGGAGGGACACATAGGCTCGGAACTGCGGAGCGTCAAGCGACTCGAAAGAGCCCCTCTACGCCGCTCCCTTGCGCTCCGCCTGCAGGTCCTGCGTGATCAGATCGATCAGCTCCGTCGAGAGCGCCAGCAGCTGCTTCGGCGTGTACCCGTTCTCGCGGAGCTCCTTGTAGAAGGACCTGGCGAGAATCCGCGCGCCGGCCGCGCGATCGATACTGGGGATGGACGCGCTCGCGCTGGCGGCGCCGGCGCTGGGGGTCGATCCATCCGGTGAGACGAGCTTCTCAGACACGAGAGACCT
>MNFJ01000065.1 GCA_001918155.1 Deltaproteobacteria bacterium 13_1_40CM_4_68_19
GGCCACCCGCAAGCGTCAGCGAGGCGTCTGGTACCAGTCCTCCTGATCCGGCGGCTGCTCGTCCCCGCAGGCCTGCGTCGGCTCGCTGCCGGCCATGAAGACCTCCGTGGCGGCGTATGGATCGCCGCTTCCGCTCAGGCAACCGGTGTTCCGGTTGATCTGCACCTGCACGACGCCGGGGGGCGGAGCCGGCCATTCCTCCAGCGGCTGCCCGGCGGTCGCGGCGCGCATCCACTGCAGCCACATCGGCCCCGCCGCGTGCCCGCCGGTCTCGTACGGGCCGAGCATCTCGTGCGTGTCGAATCCCACCCAGCCGCCCGCCAGCAGCGAGGGCGTGAATCCGATGAACCAGGCGTCGCGGTGCTCGTTCGCCGTGCCGGTCTTGCCCGCGGCGGGGCGGCCGATCGCGCTCAGCGAGTGCGCGGTTCCGGAGGGATCTTCGATCACGGACCGCATCATGTCCGCGACGATGTACGCGACCTCCGGCTTCATCGTCTCCCCGGGCTTCGCTTCGGCGGAGAGCAGCGTGTTGCCGTCGCGCGAGAGCACCTTGCGGATGAGCACCGGCTCGCCGCGTCGGCCTTCCGAAGCCAGCGTCGCATAGGCATTGATCTGTTCGAGCACGCCGACCTCTCCCGTGCCCAGCGCCGCCGTGTAGCTCTGCGGGATCTCGCTCGACAGACCCGCCGCTTTTGCCGCCTCCCGCACCTTGTCCAGGCCGACGTCGAGCAGGAGCTTGACCGCGACCGTGTTCTTCGATTCCGCGAGCGCCTTGCGGAGCCTGATCGGGCCGTCGAACTCGTCCTTCTCGAAGTTCTGCGGCTTCCAGGCCTTGCCCGTCCAGGGATCGGTGATCACTTCCGGCGAGTCGTCGACCCGGGTGATCGGCGTGTACTTGCCGGTGTCGATCGCGGCCGCGTAGAGGAAGGGCTTGAACGAGGATCCCGGCTGCCGCCGGGCCTGCGTGGCGCGGTTGAACGACGAGAGCGCGACGTCGTACCCGCCTGCCAGAGCGAGCACGCCGCGGGTCTTCAGATCCATGGCCACGAAGGCGCCCTCGACTTTTGGCGTCTGCTCGAGCGCCAGCTCCAGCCGCTGCACGCGAGTGCCCGCCGGCGTGCGCTGCGTCTGCAGATGCGCGACGCGCACGGCCACCACGTCGCCGACGGCGAGCACGTCGCCCGGCGTCTTGGGCGGCGGTGTCGCGCGCTCCGGCTTGAAGGGGCGAGCCCAGGCCATGGTGGAGAGCGGCACGTTGCCGGCGATCCCCGGCGCCAGCTCCACGACCGCGTCGGCGCGGCCGACGCTGGTGACCACCCCGGAATAGATCTCGTTCGGCGCGAGGGGCCGCGCTCTCGCGGCGCGGGCGAGCACGTCGGGCGGCACGTTGCCCTCCAGCGCGCCGGCCGCGACATCCGCTGCGGTGTCCGTATCCTCGGTCTCGTCCGGGCGCTTCCTGGGCGGCTTCTTGCTCGCGTCGCGGCGGACGGCCGCCGTGTAGATCCCTTCCAGGTCGAGGACCCACGCTTGATCCGGCGTCTGCGCGACGGAGGCGAGCCGCCGGGCGAGCGCGGTCCGATAAGCGTCGAGCCGCTCCGGGCCCAGCTTCACCTCGGGCCCCCGCCAGCCCTGCCGTTTGTCGATGGCGCGCAGGTTCTCCCGCAGCGCTACCTCCGCCGCGTCTTGCAGTCGCGGATCCATCGCCACTTCCACGGTCATGCCGGCGGTATCCACGGCCGCGTCCCCGAACTGCGCCACGAGCTGGCGGCGCACCTCGTCGACGTACCAGGCGCCGGGCGGTTCCGGCGGAGGCGGAGGGAGCACGATGGGCTTCTCCACCTCGCGGTCGTGGTCCTCCCGCGAGATGAAGTGATTGGCCAGCATCCGATCGAGCACGTAGATCTGCCGCTTCTTCGCGCGATCCGGATGCCGGCGGGGATTGATGCGCGACGGGTTCTGGGGCAGTCCCGCGAGCATCGCGGCTTCCCCCAGGTCGATGTCCTGCACGTGCTTGTTGAAGTAGTAGAGGGACGCCTCCTCGACCCCGTAGTGCGCTTTGCCGAAATTGATGTGGTTCAGATAGAGGAAGAGGATGTCGTCCTTGGAAAGGTTGTGCTCGAGGCGCGACGCCAGCAGGATCTCCTTCAGCTTCCGCTTCCAGCGCTTCTCCGGGCTGAGGAAGAAGTTCTTCACCACCTGCTGCGTGATGGTGGATGCGCCGAGTCGCTTGCGGCCGCTGAGCGCGTCGATCACCGCGGCGCGGGCCAGCGCGAAGAAGTTGAAGCCCGGGTGCTTGTAGAAGTCCTTGTCCTCCGCGCTGATCACGGCCTGCACGAGCACGCGCGGGATCTGGTCCATCTTCACCACCGTGCGGCGCTCCCGGTAGAACTGGCCGACCACGCTGCCGTCGGCGGCCACCACCTTGCTGGCGACGAACGGGTGGTAGTCGCGGACGGAATCGAACGTCGGGATCTCGCGCGAGATGTAGATGTACCCGGCGAGCACCGCGAGGATGCCCGCCACGGCCAGCGCCCCAGCCGTCCAGGCAGCGCGGCGCAGGACGATTTTCCAGCGGGGCGGTCCGGCTGGGACGTGGCCTTGGTAGTCGTCCGCGGGAACCGGCCGGTATGGCTCCACCTCCGGCTCGGACGGTGGAGGCGGCGGTTCGGGCTCCGGTTCTGGCTCTGGCTCCGGCACCGGCGCCTGCACGAGGGCGGTGCTGCCCGGAAGGTCGTCGGGATCCGGCTCGGGCTCGGGTTCGCGCTCGTGTTTCTCGTCCCACCATGCGCCCCGGCGCCCCCGTTTTTCCGCCGGCGGCGGAGGCAGCGGCCGTTTCGGCGGAGGCGGCGCGGCGGGTTGGTCCTCCGGCAGGGAAATCTGAAGGCCCTTCCTGGGCGCGGCCGGCGCGCTTTCCGCGCGTCGCGCCGGCGGCAGCGGAGCGGACCTCGATGCGCCCCGGTCCACGCGCACGACCGCCGTCGATCCGGGGCCGTCGCTTTCCACGGACGCCTGTTCCCCCGCCATCGACTCGTCCTCGACGTCGATCAGGGTGCCGCCGGAAGCGGCGTCGGGGCGCTTGGGAGGAGAAGCCATCGGACTCACGCGAAGCATGCAACAGCGGGGGCCCCTGCGTCCATGCAAACGCTCCACATTGCTTTTCGATCTCTCCTCGATGCCATCCGACAACAGACGAGAAACTTGCTCCGGCCAGGCCCTGCCGCCATCCTGCGCCCGCGATGTGGTGCGTCTATCTGCTGCGCTGTGCCGACGGCACGCTCTACACGGGGATCACCACGGATCTGCACAAGCGCCTCGCGGCGCATGCCCGCGGCCGCGGCGCCCGCTATACGCGCGGCCGCGCACCGCTCACGCTCTTGCACGCGGAGCCCGCCCGCACCCGTTCCGCCGCTCTCCGCCGCGAGCACGAGTTGAAGCGCCTGCGCCGCGCGGCGAAGCTCGCCCTCCTTGACACCCTGAGCGAGCGCGGTAAGAGAGCCGAACCGCTTACCACCCGTCGCGAGGGCGCTGAGCCCTACGCCGAGGCGAGCGCCCGAGGAGCGAGCAGCGGATGCGTAGTCGACCTACGCAGAGCAGCGCAGTGACGAGGCCGTTCGCCGCAGGCCAGGGATCGACGGCCGCAGCAGGGTGCGTAAGCGGTTCGGCTTTCTAGTGCGCTCGATGTGCCGGATCCTCTTGGTCTGCTCCGCGCTGGCGGTGGCCGCGTGCCCGGGTCGCGTCCAGTACCCGGAGTGCAAGACGGACGGGGATTGCGCGGATCACGGACAGGTCTGCATCAACGGCTTCTGCAAGGAGTGCCGCGACGACTCCAACTGCGCCTCGCACCCCGACCGGCCGGTCTGCCGCGATGCCATCTGCGTGGCGAAGCCGCAATGCGCCAGGAACGAGGAGTGCGGGCCGGGGATGAAGTGCGCCCAGGGCAGGTGCGTCCCGGAGTGCGCCGCCGACGCCGACTGCGCGGGCGGCGCCAGATGCTTGCAGGGCCGCTGCGTCGCTCCGGAGCGCTGCACCGGAGATGCGGACTGTCCGCAGGGAAAGGCCTGCGTCGACCGCGTTTGCAAGTCCCAGGAAGAGGCGAAGCGGATCGGCGATTGCAGCCTGAAACCGGTCTACTTCGGTTATGACGACGCCACGCTCTCCCCGGAGGCGCGCAAAGTGCTCGACGACCAGTTCCAGTGCCTGCGCCGCGAGCAGTTCCGCCGGCTGGTGATCGCCGGGCACACCGACGAGCGCGGGACCACCGAGTACAACCTCGCCCTCGGCGAGCGCCGCGCCGAGGCGGTCCGCCGTTACCTGGCCCAACTCGGCGCCGAGCCGGGGAAGCTCAAGGCCATCAGCTATGGGAAGGAACGGCCTGCCGACCCTGGACATGACGAAGCGGCGTGGGCGAAGAACCGCCGCGCCGAGATCGTGCCGGAGCCCTGAATGAAGAGACTGCTTCTCATCGCGCTCTGCAGCGTCGCCTGCGTCACCACGGCACAGGAGGGCGAGCAGATGCGCGCGGACATCGCGGCGCTGCGGGCGGATCTGAAGAAGGAGATGGATGCGACCTCCGCCGACCGCCAGAAGGACCAGCAGCGCGCGAAAGCGCTGCAGGACGCGCTCGACCAGCTCTCTCGCGCCGCCCGCAAGAGCGGCGCCGATCTCGCCGTGGATCTGGAAAAAGCGCAGAACGACCTCTCCTCGCTGCGCGGCCAGATCGAGGTGCTGCAGCACCGCCTCGACGCGCTGGAGAAGACCTCGCAGGAGCACCAGAAGGCGCTGGACGCGGCCACGCAGTTCGTGGCGCAGCGGCAGAAGGAGCTCGAACATCCGACGGACAAGGGCCCCCTCTACAACCTCGCCCGCCAGCGGCTCGATCAGGGGCAGCCGGCGAAGGCGCGCGAGCTGTTCCAGGACTTCATGAACCGATACCCGAAGGACGAGCTGGCGGCGAACGCGCAGTACTGGATCGGCGAGACGTATTACGCGGAGAAGAAGTGGAACGACGCCATCGTCGAGTTCCAGAAGGTGCTCAAGGAGTACAAGGGCTCGGACAAGGTCCCCGACGCGCTGCTGAAGATCGGGATGTCGTTCCAGGCGCAGGGCGATTGCGAGAACGCGCTGCTGTTCTTCGACGAGATCCTGCAAGCGCACAAAGCGGCGCCGGCGGCAAAAGCGGCCCACGACCGCGCGACCGAGTGCCGCCGCAAGAATCAGAGCCGCAAGCGGTAGCCGCGCAAGAGCCTGTCCTCGACCTTCTCCACCAGCGTCACCAGGTCGCGGCGCCGGAACTTTCCCTGCGCATGCTCCTGGAACGCCAGCGCGGAATCGACCAGGTAGCGGGTGATGAAATGCGCCGTCTGCTGCTCCAGCTCGTCGGGCAAGAGCCGCCGGTACTCCTCGCTGCGGCAGAAGCGGTCGATGAGCTCGTACTCGCGCAGCATCTCCTCGCGCGCCAGCTCGCAGGCGACGCGGTAGGTGTCCAGTTGGGGACGGCCGAGCCGGGACAGGACGTTCGCGTAGCGGGCTTCGAGATTGGCGTCGAGCCATTCCTCGATCCGCGGCGGGAAGTGGCGCAGATCGTCGACGAGCTGGTCTGCCACTTTGTCGAGGACGTAGTCCTTGAGCTCCTGCGGCTTGCGGTCGAGGATGCGATCCCAGCGTCCCATGGCGAATACTTTACGGTCCTCCCGGCAGTCCGGGGCGAGCGTAGACGACGACCTGTGGAACTTCGTCCAGGTAGAGCCCGGTCGCCGGCCGCCGCGTCCCGAACGCGTTCCAGGTCTCCGGCTCGCGGTCGCGGAACTCCCGGTGCCACTGCAGCGCGACGTAATCGGCCTGTTCCGGATCTGGCGCGTACCGGATGTCCCCGCGCAGCATCCCGACCAGCACGTACGTCCGGTAGCTCTCGACGTTCACCTCGTGGAAGTACACGCGCGCTCCGGGCGGGCAGTTGGCGTTCAGCCAGGGCAGCACGCCGGTCACGTTGTTCGACCAGTACTGCCGCTGCATGCCGAGCGTCGCCGCTCCCGGGATGCCACCCGACAGCTCCCCGTAGGCGCTGGTGCCGTAGGGGTGGACGTGGGCGATCTGCCAGGCGCCCGCGGCGAGCGTGGCGACTGCCGCCGGAACGAGCAGCCGCGGCTGCGGCGCGACCCGCGCCAGCAGGGAAGCCGCCTCGGGCGTCAGCAGGGCCACGAACGCCAGCCAGTGCTTGATGCCGCCGAAGATCGGCGTGGTGCGGAGCAGGAAGGGCAGCAGCGCGGCGCCCGCGAGGCCGAGCTCGAGCAGGCGCTGGGATTCGAGCCGGCGCCGCGCGAAGCCGGCGAGAAGCGAGATCCCGGCGGCGGCGAGCAGCGCGACGGTCGGAAGCGGCAGCACCATTGCGTCCAGCACGAGCGGGTACTCGACGGGAAAGGGCGGCGCGCGAAGGACCTGCCCGAAGTACCACCAGGCGTAATGCACGTGGTGCGTGTGGAAGGCGATCCAGTCGCGCAGGTGCCGGAGCGGATCGTGCCAGAGCAGCGGCCAGAAGACGAACAGCACGGCGGGCGAGAGCAGCAGCCACGGCAGCTTGCGCAGGCCGGCCGTCCGCTGATCGCGGGGCAGCAGGAGCGCATGGACGAGCAGCACCGGCGGCAGGAACCAGGCGTTGTGCTTGACCGCCAGCGCGAGGCCGTAGGTCGTGGCCAGCCGCGGCCCGGTGCCGCGCAGCCAGGCCAGGCCGACGCCCGTCCACATCGCGCAGATGGGAACGTCGAAGCAGGCGAGGTGCCCGTGGAAGAACGTCCGCTCCGCGCACCAGAACAGGAGCGGTGCGAGCACGCCGGCGGCGCGCGACCGCGACAGCCCGAGCAGGCAGAGCCAGTAGCTGAGCAGCCCGGCGAAGGCGAACGCCGGCAGCCTCCACGCCAGAGCGTCCGGCAGCACTCGCAGCCAGGTCGTGAATATCAGGTGTGACACCGCGAACAGGAGCTTGGTCAGGCCGGGGTGCTCGAAATTGTAGGCCCAGTACTGCTCCGTCTCCGCCACGGCCTGCAGCGGCGCATGCAACAGCAGCCGGAGCCAGGCCTCGTAGCGCTGTGCCGCCGCGAAGTAATAGCCCTCGTCGCGCACGAAGCCGACCGGCGCCTGCGTCACCGCCAGCGCGGCCGCGGTGAGAAACCCGAGCGCTCGCGCCAGCGCCTTGTCCGTCATCGCGTCGTCCAGGCCTGCAGGCAGAGCTGGCGGGCCCGATCGGACGAGGAAACGGCGAAGAGGAATTCGCGCTCGGCGGCCCCGCTCGGGATCGCGACGTCCAGACGCCGCCAGCCGGTGCCGTCGCGCACCGTGCGCGCGACCTCGAGGATACCGAGGGGGGCGCCGTCGGCGAAGACCTGCACCGCGATCGGCGGCCGATCGGCGTCGTAGGCCCGCTCGCCGATGATGCCGGCGCGCAGGTGGAGCGCCGTGCCCGCCGTGCCTCGCGCCGCGAAGCGGCCGCCGGGAGGAACGCGCAGGCAACGGCGCGCGACGTAGTCGACCTCATGCTCCTCGGACGAGCGGGTGAGGTCGGCCGCGAGCGCGGCCGCGTGCAGGTCCCACGCCTGCAGCGCGAGCGCGCCGAAGCGCTGCACTTCTCCCGCCGCGGTGGCGCCACGGGCGCGCAGGGCCGGATCGGGAGTGCGGAAGAACGGCGTGCGCGGGAGCGAGAGCACCCAGAGCCGCCGCACCTCCAGGTAGTCCGCGTGCTCGAGGTCCTCCTCGGCGAGCACCGGCGCCGCGTCGACGAACAGCCGGACACGTTCCGCCCAGACCGGCCAGATCTGGACGGCGTCGCCCGGTCGCGCCCGTGAGCGCAGCGATCCCGCAGCTTCCGCCCAGTCCGCGTCGGACGGCAGGCGAAAGCCCATCGTCAGATCGAACAGGAGCGACCCCGCGCCGAGCGCGATCAGCGCGACGAAGGCCGCCCTATGAAGAACCAAGCTTGATCTTCCGCTCGCTCTTCTCGCGATCGAAGAGACAGAGCGCGACTTCCGGGTAGGCGGCGAAGCCGGGCGACCATCCGGGGTGCATGGCGCAGCGCGTATCGAAGCAATGGTGCAGGTCCCAGAGGTGGCCGACGTAATGGGCCGCCCGCTTGGCGAGGCCGACCTCGAGGGGCAGGCCCTTGTCGGAAAGACCGTGCGCGGTTACGAGCGCCTTGCCTCCGCCGTACTGCGCGTACCCGTCGACGGGCCCGCGCCCCATCGGACCCGGCGGCGCCGTCAGCGGTTCGTTGGTGAGATAGACGATCTTGTCGTCGGCGTAGAGCGTGACGTCATCGTCCATCTCGTCGACGACTTTGACGGCGTCGTAGGCGGACTGCTCGTCGTCGAGCGCGTCCGCCGGGATCTCGCCTTCCCCTTCCAGCTCGCAGCCCATGCCGTACGCCGCGTGGAGCCGCCGGGTGACGAAATCGATCACGTCGGGCGGGAACTCCGAGAGCGTGACGATCCGGATCATCGCTTTCCCTTCGCTTTCGCCTTGCCGGCGGGCTTCTTCGGGATGGCCTTCTTCGCAGCCGGAGCGGATTTTCTCGCAGCAGCCGCTTTTTTCACCGGGGCGGCCTTCTTCGCGGCCGCGGGCCTGGCCTTCTTCGCCAAAGCGGGTTTGGGCGGCCTGTGGGGAGACTTCGACTTTTCCTTGTCGGCCGCCGCTTTGTGTGCTGCGGGCGGCGCGGGCTGCTCCTCTTCCTCGTCCGGCTCCTTCGCCGCTGGGGCGACCGCTTCCTCGGTGCCGCCCAACTCCTCGTCCTCGAGGCCGAGATCGTCGTCCTCGGCGGCGGGCCGCGCGGGCGAGGGCGGACCGAGCGTCGCCGGAGGCAGCGGTCTTCCCTTGCGCGTCATGCCGGGAGGCGGCCAGAGCGCATAGTCGAGATTGTCCTCGGCCACGTGCAGCGGGATGTTCATCGCCGCCGCGATCTCGCCGACGAGCAGGTGGCGCGCGTTGTCGTACAGCTCGCGCTCCTTCTGCGGCAGCGGCCGCACGCGCGAGAGCGCGTGTAGCCCCTTCAGGACCTCCACCGTGCCGAAGAGCCCGCCGCCGCTCATCCGGTCGGCGTTCTCGCGGTGGCGCACCTTCCAGTCCAGCTGTGGATCCGTGTTCGGAATCGCCAGCTCGTCGAAGACCCGCTCGATGGCGGCGACGTCGGCGACCTTGCGCAGCCCGATCCCCATCAACTTGCCCTTGGGCACCATCACGGTCGCGCCGTCCTCCTCGCGCGACAGCGTCACCACTTCCCAGTTCTGTCCGGCGATCTGCTTGGTCTCCACCCCCGTGATCCGGCAGATTCCCTGGTTCGGATACACGACGCGGTCGCCGATGTGCAGGCTGCCGTCGCCGATCACCGGCTCGTGGGTCTTGGTCGCCATGTCCGGTCCTCGCTACCGCACGCCAGCACACCGCGCAAGGCGGGCAGAGGTCCTTGCGCACCGCCGGACCCTTGCACTCCGGCACGAGGATGCACAATTGAATTGCGCAGGGCGTCAAAAAGGGTACGGCCCACGATGCGCTGCATCAGGGAGGACTGCATGGCTGAGCAGGCGCACGATCTCGCCCCCGCTGCAGAGCTGCCCGACCGCGGCGGCTCGTTTCTCTTCCAGCCGGTCGGGGCGCGTCAGTTCGTGACGCCCGAGCAATTCTCCGCCGAGCAGCGCCAGTTCTTCCGCACCGGGGTGGAGTTCGCGCGCACCGAGGTCGTCCAGCAGAGGGAGCGCTTCGCGGACCAGGACTACCGGGTCCTCCGGGATCTGATCGCCAAGGCAGGCGAGCTCGGCCTGCTCGGCGTCGACGTCGGCGAGGAGTTCGGCGGGCTCGGCCTCGACAAGGTCACCTCCATGCTGGTGGCGGAGTCGCAGGCCGTCGACGGGTCGTGGGCAACCACGTTCGGCGCGCACACCGGCATCGGCACGCTGCCCATCGCGTTCTTCGGGACGCCCGCGCAGAAGGCGCGATACCTCCCGGACCTGGCGGCGGGGCGGAAGGTGGCGGCGTACGCGTTGAGCGAGGCGGGCAGCGGCTCGGATGCGCTCGGCGCGAAGACGGTGGCGCGCCTCTCGGAGGACGGAACGCACTATCTCGTCAACGGCGGGAAGATGTGGATCACCAACGGCGGCTTCGCCGATGTGTACGTGGTTTTCCTCAAGGTTGACGGGCAGAGATTCACCGCGTTCATCGTCGAGCGTGGCACGGCCGGGTTCACGACCGGCCGCGAGGAGCACAAACTGGGGCTGCGCGGCAGCTCGACGACGTCGCTGATCTTCGAGGACGCGAAGATCCCGTCGCCGAACGTGCTCGGCGAGATCGGCAAAGGCCACAAGATCGCCTTCAACATCCTCAACGTCGGGCGGCTGAAGCTGGCCGCGTTCGCCGTCGGCGGCATGAAGTGGTCGCTCCGCTGCGGCGTCGACTACGCGGCGCAGCGCAAGCAGTTCGGCAAGGCCATCGCGCAGTTCGGGTTGATCCGCGAGAAGATCGCCCGGGCCGCCGCGCAGATCTACGCGAGCGAGAGCATGACGTACCGGGCCGCCGGCGCCATCGACGAGGCGATCGGCGGCCGCAGCGACCCGAGCGACGTGATGGCCGCGATCGAGGAGTACGCCATCGAAGCGAGCATCATGAAGGTGGCGAGCTCGGAATGGATGTTCCAGATCATCGACGACATGCTGCAGATCCACGGCGGGAATGGCTTCGTCAGCGATTATCCCATCGAGCGCGCCTACCGCGACAACCGCGTGAACCGCATCTTCGAGGGCACCAACGAGATCAACCGGCTCTTGATCCCGGGGATGATCTTCAAGCGCGCGATGAAGGGCGAGATGCCGCTGATGGAGGCGGTGACGCGCCTCGAGCAGGAGCTGGCGGACCCGCGCCATTTTCCGGCGCCGATGGGCAGGCTCGCCCCCGAACGGCGGGGCGCGGAGATGGCCAAGCGCCAGTTCCTCTTCGCCGCGAAGTCGGCGGCGACGCTCGGGCCGGCTCTCGAGCAGCGGCAGGAGGTCCTCGCGGCGCTCGCCGACAGCGCCATCGAGGTCTACGCGATGGACTCCATCCTCGGGCGGACGCTGGTGACCGACGACAGGGTCGAGCTGCGCGACGCGCTCTGCCGCTATTTCTGCATGGAGAGCCGCGAGCGCGTCTTCCAACGGGCGCGCACGGCGCTTTGTGCGGTGGTGCCTCCCGAGGAGGTGGAAGCGCAGCTGGAGCAACTCGGGAGCCTGCACAGGTACACGCCAGTGAACAGTGCGGAGGTGCGGGAGGGGATCGTGCCTGCCGTGCTGGAGGCGGGCGGTTACCCGCTGGCTTACGCGTAGAACGTGCCCAAGGCACAGTTCCGCGCACTCGCGTGCGCGGGCGCAAGGTACAGTTCCGCGCACTCGCGTGCGCGGCGCACGCTCCCATCTCCTCCCACCCATGCACAGCTTTCATGCCAGGGGCTGTTGGGCTGTCTCGGGCGAGGGGGGCGGTGTGCGGAACTCGGAGCTGGGACGAACGGGAGCGGTCCGGCCACTCTGGTCGGAAGCGGACACTCTGCGCGAGCGCATCGCCGAGGCCGACTCGCTCTACGGATTCTTCTCCTTCGATACCGCGCTCTCGCAACGCGCGTCGCACGGGCACCTGAGGACCAATCCCGCGGCGCGGGCGGCGCTCATCCGCCTCTGCGCGGCGACGAGAACGCGCGGGGCCGTGCTCTCCGCGCGCAAGGTGGAGACGCTGCAGCGCCGGCTGCGGCTGCACCGCCTGGCTTACGTCGGAGTGCACGGGACCGACGTGCAGGCATATGGCCTGCGCATGGTGACCGAGCCGGACCTCGAGGTGGCGGAGCAGGCCGTGCAGAAGCTGCGGCGCGCATGTTCCCGGCTACAGGTCCTGCAGGCGCCGGGCATCGCCGTCGAGGATCGGACCTGGTCGCTCGTGCTGCACCTCAGGCACGCGGAGCCGCCGGCGCGGATCGCCGCCGCCGAGGGGTTCGGCAAGCTGGTGGCGGCCGAAGAGCTCGAGCTGCGCGGTGCAGACGATTCCCTCGAAGCGGTGCCGCCGGGAGCCGCGATGTGGCGCGCGGTCCTCGGGCTGCTCGCCGGCATGCGCGGGGCGCTCCCGGTCTACGTCGGCGCCGGCGAGGCGCACGAGGAAGCGTTCGAGATCCTCAACCGGAGGAGCGCCATCACCGTTCACGTCGGTGCTCCGCCGCGGGCGGGTTCGAACGCGCGCTGGCTGGTCGCGGATACCGACGAGGTGATCCGGTTGATCCATTGGCTCGCGGACGCGCGCAGGCGCGCCTGAGGGCGCAACTGCAGGCGTTCCAAGCAACCCTCGTATGGCAAGGGCGCATGCTAGATGTCCTGCATGCGCCTCGATCCGCATAGCTACACGGACAGCGGTCAGCCGCAGACGCGAGACATCGACCTGGCGCTGCGCGCCGATTTCCAGCATCGCATGCTCGAAGGCGAGATCACGCTGCGCTTCCGCGAGCCCGGCGGCGGCGCGATCGACCTCGACAGCAGGGAGCTGCGAATCGACGCAGTGGCGGCGCTCGACGGCGCCCTGCTGCGCTACGAGCTCGCGGCGGCCGAGCCCATCCTCGGGGCGCGACTGCGCGTGACGCTGCCGGCAGGTGCGCGAGGCTTGCGCATCCGGTACCGCACTTCGCCCACGGCGAGCGCGCTGCAATGGCTCGAGCCGTCGCAGACCGCGGGCAAGGAGCCATTCCTGTTTTCGCAGTGCCAGCCCATCCACGCCCGTTCGCTTGCGCCGCTGCAGGACACGCCGCGCATCCGGATCACGGTGGGCCGCGCCCGGTTCAAGGTGCCTTCGCGGCTGCGCACGTTGATGGCTGCGGCCGCCAAGGGCCGCGAGGATGCCGGCGGCAGCGAAGCGGTGGACCTCTTCGAGATGCCCCAGCCGATCCCGCCCTACCTGCTCGCGTTCGCGGTCGGCGACCTGGAGCGGCGCGAGCTGTCGGCGCGGGCGGCCGTCTGGTCGGAGCGCGCGGTCGTGGACGCGGCGGCGTACGAGTTCGCCGAGGCCGAGGAGATGATCCGCGCGGCGGAGAAGCTGTTCGGTCCCTACGAGTGGGACCGCTACGACATCCTGGTGATGCCGCCGAGCTTTCCCTATGGCGGCATGGAGAACCCGCGGCTCACCTTCGTCACCCCTTCGGTCCTCGTAGGCGACCGATCGCTGGTGAGCGTGATCGCGCACGAGGCCGCGCACGCCTGGACGGGCAATCTCGTCACCAACGCGAACGCGAACCACTTCTGGCTCAACGAGGGTTTCACCGTCTACGCCGAGCGGCGGATCCTCGAGGCGCTCGAGGGCCGCGAATCGGCGGAGCTTCACGCCGCGGCCGGGTGGCACGACCTTCAGGTAACGTTGGAGCGCTTCGCCGCCCGCCCGCAGCTCACCTGCCTGCGCACCGATCTGCGTGGGATTGATCCGGACGAAGCCTACTCCTCGGTCCCGTACGAGAAGGGATACCTGCTGCTGCGCAAGCTGGAGGAGACGGTGGGGCGCCCCGCCTGGGACGCCTTCCTGCGCTCCTACCTCGGCCGGTTCCGCTTCCAGAGCATCACGACGGATCAATTCCTCGAGTTCCTCGAGACGGAGCTTCCCGGAGTCGCTGCCCGGGCGGGGGCGCTGGAGTACATCGACGGGCCGGGAGTGCCCGCGGATGCGCCGCGGTCGCGCTCCCCGCGTCTCGATCAGCTCCGCCGCGGCGAGGTCGAGCCGCGCAACCCGACCGAGCTGCTCGTCGTTCTCCAGTCGACGCCGGCCGACGCGGCGAAGCTGCGCGAGCTCGACGCCAGGTGGGGTCTCTCGCAGCGGCGCAGCCTCGAGCTGCGGCACAATTTCGTCCTCCTGCAGATCCGCGCGGGCATGCCCGGGGCCGTGGATGCCGCCCGCCGCGTCCTGCTGGAGACGGGCCGCATGCGCTACCTGCGGCCGCTCTACACCGAGCTCGCCCGCCGCGATCCCGCTGAGGCCCGCCACATCTACGAAGAGGCGCGCGCCGGGTACCACAGCATCGCCCGCACCGTCGTGGAAGCCCTGTTGAAGGAACAGGGCGCCTAGCCGCTCCCGCGCGGGTATGCGGCTATTGTTTTGAGGCTGTACAGATTACGAGATGCGCTCCAACGGAGGGCCCATGCGCTCCTTCTTCTTCGCAGCTTTCGCCTTGTCCGCGGCTGCAGCATCCGCAGCCGGCAAACACCATGTCCTCAAGGCCACTCCCGAGACCGTGCAGTGGGGCTGGCTGGATCCGAAAGAGCCGCCCAAGCTGACCATCGGGTCCGGCGACACCGTCTCCGTCGAGACCCTGCTGCACGCCAGGGATCAGATCACCACCGGCGTTCCGATGGAGAAGATCTGATGAAGGCATTCACCAATGCGCTGAACGAAACGGTGGACTTCCTCGTCACCAAGGGCCTCGACCGCTACGAGGCGTACTCGCTCGCCTCGCTGACGGCGGACTGCCGCGTAAGCCAGGTCGTCGACGTGCGCAAAGGAGTGCACTGCATGGTGCCGAAGTCGATCTTCACGCCGACCCACACGGCCAAGCACGAAAAGTAGGGCCAGGCTCTCCTACATTGGATCACAGCCAAGGCGTCGCCTACCCTAGCTGCAGAGGGTAGGAGACGACTGAACCACTAGAGATTTGGCTGATTTTTTGTTCAGGGGGAGGTTGCTTGACAGCCCGCCGGACCTGGCCGAGTCTGCGCCGAGTGGATCGAAGTGGCATGAAGTGGAATGCCACTGCAAGGAGAGGGATCGGGCCAGATGTTTTCCGGCGTCTTCCAGCACTCGATCGACGCCAAGGGGCGCACCAGCCTCCCGGCGCACTTTCGCGAGCTGCTTTCCGCGCAGGGCGCGGACAAGCTCTTCATCACCCCGGACCTGATCGATCCCTGCCTCGTCGCTTTCGCTCCCTCGGCCTGGGAGCGGCTGGCGGAGAAGGTCGCCGCGAAGTCGATGTTCGATCGCGACATCCGGCTCCTCTCGCGCGCCTTCATCGCCCCCGCCCAGGAATGCCCGGTCGACAAGCTGGGGCGCATCCTCATCCCGCCCAGTCTGCGCGAGCACGCCGGCCTGGTCGAGGAAATCACCTGGGCGGGCACGGTGGAGCGGATCGAGATCTGGACGCCGCAGCGATGGGCCGAGGTGCAGAAGACGGCGCGCGCACAGGAGACGCCGCAGGACCTGGCGAGGCGGCTGAGCGAGCTTCTGTAAAAGGAGAGGGCATCGACGATGGCGGACAAGTCTTCGCGAAGCGGTGCGGTCCTGGCGCTCAAGCCGGCGTCGGTCCCGCGGGTCGCGCGCTGGGAGGACAGCGTCGCGACGGTAGCGGTGCGCGGCGAACTCGATCGCGAGGCGCTCTGGGGCGTCGACTACTCCGTCGGTCGGGCCGCGGCGGAAGCGGGCCGCATCGTCCTCGATCTGCGCGAGGTGAGCCACCTCGACTGCTCGGGCGTGCCCCAGCTCGTCGCGCGCCGGCGCGAGTTGCTCGCCCGCGGCGGCGATCTGCTGATCGCCGTGCGCAACCCGTACATCGCGAAGATCCTCAAGGCCGCCGGAGGACCCGACCTCGTCTTGCTCCGCTCGGTGGAGGAGGGGCTCGTCGCTGCTCCGGCGGCGCGGCTGCGTGCGCTGCGCAAATGAACGGATTCGCCCACCAGCCCGTGCTGCGCCGCGAAACGGCCTCGCTGCTCGCCGCCGCTCCCGGGAAGGTCATCCTCGACGGGACCCTCGGCGGCGGCGGGCACGCGGAGGCGCTGCTCGACGCCGGAGCGCGGGTGGTGGGCATCGATCAGGATCCCGTGGCGGTCGCGGCGGCGCGCGCGCGCCTCTCGGGGCGAGACATCGTCGTGGCGCACGGCAACTTCCGCGATGCCCGCGCGCTGCTCGATCAGCTCGGCGTCTCCGAGGTGGACGGCGCGCTCGTCGATCTGGGCGTCTCCTCGCCGCAGCTCGACGACCCCTCGCGCGGCTTCTCCTTCCGCGCCGGCGGACCGCTCGACATGAGGATGGATCCGACGCGGGGACGGCCCCTGCGCGAGCGTCTCGACGAGTGGGACGAGAAGGCCCTGGCGCGGATCCTCGGGTCGCTCGGCGAGGAGCGTTTCGCGCGACCGATCGCGCGCGCCATCCACGCCGCGTGGATCGGCGATGGGATCGCGGACACGCGCGAGCTGGCCGAGATCGTTTCCGCCGCGATCCCGCGCAAGGCCTGGCCGCGCGACATCCATCCGGCGACTCGCGCCTTCCAGGCGCTGCGGATCGCGGTCAACGACGAGCTGGGAGCGCTCGGCGACTGGCTGGCGCAGCTTCCGCGGATGGTGGCGCGCGGCGGCCGCGCGGCGGCGATCTCCTTTCATTCGCTCGAGGATCGGATGGTGAAGCAGGGCTTCGCCAGGCTGGCGACGGGCTGCGTCTGTCCCCCCAGGCTCCCGGTCTGCGCCTGCGGGCGGACGGCGCAATGGAAGGTCCTGACGAAGAAGCCGGTGGGGGCCGCGGAGGAGGAGATCTCGGCCAACCCGCGGGCGCGGAGCGCGCGGTTGCGCGCGGTGGAGCGGCTCTCATGAGGCATGGGCGCAGCGCCGTGCGGCGGAACATCGAGCGCCGGGCCCTGCACGACTTCGCGGCGGTCACGCTCTCTTGCCTCCTCATCGCCGTCGCGATGCTGTTGCACGCGTGGGTCCGGACGCGCGTGACGGAGCGCGGATACGCGCTCGCCCGGCTCTCTGCGGAGTACCGCGAGCTGGTGCGGGAACACGAGAGGCTCCAGATCGCGGCCGCGGAGCTGAAGAGCCCGCAGCGGATCGAGGAGCTGGCGCGCACCCGCTTGAACATGGCGCCGCCCCCGGTCGACCGCGTCGTCGTCCTGGTCGGGGGAGCCGTCCGGCCTTCGGTCCTGACCGCATCGAGGTGAATCGGTCGTGAGACGCTTCTGCGCACCGCAGCGGGACGGCAAGTGGATGCGCCTTCGCGCCTTCCTGCTCGGGGCCGCCCTGCTGGCGCTGTTCGGAGTCGTGCTCCTGCGTGCCGCCAAGGTCCAGCTCCTCGACCGGTCGAGGCTGGCGAGGCTGCAGCGAGACCAGACCCGCAGGGAGCTGGAGTGGGCGCCGCGCCGGGGAATGATCGTCGATCGCCGTGGAGAGCCGCTGGCGGTGACCCAGGACGTCGACTCGGTGTTTGCCGATCCTTCGGCATTCGAGACGCCGCGCGCGCGCCAGGTGGCGGCCGCCCGGATCGCGGGAGCGCTGCGCCTCGATCGCGCCAGGGTCCTGGAGAAGCTGGCGCAGCCCGATCGGCGGTTCGTCTGGATCAAGCGGCGCATCGACGAAGGTTCGGCACGGCGTGTCCGGGCGCTGGCCATCGACGGGATCGAGCTGGTCAAGGAGCCGAAGCGCTTCTATCCCCAGCGCGAGCTCGCCGGCCACGTGCTCGGATTCGTGGGCGACGAGAGCGGCCAGGAGGGGCTCGAGCGCGAGCTCGAGCAGCACTTGCGCGGGCGGAGCGTGCAGGTCCAGGCGACGCGGGATGCGCGTGGGACCATGGTCCTCGAGCACGGCGCGCCCGACCCCGCCGACCTGACCGGGGCCACGGTCACGCTCACCCTGGACAGCGCGATCGAGCTCGCTGCCGAGAGGGAGCTGGCCAGGGCAGTGAAGGCTTCCGGTGCGATCGGAGGCTGGGCGGTGGTGCTCGACGTGAATACGGGCGCCGTGCTCGCGCTCGCGGGGAATCCCGCGTTCGATGCCAACAAGCCTGGACGCGACCCGATGGTCTGGCGCGATCGCGCGGTCCAGGACCAGCTCGAGCCCGGCTCGACCATCAAGAGCTTCGTGGTCGCCCGCGCGCTCGAGGAGGGCGTGCTCCCCCCGGACGAGCTGCTCTATTGCGAGCACGGCGTCTGGAGGCATGCCGGCAGGAAGATCCACGACACCCATCCGGTGGACTGGGCGACGCCGGCGACGATCCTGCGGGAATCCTCGAACATCTGCGCGGCCAAGATCGGCGAGAAGCTCGGCAGGCAGAAATTGGTCGAGGGCCTGCGCGCGTTCGGGTTCGGGGAAAGGACCGGGGTAGGCCTTCCGGGCGAGGCGCGTGGCGCGCTGGCGGATCCACGACGGATGCCTCAGATCGCTCTGTCGACCACTGCGTTCGGCCAGGGCATGAGCGCGACCGCGATGCAGACGGTGGCGGCGATGGCGGCCATCGCCAACGGGGGAGTGCTGCTCAGGCCTTTCCTCGTGCAGAAGGTCGTTGCCGCCGACGGGACGACTCTGCTCTCCCGCGGGCGCGAGGAAGTGCGCCGCGTCCTGAAGGAAGACACCGCGCGCGAGCTGACGGCCATGCTGGAGGAGGTGGTGGAGAAGGGCACCGGCACGCGAGCCGCGCTCCTCGGCCACCGCGTCGCGGGCAAGACGGGGACGGCGCAAAAGGTCGATCCGATCCGGGGCGGCTACAGCGACAAGCGGCTCTCGAGCTTCCTCGGATTCGCGCCGGCGGACGCGCCCAGGATCGCCATCCTGGTGGTCATCGATGAGCCCGAAGGAAAGGGCGTGGAGGTGGCCGGCGGCACCGTGGCGGCGCCGGCGTGGGGCGCCATCGCACACGAGGCCCTGCGCCAGCTCGACGTCATGCCCGAGCAGGCGAAAGAGAGCGCACCCGTCCTGGTCTCGTCCGTGGGCCCCGGCGTGGCGGACGATGCAGCGCGCGAGGCGACGGCGGAGTTGCCGATCCGGCCGGGTCAGGCGCGCGTTCCGGACGTCTCCGGCCTCGGTGCGCGCTCGGCGATGCGCCGGCTTGCGCAGTCGTCCCTGGAGCCGGAGCTCCGCGGCAGCGGCCGGGCGGTCGCGCAGTCCCCGCGCGCCGGGGCCATTGTCAAGCGGGGTGCAAGGGTGAAGGTCACTCTGGCGCCGCCGGGGTAGCCGTCGTATTCGGGAGGATGGGGAGAGAGCGCAGGTTATGACATGCGCTCTAGGACCGGGTGTTGGAGGAATCGTGTTGCTGCAGGATCTGTTCGCGGGCGTGGACGCTGAAGTGCCGGCTGGAGCGGCAGGAGTGGACGTGCGCGCGCTCGCCGTCGATTCGCGGCGGGTAGGGCCCGGCGCGCTCTTCGCCGCGCTCGCGGGCGTGAACGCCGACGGGGCGGACTTCGCGGTCCAGGCCGTGGAGCACGGTGCGGCGGCGGTGCTCGCGGCCCGCCCGCTCCGGCTGAAGGCACCGGTCGTGGTCGCCAGCGATCCGCGCCGCGCATTCTCGCTCGCCGCCGCCCGCTTCCACGGAGAGCCGTCGCGGCGCCTCTCGCTCTTCGGTGTGACGGGCACGAACGG
>MNFJ01000076.1 GCA_001918155.1 Deltaproteobacteria bacterium 13_1_40CM_4_68_19
GACCAGGCGATGATCTGGCGCGGACCCATGCTCCACGGTGCGCTGGTACAGCTGCTGCGCGACGTCCAATGGGGCGACCTGGACTACCTGATCCTCGATCTGCCGCCCGGCACCGGCGACATCCAGCTCACCATCGCTCAACAAGTCAGCGTCTCCGGGGCGGTGGTAGTGACCACGCCCCAGGACGTCGCCCTGGCCGACGCGATCAAGGCGAAGACGATGTTCGACAAGGTGAACATCCCGGTGCTCGGATTCGTGGAGAACATGAGCGGCTTCATCTGCCCGAACTGCCACCACGAGACGGACATCTTCTCCAAGGGTGGCGCGGAGCAGGCTGCGGGCAAACTCGGGGTGCCGTTCCTCGGTCGGGTGCCGATCAACACGGCCATCCGGGCCGGCAGCGACGACGGCCGCCCGGTCGTCGCGGCGGACCCCGGGCTTCCCGAGGCGCAGGCGTTGACGAAGATCGCCCAGAACGTCGCCGATCGGGTGGCGATCGCGAACATGACGGCGGTCCCGCGGGGACAGAAGCCTCTTGTGCAACTGGGGAAGAAGCCGTGAACAAGACCTCGCTGGTGCAGTGTGAGGAGCAGGCGCAGGAGCACGGCGGATTCGCCTTCCGCCGCAAGCGGCTGGCGGCAGCGGCCGGCGGAAAAGGCATCGGCCTGAGCTGGTTCGAGCTCTCGCCGGGGAAGAAGGCGTTCCCCATGCATTTCCACCTCGCCAACGCCGAGGCGGTGTTCATCCTCGAGGGAGAGGGTATCCTGCGGCTGGGAGAGGAGGAGCATCCGCTGCGCGCGGGAGACTACGTGGCGTTTTCGCCCGGCCCCCCGGGTCATCAGATCGCGAACCGCTCGGATGCGCCGTTGCGCTATCTGGCGATCTCCACGATGAGGGAACCGGAGGTCGCCGTGTACCCCGAATCGAAGAAGGTGGGAGTGCTCGCTCGCGGCCACGGCATCATGTCCGTCCACCGCCGGGATGACGCGGTGGACTACTACGAAGGCGAGGAGTGACGAGCGCGACGCACTTCGGAGGTCCGAGCATGCCCGACGAGGACGACGATCTGCCGCCGGAGGAGATGAAGCGGCTCTCGGGCATCGTCCCGGACATCGTGCGGCGCGCCGTGCTGACCGGCGTCGGCGCGCTCTTCATGACGGAGGAGGGCATCCGCAACCTGGTCGGCGACATGAAGATGCCCAAGGATGCGCTCGCCTTCCTCATCGCCCAGGCCGACAAGACGCGCAGCGAGGTGGCGCGGGTGGTCACCCACGAGGTGCGGCGCTTTCTCGAGAGCGAGACGCTGCGGCGCGAGATGTGGAAGCTGCTCACGGGCGTCACGCTGGAGGTGAATGCGACCATCCAGCTGAAGCGCAGCGGCGAGCCCGGATTCAAGGCGAAGATCAAGCACAAGAAAAAGGAGCACGAGGAGGGGGATGCGTAGGTTCATCCCTCGCCTGCTCTTGCTGGCGGCGCTCGGGGGAGGGCTCCTGATCTGGTCGCAGCTGCGAAGGCCACGGGATCTGAAGATCTCGCTGGACCTCACCGGCGCCTTGCCCGGCGAAGTGATGGACCTCGACGTCACCGTCCGGCGCGGCGGTCACGCGCTGGCGCGGCACTTCGTCCGCTACGGAGCCGCCGGAGCGCCCGGCACCGTGGAGCTCGTCGTTTTCGCGGCGCCGGGCAACGCCGAGGTGGAGACGACGCTCGCGTATCGGGAGAAGCCGTCGCGGCGCAGCGTCGCGCGCGTGAAGCTGTCCGCCGAAGACCCCGCCAAGGTGAGCGCGCAGTGAATGCGGCGCCCTTCATTGGGGCGGGGCGTCCTCCTGGGAGGCCTTGACGTCCGCCAGCGGAAGCGTGAACGAGAAGGTCGAGCCCTTGCCAACTTCGCTGGTCACGGACACGTCGCCGCCGTGGGCCTCGACGATGCTCTTGACGATGTTCAGCCCCAGACCGAGGCCCTGCTCGCGCGAGCGAGCGTCCCGCACGTCACCGACCTGGTAGAGGCGATCGAAGATCTTCGCCACGTGCGCTGCCGGGATCCCGGTCCCATTGTCCTGGACGGAGACGAGCACGAACCCGCGCCTTTGTTGCGCGCCGATCGCCACCTTGCCGCCGTCGCGGCAGTGGCGCTCCGCGTTGGAGAGAAGGTTGCTGAGGACTTGCAGGATCCGGTCGCGGTCGCCCAGGACCGGCGGCGTTTCGGGCGGCACGCGTTGGCGGACGTTCAAGCGCCGCTCGAGGAACCGCGGCGCCAGACCCGCCAGCGCCTGGTTGACGGCCTCCCGCAGATCGAAAGGTTGGAACGTCATCGACTCGCGCGTCAGCTCGAACCGCGAGAAGTCCAGCAGCTCTTCGATGAAGGCGCGCAGCCGCTTTCCCGATGAGCGCGCCACCTGCAGGCATTGGCGCTGCCGTTCGTTGACGGGGCCCATCTTCTCCGCCAGGAGCAACTCGGTGTACCCGATCACGGTCACCAGCGGCGAACGCAGCTCGTGGGAGACGTTGGCGAGGAAGTTGTCCTTGCGCCGGTCCGCCTGCTGCAGCCGGTCGTTCGCCTCGCGCAGGACCCGGGTGCGCTCCTCGACGGCGTCCTCGATCATCGCCGCCTGCTCCCGCATGCGCTCGCGCATCATCGACCGCTCGAGCGCGAGCGAAGCCTGCAGCGCGAAGGAGCTGAGCACTCCCAGGTCGGGCTCGTTGCCGTCCCTGGGCGCCGCGAGAAGGATCCCGAGCGCATGGTCGCCGGCGCCGCGTAGCGGAGCGGCCACCACCTGGGAGAGTTGGAGGATCTCGACCAGCCGCTCCCGGGCGGCTTCCGACGCGCGCCTTCCCCAGATGGCGCGCAAGAGCTGGTGCGAGCGCACCTCCACCACCGGCTCGGGCGACTTGAGCAGCGTGTCGAGCAGCGGCGACTTCGCCGGATCGATCGGCACCAGCTCGCTCATCCTGCGGATGCCGATCAGCTTCATCGCCTCGTCGATCACCGCCCGCTTGTGCGACATGTGCGCGAGCGTCACGCCTTCGGGACCGGCGAGCAGCAGCGCGCTCTCGAAGCCGAGCCTGCGCAGCTCGTCCGCGATGGCGTGCAGCACGTCACGACGTTCGGTCTCGCGGCGCAGGCGCGCAGCCGCGGCCGCGAGCGTGCCCAGGTTCTGCCGGGCCCGCGCCAGGTCGGCGACCGCGCGCTGCCGGCCGCGCTCCTGGGCGAGCTGCAGCGACGCCTCGTGCCCGACGCCACGCAGCGCCCGCAGCAGCGAGCGCCGCGGCTCGCGATCGAGCACCAGCCGGAGCATGCCGGCCGCGTCGCTCTCCACGCTGAGCGACACGTCCGCGCACCAGAGCTCGGAAGGGGCCAGGCCGCCCAGGTCGAGCGCGTGCGCGACCTGGGGAGGACACCGCGCCAGATGGACGCTGCGGTCGACGGCCGCGGAGTCGGCGAGGGCCCCGGAAGAGACCAATTCTTGAAGGCCGCGCGCCGTCGCCTCGCGGCGCGCGCGCGGCGTCGCCAGCGCTCCGCCCACCGCGGCCTGCACGAGCTGCTCCGGACCGGCGCCGTTGCCGTCCAGCAGGTCCCCGCGCAGGCGCAACTCCGCCACCAGCGCGCCGCAGATGGCGGCGGCGTCGTCCACGATCCCCTGGCAGACGCGCTGCTCCACGAAGCAAAGTTACCGCATTTGACTCCACATCCTAAGCTGGCTTATCTCGGCCCCTCTTCGGAGGAGTCGGACCGTGGACGTCAAGACGCTGGCCGTGGTGGGCGCCGGGCAGATGGGCGCCGGAATCGCGCAGGTCGCCGCCCTGAGCGGAATCGAGGTGGTCCTGATCGACGTGAGCCCGGACTTCGTCCAGAAGGGCCTTGCGGGCATCCGGGCGCAGCTCGACAAGGCGGTCGGCAAGGGGAAACTGAAGGCTGGCGAGGCGCAGGCGGCGATCGCCCGCCTGAAAGCGGGCGCGGTGGAGGATGCGCGGGGCGCTCAGTTCGCGGTGGAGGCGGTGACCGAGAACGAGGAGGTGAAGAAGAAGGTGTTCGCCGCCCTGGCCAGGGCGCTGCCGCAAGCGGCCGTCCTGGCGACGAACACCTCCTCCATTTCCGTCACCCGGATCGCCGCCAGCGTACCGGCTCCGGAGCGCGTCATCGGGATGCACTTCATGAACCCCGTTCCGGTGATGCAGCTGGTGGAGATCATCCGCGGCGCCCAGACCAGCGACTCGGTGTACGCGGTCACCCGGGCCCTGGCGGAACGGATGGGCAAGACCACCGTGCTCTCCAAGGACATGCCCGGGTTCATCGTCAACCGCATCCTCATCCCCATGCTCAACGAGGCCTGCTTCGGCCTTCAAGAAGGGCTTGCTTCGGCGGAAGACATCGATACCGCGATGAAGCTGGGAACCAACGTGCCCATGGGGCCGCTCGCGCTGGCGGACTTCATCGGCCTCGATACCTGCCTCTCCATCGCCGAAGTGCTGCAGAAGGGCCTGGGAGACGATAAGTACCGGCCCGCGCCCCTCTTGCGGCAGCTGGTGGATGCGGGCTGGCTCGGACGCAAGACGAAGCGCGGCTTCCATAGGTATTGAGCCATGGCCTACGAAAACATCCTCGTCGAACGCGACCCGGCGATCTCCACCATCACCGTCAACCGGCCGAAGGCGCTCAACGCGCTGAACTCCCACACCCTCCGTGAGCTGACGCAGGCGGTGCGCGAATGCGCAGACTCGCGCGTCATCATCCTCACCGGGGCGGGCGAGCGCGCCTTCGTCGCCGGCGCCGACATCGCCGAGATGGTCCCGATGGGTCCCTGGCAGGCGCGGGAGTTCAGCGAGCTCGGGCACGTGCTGACCGCGCTGATCGAGGACATCCCGTCGGCGACCATCGCGGCGGTGAACGGCTACGCGCTTGGCGGAGGACTGGAGCTGGCGGTGGCGTGCGACATGATCTTCGCCAGCGAGAACGCCCGCCTCGGGCTCCCCGAGGTGACCCTCGGCGTCACCCCGGGATTCGGCGGCACGCAGCGGCTGGTGCGGCTGGTGGGCAAGCTGCGCGCCAAGGAGATGATCTTCACCGGCGACTGGGTGGACGCGCGGCGGGCCTACGAGATCGGCCTGGTGAACGCGGTGGTTCCGCGCGAGAAGCTGCTCGAGCACTGCCGATCGATCGGCCAGAAGATCGCCCTGAAGGGACCGCTCGCCGTCGCCCGCGCCAAGCGCCTGGTGGAGCGCGGCTACGACATGACCTTGCGGGCCGCCAATCGCCAGGAGGCGGAATCGTTCGCCCTGTTGTTCGACACCCAGGACCGCCGCGAGGGCATGAGCGCCTTCGTGGAAAAGCGTCCCGCCAAATTCACAGGAAGATAGATGGACTTCTCCCTCACCGACGAGCAGCAGCGGCTGGTCGAAACCGCGCGGAAGTTCACCCGCGAGAAGATCATCCCGGTCGCGCAGAAGCTGGACGAGCACGGCACCTTCCCGAAGGAGATCTGCGAGCAGGCCTGGGAGATCGGCCTGATGAACGTGGAATTGCCGCAGGAAGTCGGGGGCCTCGGGCTCTCGACGCTCGATCACGTGCTGATGGCCGAAGAGGTGAACTACGGCTGCGCCGGGATCGGCACCACGATGTTCGGCAACAACCTCGCGGCCATGCCCATCATGCTGGCGGGCACCGAGGAGCAGAAGAAGAAGTGGCTCGGCATGCTGACGGACGCGCCGGTCTTCGCCGCCTACGCGTGCTCGGAGCCGGACGCCGGCAGCGACGTGGCGGGCATGCGCACCACCGTCACCAAGGTGGGCGACGAGTACGTCCTCACGGGGCAGAAGCGCTGGATCACCAACGCGCGCTACGCGCAGTGGTACACGGTGTTCGGAAGGATCGGCGAGCCGCGCGACCGGCACAAGGGCATCACCTGCTTCGTCGTTCCGCGGGACGCTCCCGGCATCTCCGTCGGCCGCAAGGAGGACAAGCTCGGGCAGCGCGCCAGCGATACCTCGGACGTGATCCTCGAGGAGGTGAAGCTCACCAAGGCGAACCTGGTGGGCGAGGAGGGCCAGGGGTTCAAGGTGGCGATGAAGACCTTCGATCGCAGCCGGCCGTGGATCGCCGCGGCCGCGTGCGGGATCATGCGGCGAGCCCTCGACGAATGCCGCCGCTACGCGCTCGAGCGCAAGGCTTTCGGGCAAGCGATCGCGCAATTCCAGGCCGTCCAGTTCATGCTCGCGGAGATGGCGATGAAGTACGAGGCCACTCGGCTGCTGATGCTCAAGGCTTCCTGGAGCATCGGGCAAGGAAAGCTGGACGCCATCGAGTCGTCGTATGCGAAAGCGTTCGGGGCCGACTCGGCGATGGCGGTCGCCACCGACGCCGTGCAGGTCTTCGGCGGGTACGGGTACACCAAGGAGTATCCGGTCGAGAAGCTGATGCGCGACGCCAAGTTGCTCCAGATCTACGAGGGAACCTCGCAGATCCAGCGCATGGTGATCGCCCGCAATCTGCTGGCGCAGACCGGCTAAGTACGCAGACGCGCAGCGGGGGACGGCGGGGTCGGTCAGTTGACCGATTCTCATTTGCCCCGATCCGGGTGCACGTGTAGCATGATTGACGCGGTTCCCTTCAGCCTTCCAGAGACCCGCAACATGGAAATTGAGCTGAGCGAAGAGCAGAGGCTGCTGCGGGACACCTGTCGCGAGTTCGCGGACCGCGAGCTGAAGCCGAACGCCAAACGGTGGGACCGGGAGCACCAGTATCCCGCCGAAACGGTGAAGAAGGCGTTCGAGCTCGGCCTTGCCGGGGTCGCCGTTCCGACGGAGTGGGGCGGCGCGGGCATGGACAACGTCGCCTATGCGCTCGCGATCGAGGAGATCTCCCGGGGCTGCGCGTCCGTCGGCGTGACGTTGAGCGTGAACAACTCCCTCTACTGCGACCCGGTCCTCAAGTACGGGACCGACGGTCAGAAAGAAAGTTGGCTCAAGCCGTTCGCCAGCGGCGAGAAGCTCGGGTGCTTCGGGCTCACCGAGCCGCAGGCGGGCAGCGACGCCGCCGAACAGCGGACCACCGCCGTCCGGCGCGGCGACAAGTACGTCATCAACGGCACGAAGAACTGGATCACGAACGGACCGGTTGCCGACGCCATCGTGCTCTTCACCATGACGGACTTGCGCAAGGGAACCAAGGGGATCACCGCCTTCGTCGTCGACACGAAGACCCCCGGGTTCCTCTTGCAGAAGACCGATGAGAAGCTGGGGATCTGCGCAAGCCCCTCCTGCACCATCTTCTTCGAGAACATGGAAGTGCCGGCCGCGGACCGCCTCGGACAGGAAGGCGAGGGGTTCAAGATCGCCATGAGCACCTTGGATGGCGGCCGCATCGGGATCGCGGCGCAGGCCATCGGCATCGGGATGGCTGCGTTCGAGGAGGCGCGCGAATACGCGAAGGTGCGCAAGACCTTCGACGTCCCCATCGCACAGCACCAGGCCATCCAGTTCATGCTCGCGGACATGATCACCGAGCTCGAGGCCGCCCGGTTGCTCACGCTGCGCGCCGCGAGCCTCAAGGACGCCGGCATCCGGCACTCGCGCGAATCGAGCATGGCCAAGCTCTACGCCAGCGAGGCCGCCAACCGCGTCGCCGACAAGGCGGTGCAGATCCACGGCGGCATGGGGTACTCGAAGGAGCTGGACGTCGAGCGCCACTTCCGCGACGCGCGAATCACCGAGATCTACGAAGGTACGTCCGAGATCCAGCGGCTGGTGATCTCGAACGCGCTCTTGAAGTAAAAAGGACCAGGGCCTGGGGGGCTCCGATGGTCGTTCAGGGTGCAGTTCCGAAAGATGGCTGGGGCACGGGCCCGGAGGTCTCCGAGCGTCTCACTCCCAGGCAAACGTTTTGCGCGCCGCTGCTTTCGGCCCTGCTCTTCGGCGGCGGCAACGCCGGCATCAGCGACATCTACGTGCACATCCGCGACATCGTGCCTCTCAGCGCCCGCGACTGGGAATCCAATCCGCTCGAGCGCAGGCTCGCGCGCTGGCACACCTCGCTGGCGCGGGCCCTCAACGACTTCGTCCGCCTCGGCGTGCTGCGCGAAGAAGGGCACGCGCGCTGGGGGATCACCGAGAAGGGTTTCGCGGTGGCCCGGGAGTTCACGCTGGTCTCCAACGACGGCGTCTTGATCGACCGCGCGGTGCTGCGCAAGCGCCTGCCGGAGTTCGCCATCGAGTTCGAGAAGATGTACAAAGTCTTCTCGCGCCCGGGAGTTGCGGCTGCTACATAGGCGGTGAGCCGCTGAGCGGCTCGTCGCCATGCAGTTGCTGACCGGGATGCAGCCCAGACTCTTCGAACTGACCGAAGCGCAGCAGCTCGTCCGCGATACCGCGCGCAATTACGCACAGAAAAGGCTCGCTCCCATCGCCGGCCAGCTGGACCGGGAACGCCGCTTTCCCGCGGAGCAGCTCGCCGGGCTCGCCGAGTTGGGGATGATGGGCGTCAACATCGCCGAGGAGTACGGCGGAGCGCAGGCCGGCGCGGTCGCGTATGCGCTGGCGATGATGGAGATCGCCCAGGGCTGTGCCTCCACGGCCGTGACCATGGCGGTGAACAACCTGGTCGCGGAGACGATCGCGCGCCACGGCACGGAGGCGCAGAAGAGGCGCTACGTCCCGGAGATCACCTCGGGCCGCTACGTCGCCGCGAGCTTCGGCCTTTCGGAGCCGCACGCGGGTTCGGATGCGGCGGCGCTGCGCACCACAGCGCGCCGCGACGGCAACGAGTACGTGATCAACGGCAGCAAGCAGTGGATCACCTCCGGCGACCGGGCGGGAGTGATCATCGTCTGGGCACGCACCGGCGTCGAAGGCAACAGGGGGATCAGCTGCTTTCTCGTGGAGGGCGGCACCAAGGGGCTCCACGTCGGCCGGCACGAGGACAAGATGGGGCTGCGAGCATCCAGCACCGTCTCGCTCTCGTTCGAGGACCTGCGCGTGCCCGCGAGCGCGATGCTCGGTCCGGAGGGCCGCGGATTTCCCATCGCGCTCGGCGCTCTCGACTCGGGGCGGGTAGGCATCGCCTGCCAGGCCATCGGCATCGGCACCGCCGCGCTCGATTCCGCGGTCCGTTACGCGAAGGACCGGCACACCTTCGGGCAGCCCATCGCCAATTACCAGGCCATCCGATTCGCCCTGGCCGACGTCGCGACGGAACTCGATGCCGCGCGGCTGCTCGCGCTGCGCGCCGCCGCGCTGAAGGAGGCGGGCAAGTCCTTCACCCGGGAAGGGGCGATGGCGAAGGTGTTCGCCACCGAGAAGGCGAACAAGGCCTGCGATACGGCGGTGCAGGTCCACGGCGGCTACGGCTACATCGACGAGTTCCCCGCCGAACGGCATTACCGGGACGCCCGGATCACCACCATCTACGAAGGGTCGAGCGAGATCATGCGCATCGTCATCGGCCGCTATCTGCTCGCACACTGAGCGTCCGGGGGCGCGTCTCGCGCAGGGAGTCGCGTTCTTTCGCGCGCGCCCAGAACGCGCACGCGCGCTGCAAGTGCGCCGGGATTGCGGCGCCGTCCCGCTCTTGCAGGGCGAGAAACGGCCAGACCATCAGGTCCGGCAACATCGGTGCGTCGCCGCCGAGCCAGGCGCGGCCGTCGGAAAGCGCCGCATCCAGCGCCGCACGCCCTTCGCCTATCCGCTTGCGCGCGGCATTTGCATCTCTCGCATGGCTCGGAGTGATCTCGAGCTTCCCCGCGATCGTGGCGATGAGCTCGCGCATCCGGGCCCGCTCCTTCGCGGTCCGGGGCAGCAGGTCGCGCCCCTCGTGAGACTCGTCGACGTGCTGCGCGATCACCAGCGACTCCACCAAGGCGAAACCCTCGTCCCAGAGCAGCGGCGATCGTGAACTTACGAACACACCCCCGCCGCGCGCAGCAGGGTCCCAGCGGGCGGGCGCACGCCCGCGCCTCCGCCGGGTCGCATGCCGGGCCTGCCCGTGTTATCTCGCGCTCATGAACGCCAAGGAGCGCCTGAAGGCGGCCCAGGAGGAATGGCGCAAGATCGATCTGGCGCGCGCGACGCAGAAGAGCGCGCTGCGCCGGGCCGAGTTCCACACCGACTCAGGAATTCCCATCCCCGATCTGCTCACGCCCGCGGACGTGTCCGATCCGAGCGATGCCGAGGTCGAAAAGTACCTGCGCGACGTGGGCTTTCCGGGTCAATTCCCGTACACGCGCGGCCCGCAGCCGAGCATGTACCGCGGGCGGCTGTGGACGATGCGCCAGTTCGCCGGATTCGGCACGCCGGAAGACACCAATCAGCGCTTCAAGTACCTGCTCGAGCACGGCATGACCGGCCTGAGCACCGCCTTCGACATGCCGGCCCTGATGGGCTACGACGCCGACCACCCGATGTCGCGCGGCGAAGTGGGGAGGGAGGGCGTCGCCGTCTCCACGCTGAAGGACTTCGAGGTGCTCTTCAGCGGAATCCCGCTCGACCGGGTCACGACCAGCATGACCATCAACGCCAGCGCGATCTTCGCGCTCTGCGCGTACGTCGCGGTCGCGGAGAAGCAAGGGGTCTCGCAGGACAAGCTCGGTGGGACCATCCAGAACGACGTCCTCAAGGAGTACATCGCCCAGAAGGAGTGGGTGGTCGGGCCCCGGCCGGCCACGCGCATCGTGGTGGACATGATCGAGTACACCGCGAAGCACATGCCGAAGTGGCATCCGGTCTCGATCAGCGGCTACCACATCCGCGAGGCCGGAGCGACCGCGATCCAGGAGCTCGCGTTCACGCTGGCGGATGGATTCGGCTACGTCGAGGAGTGCGTGAAGCGGGGGATGGACGTCGACGACTTCGCCCCGCGTCTGAGCTTCTTCTGGGACGTGCACAACGACTTCTTCGAGGAGATCGCCAAGTTCCGCGCCGCCCGCCGCATCTACGCGCGCGTGATGCGAGATCGATTCGGCGCGAAGAAGGCCATCAGCGTGACGTTGCGCACGCACGCCCAGACCGCGGGCGTGGCGCTGACCGCGCAGCAACCGTACAACAACGTAGTCCGGGTCGCGCTGCAGGCGCTCGCGGCGGTGCTGGGCGGCACGCAGTCGCTGCACACCAACTCGCTCGACGAGACATACGCGCTGCCCACCGAAGAGGCGGTCACCATCGCCTTGCGCACGCAGCAGATCCTCGCGCACGAGAGCGGCGTGGATCGCGTGGTCGATCCCCTCGCGGGGTCGTATTTCGTCGAGTACCTGACGGACGAGACCGAAAAGCGCGCGATGGAGATCCTCGCGAGGATCGACCGGTATGGCGGCATCATCCGCGCCATCGAGGAGGGCTACCCGCAGCGCGAGATCGCGGAGAGCGCCTACCAGTGGCAGCGGGAGGTCGACTCGGGCGAGCGCAAGATCGTGGGCGTGAACGCCTTCCGCAAGGAGCGGGACGAACCGATTCCGACGCTGAAGATCGATGACGAACTGGTCCACAAGCAGGTGGAGCGTCTGAACGCCGTGAAACGCAGCCGCTCGCTGCGGGGGGCACAGGAGAAGCTGCGCGCCGTCGAGGACGCTTGCCGGAGCGACAAGAACCTCATGTACCCGGTGCTCGAGGCCGTGAAGGGGTACTGCACGCTCGGCGAGGTCTGCGACGTGTTCCGCAAGGTGTGGGGGGCGTACCGCGAGAAGGGTACGTTCTAGAGCGGGCGAGCGCTCCGCAGATTGCCGCGATTGCCGCACTTGCACTTGGCTGCCCGCATGACGACCGTGGGGGCCAATGGCTCCGCGAGCAGTCGTCGCCGTCCTCGTCCTCTCGGCCGGCGCCGCCTCGGCGGATCCTGCGTTCGATCAGCTCACCTTCCATGGAAACCGGCAGCGAACCGGCTGGAACAGCGTAGAGAGCGTCCTGACGCCCACCGCCGTTTCCGGTTGACGGTGCTGTCCAGCGTGGCGAGCGGCATCGCGAATCTCGGCGCATGGCACGCCTTCACATTCGGGGTCAGCGGCTCGTCGCCGGTCACGCTGACGGCGGCAGTCGATGGCGTCCCGAAGCTCACTGCCAGCGATTCTTCATCCTCGGCATATGCGGGATCGGGGGGAGCCGGCATCGCGGCGACGGTGTCCGGCATCCTCTTCGACGATTTCACGCTGCGTCGTTAAGCGGCCTTCTGCGCCGTCTCTTTCACCGCCTCGATCTCGAGCATGAGCTCCACCTTGTCGCCCACGAGGACGCCACCGGTCTCCAGCGCCTGGTTCCACCGCAGGCCGAAATCCTTGCGATCGATGCTGGTGCTCCCGCTGAAACCGGCGCGCTCGCCGCCCCAGGGATCCTTGCCGCTGCCCTCGTAGGTGACGTCGAGGATGACGGACTTCGTGACGCCGTGGACCGTCAAGTCACCGGTGATGCGGTAGCGACCGGAGTCGGGCTCTTCGACCTTCGTGCTGCGGAAGGAGGCGGTGGGAAACTTCTCGACGTCCAGGAAATCGGCGGAGCGCAGGTGCGCATCGCGCTGACCGTCCGCGGTATCGATGCTCGCCGGATCGATGGTCACCTCCACCGAGGAGACGACGGGATTTTCCTCGTCGAAACGGAGCTGACCGCTCCACTTCGTGAACCGGCCACGGGTCTTCGAGACCACCATGTGGCGGACGGCGAAGGCGATCGCCGAGTGGGAGGGATCGATGTTCCAGGTGCCGAGGGCCATGACAGACTCCTAAAAAGGTTGGAACTACGTTTTACGTAGCTACTGATGCTTTCGTGCCCCCGGGGATTCCCGGGGCTATACTTTTGCGATGACCGAGCGCCCTTACTCCAAGCACATCTGCGTGCACTTCCAGGCGGCGGTCGACCTGCTGGGGAAGCGATGGAGCCCGCTCATCGTCCAGCTGCTGTTGAAGAGGGCGCACCGTTACAGCGAGCTGGTCACCGAGCTCGAGGTGGTGAGCGAAGGGATGCTCTCGCAGCGCCTCAAGGAGCTGGAACGCGCCGGGGTGGTGCGGCGACGCGTGATCGGCGAGCAACCCATCCGGGTCGAATACCACCTGACCGACAAGGGTCGCGCGCTCGGGCGCGTCATCGGCGGACTCGAGCGTTGGGCCGAGCAGTGGATGTAGCCGACCGCATCTTCCTGGAAACCACGCGGCGCTTCGCCCCAGCGCGGCTGGCACGCGAGGACGTATCCACCGCGCTCACCCTGGTGCAGGTTGAACCGGGCAAGCCGATCGCGGACCTCGGTTGCGGGTATGGCCGCCACCTCGCGGCGTTCGTCGAGCAGGGCCATGCGCACCCGCTGGGCGTCGATCGCAGCGCCTTGCTGCTCGACGAGGCCCGGGCGCAAGCTCCCTCCGCCCACCTGCTCCGCGGCGATCTGCGCGCGCTTCCCCTGCACGCGGGATCGCTGGCGGCGGCATTCTGCTTCTACAGCTCGATGTTCCTCGGCACCCACGCCGACGCCGTCGCCGCCCTGCGCGAGGCGGCGCGTGTGCTCCGGCCGGGAGGCGGCCTGGTGCTCACCACGGACAACCCGCTGCGGCTCGCGGCCCGCCCGCATCTGCGCTACGAAGAGGATGTGCCCGGACTTGGACGGATCGTCGAGGAGAGCGAGTGGGACGCGAAGATGAATGTCGACCGGGTGACGAAGACGCTGCGCACGCCCGCCGGCGAGAACCTTTCGGCAACGTTTTCCATCCGCTACTATGCGCCGCCGCGGCTCGTCGAGCTCGCGGGTGCCGCGGGATTCATCCTGCGCCGGCTGGAACCCGAAGCCCCCTTGACGGAAGAGACGCTGCAGCTCATTGCCTTGCTGGAGAAGGTCCCCTGATGGCAGACAGCACCCGCAAGATCCGCATCCTCGTCGCCAAGCCCGGCCTCGACGGCCACGACCGGGGCGCGAAGATCATCGCCCGCGCCCTGCGCGACGACGGTTTCGAGGTGATCTATACCGGGCTGCACCAGACGCCGGAGATGATCGTCGCGGCGGCGGTCCAGGAGGACGTCGACGCGATCGGGCTCTCGATCATGTCGGGGGCGCACATGACGCTCTTTCCGGCGGTGATCGATCTGCTCCACAAGCAGGGGGCCGACGACGTGGTGGTCTTCGGAGGCGGGATCATCCCCGATCCGGACATCCCCGAGCTGAAGAAGCTCGGCGTCAAGGAGATCTTCACTCCGGGCGCGACCACCCGGTCGATCGCGGAATGGGTCCGCGACAACGTGCGCCCCCGGAGCTGATCCGGATGCTGCCGGCCCGCGTCACCATCTACGAAGTCGGGCCCCGGGATGGCCTGCAGAACGAGTCCGCGAACCTGTCCGTCGAGGCGCGCCTTCGCCTGATCGCAGCGCTGGCCGACGCGGGGCTCCGGCGCATCGAGCTCGGCTCTTTCGTCCGACCGGAATGGATTCCGCAGCTCGCGGACACGGACGCAGTGGCGCGCCGCGTCGTCCGCCGGCCGGACCTCCGGTACGCGGCGTTGGTTCCGAACCGCGCCGGGCTGGACCGGGCCCTGGCAACCGGGATGCGCGAGATCGCGCTGTTCATGTCGGCCACGGAAACGCACAACCTCAAGAACACGAACAAGACCATCGCGCAGTCGCTGGCGCATTTCGCCGAGATCTTGCCGGTGGCGAAGCAGCATGGACTGTTCGTCCGGGCCTACCTGAGCACGATCTGGGGCTGCCCGTACGAGGGCAAGGTCGATCCGGCGCGGGCGCTGGAGATCGCGCGCCGCCTGCGCGCCATGGGTTGCGACGAGCTGTGCCTCGGCGACACCATCGGCGTGGGAAACCCCAAGCAGACGCGGGAGATCCTCGAGCTGTTCCTGCGCGAGATGCCGGCCGGGTTGCTCGCCCTGCACTTGCACGACACGCATGGGACCGCGCTCGCCAACTGCCTCGCCGCGATGGAGCTCGGCATCGCGACGTTCGACACCAGCATCGGTGGGATGGGCGGCTGTCCCTACGCGCCGGGCGCCGCGGGCAATCTCGCCACCGAGGACCTCGCCTCGATGCTCGCCGACATGGGGATCGACACCGGGATCGATCTGGTCAAGCTGATCGAGGCCGGCGCACTCGCGCAGGAGCTGGTCGGTCACAAGCTCGCCGGACGGCGCCTGCAGGCGGCGCTCGGGCGGCGGCAGCCCGGCGAGGCGCGGATCGCGGAAGCGACGTGAAATGGCCAATCTGATCCAGGAAGATCGCGGCTCGGTGCGGGTGCTGACCATCGACGGCGAGGCGCAGATGAACGTGCTCTCGCGCGCCCTGGTCTCCGATCTGGCCCAGCAGGCGCGGCAGGCCGCTGTCGAGGCGTCCGTGCGCGCGGTGGTCGTCACCGGAGCCGGAAGGCGCGCCTTCTGCGCCGGCGCGAATCTCAAGGAAAGGCGCGGCTGGACGGAGGACGACGTCAGGCGATGGCTGGTCGAGCTGCACGTCGCCATGCGCGAGATCGAGCGCTGCCCCAAGCCTTGGATCGCCGCGATCAACGGTCTCGCGCTCGGCGGCGGGTGCGAGCTGGCGCTGGTGTGCGATCTGCGCGTGATGGATCCGGCTGCGCAGATCGGCCTGACGGAGACGAAGGTGGGCGTGATCCCCGGCGGCGGCGGCACGGTCCGGCTCCCGCGCCTCGTCGGCCTGGGGCGGGCCAAGGACCTGATCCTCACCGCGCGCCGGGTGGAGGCGCAGGAAGCGCTGCAGATCGGGCTGGTCAACCGGATCTCCGCCGCGGGCGATTCCGTCTCCGCTGCGGTTGCGCTGGCGCACGAGATCGCCGCCAACGCGCCGATCGCCGTCTCTGCGGCGAAGGCCTCCGTGGACGAGGGGTGGGACCTGCCGATCGATGCCGCTCTCGAGCGGGAGCGCCACCATTACGAGAAGCCGCTGCTCAGCGAGGATCGCCTGGAGGGCCTGAAGGCCTTCGCCGAGAAGCGTCCGCCCGGATGGCGGGGGAAATAATCCCGCTCGCGGTCACTGCACGAGCAGGGCGTTCGGTTGGAAATACCCGGCGATCGAGAGCAGCGCGACCGGCTGCTGGTCGCGGCCCGCGCTCGTCCCCTCGAAGCGGCCGAGAAAGAGGAAGTCCTTCTCCGGCTCGAGGAACGGGTCTGCCTGTGCAAGCCTTCCGAGCGCGAGTCGTCCGGTCTCCACCCGCTCGTTGTCGAACTTCTGCTTGACCGTGGAGAACTCGCTGCGGCCGCTGGAAGCGTATTTCGAGCTGCCGCGCGCGTCGCCGTACCTCGTGGTCGATACCTCCCCCTGCGAGCTCCCGGTGCTCGACCGGTCCCAGCGGGAGACGTTGCCGACCTGCACTTCGCGCGCCGTCGCGCGAAGCGAGGTCTCGCGCACCATCGCGGCGGGCTTTCCGGCGTCCTGGCGAATCTCGCTCAGCGCCCCGCGGACCAGCACCCAGCGGCCCTTGTACACGTCGGGCTGCCGCAGGGCCGCGGCGAGCGTGAAGAGGGGGACGCGGCTCTTCTGTACTAGTGGAATGTCCCCTTCCACGTCGCCTCCGCGGGAAGCGATGATGCGGGCGATCACCCGCGGAGCATCCGGCCGCGTGGTCAGATCCTGGTCCCAGAAGCCGGTAGTGATCCGCTCCAGATATGTGAAGTCTCCGCGCGGCCAGCCTTGGCGCTCGATGCACGCGACGAGCGCCGCCCAGCCCTGCTCGGGCGCCGTCTCGTGCAGCCGGCGGGCAGCGGTTTCGCACTCCCACGGTGAAGGCTGCGATGCCGCGAACACCCGCGGATCGAAGGACGCCGCCCCCCTGCCACTGCTCCTCGCCGGCGAGGCGGACGAGGGCCGCTGGAGAGGGGCAACGAGCTGGCGCACCGCGCTGCCCAGGCGGGAGTCCAGCTCTTCGGCCGTGCTTCCGGCCGCGGTGGCCGCTGCGACCAGCGTCCCCGAGCGCGTCTCGTGCAGGCGCAGGCTCGCTTTCAGGCTCTCGCCGACGCGAAGGATCTCTCCGCTCACCACCAGATCGGCGCCGATGCGCCGGCCGGTCTCCACCTCGCATTCGCCTTCGCAGTCGGCGAGCTGTTTCCCTTGCGCCTGGAGCAGCACCAGCATGTTCTCCCGGCTGATGACGCGCGCGTCGATCCCGGCGCCGAGCACTTCGGCGCGAAGTCGATCGGCGACATAGCCGGCATCGATGCCTGGTCCGTCCCGCAGCTGCTGCTTGTTGCGCAGCTCGAGGACGGAGACGATCCGCGTGGCGGCAGGTTCGCGCGCGGGAGTCGCGGCCGTTTCACCGGCGGGCTTGGGAGGTGGAGCGGCGGTGGCGCAGGCGCAAGCGATCAGCAGCAAGAAGCAAGAGCGCATCCGCGCATTCTACCGGCGGAGGCGCCCGTCTCCTCATTCCTTGCCGATGCTCAGCTTGTCCTCCTGCACACCCAGGATCACTTTTCCGCCCTTTTCCAGATCTCCGAACAGGATCCGCTCCGCGAGCGGCTTCTTCAGCGCGGTCTGGATCAGCCTCGCCATCGGCCGGGCGCCGAATTGAGGCGAGAAGCCCCGGTCGGCGAGCCATCTGCGCGCCTCGGGAAGGAGCTGGAGCTCCACGTTCTTCTCCCGCAGCTGCACGCGCAGCTCGTCGATCTGCTTGTCGACGATCCGCTCCACCACGTCCATCGGCAGGCTGGAGAAGGCGATCCAGCCATCGAGGCGGTTGCGAAACTCCGGGCTGAAGGTGCGCTCGATGGCCTTCTTCGCGTCCCCGCCGGCGCCGGAATCCAGGTCGAACGAGGCGATCTTCTCGTCCAGCCTGGTGCCGGCGACCATGAAGCTCCGCGTCCCGGCGCCGAACCCGACCCGCGCCGCGGTCATGTCGCGCGCTCCCGCATTGGTGGTGAAGATCAGCACCACGTGCCGGAAGTCGCTCTGCCGGCCGTTGTTGTCGGTCAGCGTGGCGTGATCCATCACCTGGAGGAGGATGTCGAACACGTCCGGGTGCGCTTTCTCGATCTCGTCGAGCAGCAGCACCGCGTGGGGTTGCTTGCGGATCGCGTCGGTGAGCAGGCCGCCCTGATCGAAGCCCACGTACCCGGGAGGCGCCCCGATCAGCCGGCTCACCGTGTGCTTCTCCATGTATTCCGACATGTCGAAGCGGATCAGGGGCACCCCCATGATTCGCCCGAGTTGTCTCGCCAGCTCGGTCTTTCCCACGCCGGTCGGACCGGAGAAGAGGAAGCTGCCGATCGGCTTCGTCGGCGAGCCAAGGCCCGACCGCGAGAGCAGGATCGCGCTCGCCAGCGCCCCGATGGCGGCGTCCTGGCCGTACACCACCTGCTTCAGCTCGGGAGCGAGGTTCTTCAGGGCCGTCTTGTCGTCGCTGGAGACGCTGCGCGGGGGGATGCGAGCGATCTTCGCCACCACCTGCTCGATCTCGGGCACTCCGATCACGGGCACCCGCTCGTTCTCGGGCTTCATCCGCTGCAGCGCGCCGGCCTCGTCGATCACGTCGATGGCCTTGTCCGGCAGGTGCCGATCGACCAGGTGCTTGGCGGAGAGGTCGACGGCGGCCTCCAGCGCCGGCTCGCTGTAGGTGACGCCGTGGTGCTCCTCGTAGCGGCTCTTCAGGCCCTGGAGGATCTGCACGGCCTCGTCGCGGCTCGGCTCCAGCACCTCGATCTTCTGGAAGCGACGGGCGAGCGCCTTGTCGCGGTCGAAGCTCGCCTTGAAGTCATTGAAGGTCGTGCTGCCGATGCAGCGCAGCTCGCCGTTCGCCAGGGCGGGCTTGAGGAGGTTGGAGGCGTCCATCGAGCCGCCGCTGGTGGCGCCGGCGCCCACCAGCATGTGGATCTCGTCGATGAACAGGATGGCGCCGGGCTTTTCCGACAGCGCCCGCACCACGGCCTTCAGTCTCTCCTCGAACTGGCCGCGGAACTTGGTCCCGGCGAGCAGGGCGCCGAGATCGAGCGCGTAGAGCGGGGCCGCCTTGAGGATCTCCGGCACCTTCTGCTCGTGGATGGCCACCGCGAGGCCTTCGGCCAGCGCCGTCTTGCCGACGCCCGCCTCGCCCACGTAGATGGGATTGTTCTTGCGGCGGCGGCAAAGCACCTGCATCGTCCGCTCCAGCTCGTTCTTGCGCCCGACCAGCGGGTCGATGCGTCCCTCGGCCGCGCGCTGGATCAGGTCGACGCAATAGGCGGCGAGCGGGTCGTCGGCCAGGCCGCCGTCCTCGTCGTCGCCCTGCGGCTGCGCGTGCAGCTCGTCGTCGCTTCCGCCATGGGGGCGCAGGCCGCTGTCGTCGCGGACCTTGAGCGCCCCGTGCGAGATGAACCGCAAGAGGTCGAGGCGCGTGACTCCCTGCTTCTCCAGCAGGTAGAGAGCGTGGGAATCGCGTTCCCGGAAGAGCGCCACCAGCACCGACCCGGCGTCGATGGTCTCCTTGCCGCTCGACTGCACCTGCATCGCCGCCCGCTCCAGCACGCGCTGGAAGGCGCGGGTCTGCTCCGGGTCGCGATCGAATCCGTCGGGCAGCTGGGGCTGGCTTTCCTGGAGGTGCTGCTCCAGGTCGCGCTTCAGCTCCTGCAACCGGGCCCCGCAGGCGCGCAGGATGCGGGTCGCCACCGGGTCGCGCAGCAGCGCATAGAGCAGGTGCTCCAGCGTCACGTGCTCGTGCCGTCGCGCCTTCGCCTCGGCAAAAGCCAGCCGCAGCGAGGATTCCAGCTCCTTGGTGATCGACAAGCTCATTCCGGTTCCATCGTACTCAAAAAAGGAAACTCCGCCGCTTTCGCCATCTGCTCCACCGTCGCCACCTTGGTCTCGGCGATCTCGTAAGTGTAAACGCCGGCGACGCACATGCCACGCGTATGGACCTGGAGCATCAGATCGTGCGCCACCGCCGCCTCCTTGTTGAAGACCACCTCCAGGACATGGATGACGAACTCCATGGTGGTGAAGTCGTCGTTGTGAAGGATGACCTTCCACAGTTTGGGCTTCTGGGTCTTGCTCTTCTTCTCCGTGACGACCGCGGTGTCGCCCTGTTCACGCGGCTTCCCCTTCGGCATCGACCGTACAGTACCGCAGCTTCAGCCTGGTGATAGAAGTCCGCCATGATGACCCTGGCCCTCGTGGTGGCAGCTACGCTGCCCGTGCCCGGCCGGTCCGTCGCCGCGTCGCAACACGGCGTCGCGGCGTCCAGCCAGCCCCTCGCCGCCCAGGCGGCGGTGCAGATCCTCCAGCGCGGCGGAAACGCCGTGGACGCCGCCATCGCCGCCAACTCGACCCAAGGCGTGATGGAGCCCACCTCGAACGGCATCGGCGGCGACCTCTTTGCCATCGTGTACCTGGCGAAGGAGGACAAGCTGTACGGGGTGAACGCGAGCGGGTGGTCGCCTTCGGGAATGACGCTCGATTTCCTCCACGGCAAGGGCGTGCAAGGCGAGCTTCCCTACCGTGGCGTGTACACCGTCACGGTCCCGGGGGCCGTCGGCGGCTGGGCGGCGATGCACAAGCGGTTCGGCAAGCTTCCCTTGGCGACCGATCTGGCTCCCGCGATCTGGTACGCCGAGCACGGCTTTCCGGTGATGGAGGTCACCGCGGGGCTGTGGTCCCGCTCGGTGGAGATGCTCGGCGCGGATGCCGAGTCGCGCGCCACCTTCCTGATCGAGGGACGATCGCCGCGGCCGGGCGAGCCGTTCAGGAACCCGGCCCTGGCGCGCTCGCTCCGGCGGATCGCCGAACAGGGCCGCGACGGGTTCTACAAGGGGCCCACCGCTCAGGCCATCGTCGACGTCGTCCGCGAACGCGGGGGCGTGATGACGCTGGACGATCTGGGCGAGTTCCAGCCGGAATGGGTCGAGCCGATCGAGACGACATATCGCGGCTGGAAGGTGAGCGAGCTGCCGCCGAACGGCCAGGGCATCGCGGCGCTCGAGATGCTCGGCATCCTCGAGCAGTTCCCGTTGGCCGAGTGGGGATTCCATTCGGCGCGCACCCTGCACGCGATGATCGAGGCGAAGAAGCTCGCCTACGCCGACCTCCTCAAGTACATCGGCGACCCGCGCTTCACCCGCATTCCCGTGCAGCAGCTCCTGGCGAAGGAGAACGCAGCGCGTCGCGCGCGCCAGATCGACCCGAAGAAGGCGGCCTGCCACGTCGAGCCGTCGCAGCTCCCGGGAGTGACCGCCTCGAGCGGCAGCGACACGATCTATCTCACGGTGGTGGACGGCGAGGGAAACATCGTCTCGCTCATCCAGAGCAACTACGCGGGCTTCGGATCCGGCCTCGTGCCCAAGGGCGGCGGCTTCATGCTGCAGAACCGGGGAAGCCTGTTCACGCTGCAGCCCGGGCAGCCCAATACCATCGCCGGGCGCAAGCGGCCGCTGCACACCATCATTCCGGCGTTCATGCAGAAGGACGGCGCCCGCATCGGCTTCGGGATCATGGGCGGCTGGAACCAAGCGCAGGCCCACGCGCAGTTCGTGGCGAACATCGCGGACTTCGGGATGACCATCCAGCAGGCGCTGGAGGCGGGGCGGTTCACCAAGGCGACGTTCGAGGGTTGCGACGTGGAGATCGAGGCTTCGGTCCCGCAGCAGGCGCGCGACGAGTTGACCGCGCTCGGCCATCAGCTCGAGGTGCGGCCGCCGCGCACGCCGATCTTCGGCTACGGCCAGGCGGTGGTGTTCGATCGCAAGACCGGCGTGAAGTTCGGCGCCAGCGACCCGCGCCACGACGGAGAGGCGATCCCGGTTCCAGCGCCCTTCCTGGGCCCCTGACACCTCGAGTGCTTCCTGCTAAAAGCGCCGCCGGCCATGCCATTCGACGACAAGCTGAAGGCGGAGCTGGCGCGGATCGCGAAGGGCGGAGCGGCCAAGTACCACCAGAAGAACGCGGAGGCGGGGAAACTGTTCGCGCGCGAGCGGGTCCGCACGCTGCTCGATCCGGACAGTTTCGTGGAAGACGGAGCGTTCGCCAATTCGGTCGATCCGGAGCTCCCAGCAGACGGAGTGATCACCGGGTTGGGAAGGGTCGACGGCCGTATCGTCGCGGTGATGGCAAACGACTCCACGGTGAAGGCGGGGTCTTGGGGCCGTCGCACCGTGGAGAAGATCATCCGCATCCAGGAGCAGGCGCTGAAGACGCGCTGCCCGATGCTCTACCTGGTCGATTCCGCGGGGGCCCGCATCACCGATCAGATCGAGATGTTTCCGGGCCGCCGCGGCGCGGGACGCATCTTCCACATGCAGTGCCAGATGAGCGGCGTAGTCCCGCAGGTCTGCTTGCTCTTCGGGCCGAGCGCAGCGGGAGGGGCCTACATCCCGGCATTCTGCGACATCGTGGTGATGGTGGAAGGGAACGCTTCCATGTACCTCGGATCGCCGCGGATGGCCGAGATGGTGATCGGCGAGAAGGTCACGCTGGAGGAGCTGGGCGGCGCGCGGATGCACTGCTCGGTCTCGGGCTGCGGCGACGTGCTGGTGAAGACCGAGCAGGAGGCGATCGCGGCGGCGCAGCGCTATCTCTCGTACTTCCCGGAGAACTTCTCGGCGCCGCTCCCGATGCAGAAGGCGGTTCCACCCGCCACTTCCGGCAAGCGCATCGAGGACATCATCCCGCCGGACCAGAACAAGTTCTTCGACATGTTCGCGCTCCTCCGCGAGCTGATCGACGCGGACACGCTCTTCGAGCTGAAGAAGCTCTTCGCGCCCGAGGTGATCACCGCCTTTGCGCGCCTGGACGGGAAGCCGGTGGGGATCGTCGCCAGCCAGCCCAAGCACAAGGGCGGCGTGCTCTTCGTCGACAGCGCCGACAAGGCGGCGCGCTTCATCTGGCTGTGCGACGCGTTCGGGATCCCCATCCTCTATCTCGCGGACGTCCCCGGATTCATGATCGGCACCAAGGTGGAGCGCGAGGGGATCATCCGCCACGGCGCCAAGATGATCATGGCGGTCTCGGAGGCGACGGTGCCGAAGCTCTGCGTGATCGTGCGCAAGGCGTACGGCGCGGGCTTGTATGCCTTTGGCGGGCCTGCCTTCGAACCCGACGCGACCATCGCGCTGCCCCAGGCGATGATCGCCGTGATGGGCCCGGAAGCGGCGGTGAACGCCGTCTACTTCAACAAGATCCAGGAGAGGCCGGAAAAGGACCGCGCCGCGTACGTGCAGCAGCTTCGCGACGAGTACAGGGCCGACATCGACATCTACAAGCTCGCCGCCGAACAAGTGGTGGACGCGATCGTGCCGGGAGACCGGCTGCGCGAGGAGATCGTCAAGCGCTTCGACGCCGCCGCGCAGCGCGAGCGGCCGCTGAGCCCGAAGAGGAGGAGCGTGACGCCGGTGTGAAGCCGCTCGATCGGACCGCCACGCTGCGGAGGTTCGCGTCGCCCGCCGCGGTCTGTGCGGCGATCCTGCTCGCCGGATACGTTCGCACCGCAGAAGGCACCCGCCATCCTTCGCCGTGGGGCTACCGACTCTGGTCGTTCGGCGCGCTGGCGTACTCGGACATCCTGGCGCTGCACGAGGACCGCGGAGCAGCACGGCACACTCTCCCGTACCTGGAGGACAAGGTGGAGTACCCGGTGCTGCTCGGGATCGGCATGTGGTTTCCCAGCGTGCTCGCGCCCGATCGCGCCGGATATTTCGCGCTCACGTTCGCGCTCCTCGCCGCCTGCGCGCTCCTCTCGCTCTGGTTCATCTGCGCGCTGCCCGGAACCCAGCCCTGGGTCTGGGCCGCCTCGCCGGCGCTGCTGGTCTACGGGGCCCTGAATTGGGATCTGTTCGGCATCCTGCCGCTCGCTGCCGGGCTCTGGCTCTGGGCCGCCGGGCGAGAGCGCATCGCGGTCGCCGTGCTTTCGCTGGCGGTGTGGACGAAGTTCTTCCCCATCCTCGTGCTTGGAATCGTGCTGCTCCTTTCGCTGCGCGGGCCAAGGCGGCGAACGCTGGAGCTGATCGCCATCTTCCTCGCCGTTTCCCTGGGAGTGAACCTGCCGTTCGCCATCTGGGGATGGCCGCGTTGGACCTGGTTCTTCGAGTACAACCGCATCCGGGAGATCGAGCCTTCCCTCTACCTGCTGCTGGGCGCCGACGCCCGCAGATCCGTGACCACGGCGAATACCGTCTCCGCGATCGCCGTGCTCGCGGCGGCGCTGGCCATCGCGGTCGCCGAGCTGCGCACGCGGCGGCTCGATCCGCTCCGCGCCGCGTGCGCGCTCGTCTGTCTCTTCTTCATCGCCAACAAGGTCTACTCACCCCAGTACTGGCTGTGGGTCGTGTCGCTGCTCGCGCTGGCGGCGATTCCCGGCTGGCTCGGCGGCGCGGTGTCGGTGCTCGCCTTCGCGGACTACGCCATCAGCTTCACGCGTCTGCACCTCCAGGGAGACCGCGCCTGGGCGCAGGCCTTCTGGTTCGACCACGCCGTGTTCTGGCCGATGGTCGCGTTCCGCTATGCGGCGCTCGCCGCCTGCGCGCTGTGGGCCTTCACGCACATGCTGCGAAAACCGGACGCCCAGCCGCATTCCGCTATAACTGCTTGAATGCCGGAGTCGCAGGCGACGGCTTCGTTCGGCCGCTACCAGGACCCGATCCTGCTCGGCTCCGGCGGAATGGGCGCCGTCTATCGCGCCGTCGATCCCTCGCTCGGCCGGTACGTCGCGATCAAGGTGCTGACGCACCGCGATCCCCGATACGTCGAACGCTTCCGGCGCGAGGCGCAGGTGCTCGCCAGGATCGTGCATCCCGCGATCATCCAGATCTACGAGATCGTCGGCAGCGACGACGACACCATCGATCCCTACATCGTCATGGAGTACTTCGACGGGCAGCCACTCGACCTCCTGCTCAGGCAGGGTCCCCTCGCGCCCGTCCAGGTGATCTCCGTCGTCCGGCAGTGCGCGGACGGCCTGCGCAGAGCGCACGCGAACAACGTCGTCCACCGGGACATCAAGCCGGGAAACATCATGATGTCGGCCGCCGGGGAGGTGAAGATCCTCGACTTCGGCGTCGCCAAGCTGCGCGACGCCAAGAAGGACCTGACCGGCGAGACGGTGCTCGGGACGCCGTATTACATGAGCCCGGAGCAGGCGACCGGCTACGCCATCGACGCCCGCAGCGACATCTACTCCCTGGGGATCACCGCGTTCCAACTGCTGAGCGGCCGCAAGCCCTTCGAGGCGAAGAGCAAGGTCGACGTGATGCTGATGCAGGTGAAGACGCCGCTGCCGCAGATCGCGCAATTCGTGCCCTGCGACGAGCGGGTGGCCGGCATCGTCGAGAAGATGTGCGCGAAGAAGCCGGCTGAGCGCTACCAGAGCTGCGACGAGCTGATCGCCGGCATCGATGCGCTGCCGCGTGCGCTCGGCGGCCGGCAGGGGGACAAGGCCGCGCCGTCCGAAGAGCGGACGCGCCTGCTGCCTGCCGCCGCGCAACGGCCGCAGCCGGTCTCCAACCCAGCGGAGAGGCAGCCCTCGCGATCGCGTCCCGCAGCGAGGCGCCCTTCGCGGCTGTGGCCGGCAGTCGCGGGCGGCGCGGCGGCGGCCCTGCTGCTCGCCGCGGTGGGATTCCTGTACCTGCGCGGCCAGGCAGCGCAAGGCGCTGGCGTCCCCGAGACCGGTTGGATGTCGCGCGGCGGCCTGCGGAAAGTCCAGAGCAAGGGCGGCTACGGAAATTGCGTCTTCTCGGCCCGCGAGTTGAAGTGGGGCGCCGACGATCCCTCCGCCCTGCGCGCAGTCTTCTCGGCCACCGACCCGATCCACGGGCGCTGCTACTTTCCCCAGCCCGTCGGCGAGAACAGGACCGGCCAGATCTGGGAGGAGCTGTGGATCGACGGCCGCAAGCGCGCGCACGTGATCTTCGATCCGGCGCTTCCCGCGGAAGAAGACCAG